>CAZLEE010000321.1:0-2543 GCA_964558455.1 uncultured Verrucomicrobiota bacterium | reverse complement strand
AAGTCTGGCACAGACACCCTATATTAGTAAAGTCTTTTCTGCGACACTGCACTAGTGACGTCAAACAAAGGTAGGAATTCGCGCAGCCACAGGTTTCTGACAGGGGCGCTCCGGTTTCGGCGTCTGCCTGGTAGGATGGCAATTTGAGGCGTGTGCTTCCCGGTCCAATGAATGTCCGCAGCGACCGGCTGATGAACTGGGAATGATCCGTGCCGAGAACAGCATCGGCGCGACGGATGCACGCGATGGCGGCCATCACGTCGCCCGGATAACACTCGCCAGGATAGTCATTGAGCAAGCCGCTTTTTGAATCATTCAGTTCTTTGGAAAAAGTTTCAACCTGATCGCGCAATATGTCGAGATGAGCGCCGTCGTGGAGTAGTTTTTCGCGGCTCGTCAGCGCCGCGATGACGAGCATACGGTAAAACACGTTTTCACGGTGCAGGTAATTCGTCCCCCAATGTTGCTCAACCCAACTCGCGTGCTTGGGATCAATCACGAGATCAGAAGCCGCCATGATGGCGTCCTTGCAAAAGACCTTCGGCTCCACGGCGGAAGTGTGGTCTCCTGCTTCCCAGGCGGCTTGCAGATTTTCAATTCCCCACAAATAAAAAACAGACCCGAAGAGCGGCCATTCGGTGCCCGAGATGTCGGACGTTGAAAGGCTCCCGGCTCGTCCATCCGCCACCCGTTTTCGCGCCCACGCCGCATAGCGCGGCGTCAATTGGCGCATCAGCCTCCAATCAACTTTGGAAATTCCCGGTCCTCTCAGCGAGGGGTCTTGAATGTCCAAATTTGCGCGCACCGACGGATAAATCAAAAGCGCCGCCGCCAGCAAAGCGGCGATGATCGAATTGGCCTGGATAATTTTCCTAATCACGGCGGGGTGCGGTTTTTCCCGCCGTGGTTTTGATCGTATCCGGATCGCTCCAATTCGCGCGCCCAGCGTCGGCAGAACCACAATGGCACTGCCCCGAAAACACCGAAGGAACAGTCAATCAACTGCCAGCCCAACGGTATGTGGCGTATGGCGCCGCAAACCAGCGCCAAAGGCACCACGAGAGCGCAGGCAACCAGACCAGCCTGAAGAACCCATACATTCCGCACCGGGTTCACAAATGCGCCAATGAAGAACACAGCAATGACAATGTGGCCGAACGCCAACCAATCCGTGCCATAGGCGATCCAAGGATACTTTGCATACGTATCTCCAAGGCCATCGCGAACAGTGAGAAGCCACGAATTCAAGCCATCATGAACATCCGGGGCGTGTAAATGTCCCAGCCCGCGAGCGGAGCACACCATTGCAAGCTCCTGCTCCAGCGGGAAGGCAGTCAGACCGCTTAACGCGAGCGTAATCATGAAAATCCCAAGCACTATGCGAAATTTGCGCAGGAGGCCGGTCTTTGACAAATCAGGCGGCATCGGACCTTTCTTGCGGTTTTGCATACCGCGAAAAATACAAAATCCCGCCGCCTCCGACAAAGCACGCCGCTGTATCACCATAAAACGGAAACGGCGGCAACGAGAGGCGAAGCCCGTGAAAAAGCAGGACGCATCCTTCGGCCAGCATCAAAGCTCCGAACCACGGGATGACGGCGGCGAATTTCTGCGGCCAAATCATAAGCGCCAGATACCATCCTCCCACCAGTGCGAACGCGCCTGAAGCCATCCTCAGCCAATAGTCGAGCATGGGATCGTAAGCAATTGGCCGTGCGCCAAGTCCGCGTAACGCCCCCTCCGCAGCGGGCCATGAGAGAAATACCCCGACGATTGATATTCCCCAAGCGAATGCCGCGAAACCCAGAAATAGTCTCAAGAGTCGAAGATGCATATTATTTATTTGTCGGGTTTAAAGGGTGCCCCATGTCCGCCATTATCTGGAATCTCGCGCTGCGGATTCCAACCGTTCCATGCCGCAAGCAAGCCTGCCGCTATCAACAAAATTGGAACCGGTAGAATGAAAGCAAAGTGGAGCAATAAATGAATCAGTCCAAGAGTGGCGGCTGTTCTCCAGCTTAGATTCACGCTGGGAGATGTGCCGCTGAGAAACGTGGTGTATTCTTGAAGCCCCGCCATGCATGAAACCGCATAAAGCGCAGCCAGAGTGGCAGCGCGCATTATAAGCCCCGGGGGAGAAAAGGCTTCAGCCTTCCACATGCGTCGCAATAGTCCGAAGGTAGCTTTCATGGTTTGCGAATGCTTTCCCAAAGTGGTCCCAGAACCGATGCGTAAAGGAGCGTGGCGTCGCCAACCTGGTTGCTGGCACAGTATTTCAAGCGGCCGTTTTGGCGTGAAGGGAATGCCGCCATGTCCAGGGTTGTGAGCAAAGCTCGAAGAAAATTCCAATCGTGGAAGCTTGATGCCGCCATGAAGGCCATCCCGCTAGAGCCAGCGCTTATCCCCAGCCCTGGGATTACTATTCCAGAATCAACATCGATCGGTCCCTGCCATGAAGCCGGCCATTCCAGACCGTAACCGAAACCGAGATTGATCCAGTTCAAACTGCGCCGCCGCGCCAGCCAATGCTCCATCACCAGGCA
>CAZLEE010000320.1:0-2588 GCA_964558455.1 uncultured Verrucomicrobiota bacterium | reverse complement strand
AGCCGCCAAAATCCCGGCGTCATATTTGTAAATGTTATTTCCTGACGGCTCCTTACTTAGCCGGCCGGGTCCGGGCTTTTCTTTTTTGATTGACTGGGACGTCCGTTTTGGGTTGGGGCGCGGCGGCGGTGTCGTCGGGCGGATTCGGAACGGGAGCGGGTTTCCGGGAATAAATCAGGTAGCCGGCGGTTAAAATTCCGACGGCCCAGGCGCAAAGGCTGCAACGAAACGCCGTCAACACGGGTTTGTACCGGAACTCGATGGTGTGCCGGCCGGGCGTCAAGAATACGCCGCGCATGAGGAAATTGCAGCGGAGGATGGGCGCGGGTTTGGCGTCAACCCACACTTTCCAGAGGGGGGTCATCCGGTCGTTGAACAGCAGGACGGCAGGGGTGGCGGCGTTGGCGAGCAATTTTATATTCTTGGGACGGTAGCGGGTGATTTCCACGGTGCCAGGGTCCGTTTTTCCATCGCCGGAGGGCTGGCCGACGGGTGTGCTTTTGGAGACCAGGACGGTTGTTTCGGGGTCAAAGTCACGGGAAAGTAGTTGGTCGAGAGTTGCGTTGTCGTTGGTGGTTGACTGCTGCCATCGGGAATAGAGTTTGGCGCGGGGCAGGGCGTTGGTGAAATCAATGAGGGCAAAATTGCCATGCGGATCCGGTTGGACGGTTAAATCGCCGGCTTCGTGGGCGGATTCCACTTCAGAATTATGCACCACTTTGAAGCGGGATTTGACAGTAATATTGTGGCGCGCGTCGGCTTGTTTTTCGAAAAGGGTTACGAACTCGTCAAGGCTTAGAATGTAGCGGGTATTCGTCAGTTGCCATAATCGGATGACGGGCCACAGGTCGCTGGTGACGAGATGATCGCCATGCAGGGAAAATTCCTTGAGATAAGCGGCGTCCATGTCCGGCATACGGGGCCATTGGGCGTAGTCCAAGGTTTGGATGTCATTGTAGGGAAAATCGTTCTGCTGCCAGAAATTATAAACCTGGCCAAATATCGAGTTGAGGCCACTGCCCAATCCACTGGGTGAGATGCGGCCGGTGACGCGATGTTCATAGGGTTTGTCGCGCAGAAAATCCACGATGCTGTTGGAGGCATAATCAACTTGGTAATTGAAATAGCGGATCCAGGGGACATCGGATCGGACCAGATCAAGGATTAGGAAGACGCCCAGAATAATCCAGGCCCACTTGGTTCGTATTCCTTTCCATGCGAGAAGGCCGACGATGCCGAGGGAGACAGCCAGCCAGAGGACAAACCAGAACGCTTCACCAATGGAAAAGTCGGCCATGGGGATGGCCTTGCTTGCGATAAAACCGTCTTGAACGAGGTGTGCGATCAATTGGGGTTTCCAGTTGTTGAAAAGGATGAGGCCAATGACTGCGGCGGCAATAATCACCACCGAGGCCAGCGTCCATTTCCTTTCAAACCCGGATGTTTTGGCGCTGCCGATTGCCGAAGGGGCGGGCTGGGTTTCCCTTCGTTGCGCCGGATTTTGGAAGTATCGCCGCGACAATGCCTCCATCCCGTATGCGGCCAGAATCAACCATGCGATATTGAAGGGATGCAAGAATTTGATCGGGTTGCGAATATTGGGGACGCCGGGCAATTGGTAGAGCAAATGGTACAACGGGAAGAACCGGCCCCAGGCCGCCATGAGCGAAAAGAGGGCGGCAGCGCCCCAGAACCACAGGGCGCGCCGTTCTCCGATTGAGTAAGGCGCGTTGCTTCCCCGCCATGAGTTGGCCAGCGCAAAGAATGCGAGGACGGAAACCAAAATCCCGGCATACTCGCCGCTGCCGGAGAAACGCGCTCCTGTTCTGGCATAACCCGTGAGGTTGTTGACGGTATTGAGGCGTGTCTGACGATCGTCGTTTTTAAGTAACTTGCGCTCCCCGGGATCGAGAATGAATTTGTCGGCTGATTCGGCACGCTGGTCGGGAGTGCCGTCGAGTATGTCCAGGATTCTTGTGTCCCGGCCGATGGTTCCCCAATAGGCGCTGGTTTTATCGGTCGCGGGAATGTTCCGGGACATGCGATAGCCGAAGAGGCCTGGCACAATAATGCGCAAAGTTTCAAGCTTGGGCAGGCTCCAGCGCGTGGCGGCATCCCAACGTTCTTTTTGACTCAGGTCGTGCTGGCTGGTCCAAGTGACATCTTCAACCTGGGTGGAAACGAGGGATGAAATGGTGTAGGCGGCAATGAGGGCGGCAAAAAAAATGACCAGCACCTCCGTGCCAAAGGCCTTGAGGATTTTGCCGGGGACGGGTGTTTCCCAAATGAAGATTTGCCACGCAATAAAGAGGCCGACATAGACGGAGAGGATGGCTCCCACATCGAACCCCTCCATCAAGTTCATGCCGACGGCCAAGCCGGCCAGAATCGCCCTGGCCCACAGCGGAATGGCCTTGGAGGAGAGGGCGGCCAGAGCGAGGAAAATCAAGCCAACGGCGATATTCCAGGAGCCGAGACCCCAACAGGCGATGGAAAAGAAGTGCATGTTCAATCCGGTTGCCACGCCGCCCAGAAGGCAGACGGCCGGGCTGAATTTCAACTGGCGAAAAAAGACCCAAGCGCATAAG
>CAZLEE010000319.1:0-2604 GCA_964558455.1 uncultured Verrucomicrobiota bacterium | reverse complement strand
TGGGGCTGATCATCTACGCGATGCTGTCGCGGCTGGCGCACTGACCAACGTCTCCTCCGCGAGAAGGCGAAACGGTTGCCGCGTCTGGTTAATAATGGGCGATCGCCGCATAAACCAACGGTTTGACCGTTTGATCCAGCAGCACGGAATACGGCATCAATTGTTGCAGCACGATGACGACTAAATCATCCTGCGGTGAGATCCAGAAGCTGGTGCTCGCCAGCCCCGTCCAGCCATATTCGCCAATGTGGGCGGCGGAAAACGGAGTGGGTTCGACTTGAACCGAGAAACCCAGTCCAAACCCAATGCCGGGAATTGAAAAACCTCCAAACTCAATCGGGAACGCCTGCGACGGCAGTTGGTTCGTCGTCATCATCCGAACGGTTTCACGCCGGAGCAATCGCCGCCCGTCCAGTTCGCCGCCGGCAACCAACATCTGGCAGAAGCGCATATAATCACGGGCCGTGGAAACCAGTCCACCGCCGCCGGAAAGAAATGTTGGTCGTTGGCGATAGCCGGTGGTCACCGGGAAGTGCGTGACTTTCAGTTTGTTCCCCTCCGGACCGTGCACGGCGGCAAATCGCGCTTGCTTGTCCGGCGGCACCCAGAAACCGGTGTCGTACATGTCGAGTGGTTTGAAAATGTGCCCGGCCAGGAATTCGTCGAACGCCTGCCCGGAAACCACTTCGACCAGGCGGGCGAGCACATCCGCCGAGACGCTGTAATTAAACCGGGTGCCGGGCTGGTAAAGCAGGGGCAATTGGGCAACCTTGCGGGTCAGGTCGGCGAGCGTGTTGTTCAGAGCCAGCACACCCGCGGCGTTATAGGCCCGGTCAACCGGCGTGTCGCCCATGAACCCATAAGTCAATCCGCCCGTGTGCCGGAGCAAATCACGCACCGTCGGCTCACGCCGCGCGGGTTCCGTGACCAAGCCGCCATGGGTGGTCCTGAGGAAGACTTGAGCCCCCTTGAATTCCGGCAGATACCTGGCGATGGGATCATCCAGGTTAATTTTACCCGCCTCCACCAGCATCATGACCGCCACGCTGGTGACCGGCTTGCTCATGGAGTAGAACCGCATGATTTCGTCACGCTCCATGGGTTGGCCGGTGGCGACGTCGCTCTGACCCGTGGCTTCGAAATAAACAATCTTGCCATGGCGGGCGATCATTACGACCGCCCCGGCCACCAGATTGTTCGTGATGAGAGCCTGTACGGCGGGACCAATGCGCGCCAGTTTCGCCGACGACATCCCCACCGCTTCCGGTTGGGCCACCGGCAATTCCCCACTCCAGGAAATTGGCGCAGTATTGAAAATTGCCAACGCCACCAGGGGAAGAAACCCGCTTAATTTCTTTAAAAGATAACGGCGCATTTTGTTTTCAATCACGACCAACAGTCCCCCACTTTTCCCTAAACTTGTAAAGCCGCAAACAGACCAAACTGCGGCCCGGGGCGCATCGCAGTTTTTGAACGAGGCAGCGCGATTTCGACGCACTTGGCAAGTCAGTTTGCGTCTTGGACTGCGCCGGCAAAGCGTCAGCGGCGACGGCGCTTTCGCACGCACGCGCAAGCCGCGAGCTTTAGACCACCATCGCCCGCGCGAAAGCGGCGTGGCGCTCCGCTTCCCGCCGCAGTCCATGACGTTCCGCGCAATTTCGACGCGCCTGGCAGGTCCGTTCACACCTTGGATTGCGATGCAGGTGCTTCCGCCGCGAGTTTTTCGATTGTTCCTCCGGAACCAGAGGCTCCGCCGTCTGGCGTTTAAAAACTGAGACGCGTCCTGCGGCCCGCCCCTTCTGTGAGCCCCGGGCCTTTGGCCCAAATTCACGCCACGCCACAGTCCCCAGCGCCAATGGCGAGGGCAACGCCCCAGGAATTGTGACCGCAAACATCACAAGGGCTGAAAGCCCGTTCCATGCACGCGCGGCAGAAACGATAGAATACGCTGGCGTGAAGGTCCGTCTGCTCTACCATCACGACGCGGAGCGAGCCGCCGGAATTGCCGAGCAGTTGGTCCCTGATTCCGGCGAAAGAAAGCTCGATGAAATGTTAAAGTGCAAAAAATCAGAATAACCACTGCGCGCCTGGCTGCAAGCGAATGAGCAACCGGGCGGAGCCGCCGCGGAAACCAAAAACCAGAAAAAATCATGCCGAGAAGATGAACCGCACTACGGCCTGACGCCCGCCTTAATGGGTGACCTCTTCGCCGGCCTGACCCATTTACCATGATACACGGCTTGACCCCTTTTCGGTGAGCAGGTCCAAAAGGAACAAGGAACTTCCCATGAAGCGAGCGGTGGAGGCGCTCCCAGCAGGCGCTTCCGGCGCCGCCTGCCGGGGCGCCGTTTGTGAGGACGAGCCGTCCCCACCCCAGATCGCTCCCTGGTCGCTCAACCCCCGGCTTTCCATAACGCCTCCGGCGTTCAGCCGAACAATACCTGCGAATTGGGGAAGACGAATTCCACTGGAAACAGCGGAGAACCCTTTCACGCGGCTTGCACTTTCCATGCTGCAAGACCCTTGGATATTGAAGCGGCGTGAACGCTTCGCGCCCAACGTTTGCCACAACCCCGTTGGGGTTGATCCGGATTTATCATCGTT
>CAZLEE010000318.1:0-2623 GCA_964558455.1 uncultured Verrucomicrobiota bacterium | reverse complement strand
TGTCAAAAAGCAAACAAACCACCCAAGGCACTTATTGTCTGAACAATGGCAAGCAGATGATGGTCGCCATGACAATGTATATTAATGACAATCATGACTTTTTTCCGCCCGACCCGGATGATGGCAACATGATTCCCGGCCACAACTGGTGTTCGGGCCGGGCTGGCATTGGTCAGCCTGCGGAATTCAATCCTGATTTGCTCAAAGACCCGACCCTGAGCCTGTTGACTTCGCACCTCGGCGGCAACGTCACCGTGTTTCATTGCCCCGGAGATTTGCGCGTCGGATTGTATCAAGGCTCCAATCCGGCCTTGATCGGCAAGACCGTGCCGGCCGCCAGAGATTTTTCGATGAACCAGGCTGTCGGCAATATTTGTGCGACGTTTGACGCCACCCAGGACCTGAGCGGGAGTTCCACCCAGCACGATGGACCTCCCACAATGGCCGTCAATGGGCGATGGCTGAACAACCTCGGCACCCATCGACGGGACGCGCCCTGGATCACCTACGGGAAATTCTCCGCCATTCGCGCGCCCGGGCCTGCCATGCTCTGGGTTCTGGTGGACGAGGACCAAAACTTCCTCAATGACGCGGCCTTCGCCTTTGAAATGGTAAATGAGTCGTGGATTGATGTACCGGGAACCTATCACAACGGAGGTTGCGGCTTCGCTTTTGCGGATGGCCATTCCGAATCTCACCATTGGCGCAGCACGGCCAGGAAAACCTGGGGTCCGGTGGTCAACGCGCTGGATCTTCAAGATTGGCTCTGGATGCGGGACAGGACCTCGGCAAATATCAGCGGCGTTATGCCCCCGGCCCAATGACCGTCTTAACCGGCGCATCCCCCGCAGTCCGACGCCAGTTTCCCCGAGAAAAATTGTCGGATTTTTGTCCGGGTGGCCATTTAATGGGTAAATGAGACCAACGGATGATAACGAATTGCTTGCAGCCTATGCATCCCGCAACTCAGAAGAGGCTTTGGCTGAGTTGGTGAAACGGTATGTCGGGCTGGTCTATTCCTCCGCGTTGCGCCAGGTCCGCGAACCGCAACTGGCGGAGGAAGTCACGCAAGCTGTGTTCATCATTTTGGCGCAAAAAGCCCGGGCGCTAGGCAATTATGTGACAATTTCCGGCTGGCTTTGTCGCGTGGCCTATTACGTGTCGCACGATACGTTGCGAGCGGAGCGCCGGCGCCAGCACCGCGAACAGATCGCCATGCAAATGCAAAACAACACTTCCGACACGGGCTGGATGCAAATCGCGCCGTTGCTGGACGAAGCGGTGGCGCAACTCAGCGAAACGGACCGCAACGCCATTGTGTTGCGTTTCTACGAACAAAAACCGCTCCGGGATGTCGGGTGTGTTTTGGGTGTGGACGCCGACGCCGCGCAGAAGCGCGTCAGCCGGGCGCTGGAGAAGCTGCGAAAGTTCTTCGTCAAGCGCGGCGTGAGTTCGACCACCGCCCTCATTGCTGGCGCGATTTCCACCAATTCCGTTCACGCCGCCCCTATCGGGCTGGCAAAATCCGTGGCTGCAATCGCAATTACGAAAGGCGCGGCCGCCGGCAGTTCAACCTTAACCCTGATCAAAGGAGCATTGAAACTTATGGCATGGACAAAAACAAAAATAGCAATCGTCACGGGCGTGGCGGTCTTATTGACAGCGGGCGTGGCGACGGTGGGCGTCAAAGCCGTCCACGCCCTTCGTCCGCAACCGAATATTCGAGGCGATTGGGAAGGCGCCGTGGCCACGCAGGTCGGCAAACTCCGCGTGGTGCTGCACATCAGCGGCGCGAACGGCTCTTATCACGCGACGGTTGACAGCATTGACCAGCGCACAAAGGACATTCCCATCAGCAAATTCGAATACGATTACTCTTCATTACGGTTTGAATCCAAGACGGTGGAC
Organism: uncultured Verrucomicrobiota bacterium; assembly: GCA_964558455.1. Taxonomy (GTDB): domain Bacteria; phylum Verrucomicrobiota; class Verrucomicrobiia; order Limisphaerales; family Palsa-1400; genus DASRLE01. The sequence goes on along the minus strand of CAZLEE010000318.1, from coordinate 715 downwards.
GGCACATTTGACGGGAAAGTTGACTCCCGCTCCGGCGAAATGTCCGGCACCTGGACACAGCCGGCTCTAAACACAACTTTGCTGTTGAAACGCACCGCGACGCCGCCGACCATTCCGGAATTGTTGACTGAAAGCGATTACGCGCCCCGAGCCGGCTCGGATTTGCAGGGTTACTGGAAAGGGACGCTGCAAGCGGGGCCGACGGCGTTACGGGTGGCGTTCAAGATTGCCGAACCCGAGGACGGAAAGTTTGTCGCAGAAACGGACAGCGCGGACCAGGGCGCCAGCAGCGTGGTTGTCTCTTCGGTGACTTATGAGAAGCCGGCAGTTCAGTTGGAAATTGGCGCAGTCGGAGCTGTGTTTAAAGGCACGATAAACCCGAAAGGAACCGAAATCGCCGGCATTATGACCCAGGGCGGCGCAGCCCTGCCGCTGACCATCAAGCGCGCCGATCCGAAAGCCGAACAAGCCCAGGCGGCGGCGCGGGACGCGGACAAGGATTATTCCCACGCCAGCCCAAATGAATTGACCGGCCACTGGAAGGGCGCATTGGATGTCCAGGGAATGAAACTCCATCTGGCTTTGCACGTCGCCAAGCTTCCCAATGGCAACTTGTTCGGTTCGCTTGACAGCATTGATCAGGGAGCGAAGGACATTCCCGCGGTCTGGCTATCCTATTGACGCAACCTTACTCAATGGGTAGTGCTTGGTGAGC
>CAZLEE010000317.1:0-2652 GCA_964558455.1 uncultured Verrucomicrobiota bacterium | reverse complement strand
CAACACCAGGCGACACTACAGCTTGTGCTTGGTTGCGTCAATAGGATAGCCAGATGCCGCCGATCTCTGAATCAAGCCTTACGCGATCACGCCTTGCGGACAATGCACTGCATCATCAGCCCTTTCCAACGTCTGACGTGTGCGCTCAGACGCATACGGAACATGGCCGGAAGGCCAGTTGGTGGTTGGGTTGGCATTGCGCAGCCAATTCTTGCGAAACGAAGAAGTGGTAACCTGTTGAACGCTGCCATCACCCAGCAGGATGTTTCCGCCTCCGTCAGGGTTTCCTGCCGAATGTATCTTCAAGGACCAACAAACTGGACCGTCTCCCGTTTTTATTGGGATGGCGACATCATTTCCCAAGCCATTTTTAGGGGAGAAGCCATAATCCTGGCCGGGCTGATTTCCGGGAGCCAAATTGCGGTCGCCGCCCAGCAACGATTGGGGCTGATAATCGTCGGCGCTCACGCCTACGAAATAGGAGAGGTTCGTGTCGGCAAAGTTAGTAAAGGTGTCGGCGTGCCTGCGTCCATCCGACGGGCATAACACCACCTTTAGGGATTGCCCCAATTCGGTGGCCATTATCGCGTAGTTCGTCCAACATAGGAATCCTTGATCGGCATTTGTCAGAAGTTCGCTCCATCCGCCTTTGGACGCCGATTGCAGCGCGGGATAACAATCGCCATGGTCGTTTTCCCAGATGCGATAGGCGACGCCGATTTGTTTGAGGTTGCCCACGCAGGATATGCGAGAGGCTTTACAACAAACACGACGTTGAGGGAGCACCATCGACAGGAGTAAAAAGGCAACGACAACCACCAAGCCCACCACGATCAATTCAATGCGAGTGAAGGCTTCCGATTTGCAAATTGGCGCCAGTCTCATAATTCAGTCAAGCCGAGTCAAGCTAACACAACGCAGCCGCCGTTGCCAATCCAAGTTTTTTCCCAATTTACCGGCTGGTTTCCCCGTGCTTCCTCGGCGCACACGTTGGTTGGGACTTAATTTCTGGCTTTGTCGCGGTCGCTTCGGGCGTTGATGATGGCTTTTTCCAACGAGGCCCGCAGGGCGGGGACGTTATTTTCGATGCGCCGGTAAATCTCAATGGCCGTGTCCCATTGCTGCTGCTGCTCATAGACATGACCGGCGGCTTTGCCCGCCTGCTCAAGCCAAAATGGGTCAAACTGGTCCGGGTCAACATTGTCCAGCACCTTGCTGTAATACAGCAGGGCCAGTTCCGGTTTGTGTTGCTTTTCAGCAATGCGGCCCAACCCCACCTCGGCCTGGCTGCGGGTGCCCGCGTCCAGGTTCGTGGCCGGAAAACTCACGACGGTCTGGTACATTTGCACGGCGCTGTTGTAAAGTGTCGGGTCGTGATTTGTTTCCCATTGCAGGTCCGCCCACTGCATGTGGTAGTTCCCCAAGATTCCGTAGGCCAGCGCGGCCAGCGCGTTGGTGGGGGCGCCGTTGGTCTGGGTGCTGATGGCGCGAATGGCTTCGTCGCGATTGGTCAGGTTGGACGGGTTGCCCAGAAATTGCTGGAATATGGTGTCGCCCAAAGCGAAGTAGCCTTGGGATACCAAATTGGCCGGCGCATTGGTGTCGGCCACCAAATCGGAAAAATAGACGCGCGCATCTGTTATTCCCTGCCCCTGCCGGGCCAAGGCCGCCCGTCCCGCCATCAAGCGCGCATGAAAGGACAAATCCCCCGCATCGGGAAATTTCGAGTTTACAAAGAGCGCCTCGTAGTTTTCTTCCGCCTTCTCGTTGTCTCCCTGATTGAAATAATAGTCCGCCACCCAATTCTGCGCCCAGGGCGCAAGAGTGTTGGTGGGGAAACGCGCCACAAAATTCGTGAACAATGCGAGGGCGTTGGATTCCATTCCGGCTTTGCCGCAGACCAGGGCGCGCGCGTATTCCACCTGGGGCAAAAGCCGGGGCGCGTTGGTCGCGTGTATCTTCAACCAGTCATCATAGCCCCGCATGGCTTCGCCCCACTTCCCATCCAGCTCGTAGGTGCGGGCGATGGCGAATTGCACCTCGGGCAGATACGGGGTGCGGGGCGATCGTTTGAGCAAATTGCCAAACCTTTCCCGCACCATGTTGTAATCATATCGTGCGCTCTGGCCGATCAATAACCCGCCCCGGTCGCCAAACAAACTGTTGGGGTACCAGTCCAGTATCTTTTTCAGCGCCGCTTCCGCGCCCGCTTGATCGCCCAGGTCCAGGCTGGCCTGGATGATTTGGTAGAGGGCCTGGTCAAACAGGCCGTTGGTCACGCTTTCGTCCCGGGCGTAGTCTTGCATGAGCGAGTTGTAATTGCTTACCGCCCCGGTGTAATCGTGTTCGTGAAATTTCGTGTCGGCCAGTTTAAACCGCGCCACCGCCTGATCCGGCGAGTGATCCAACCGGTCGGCCGCGAATTGAAAATCAGCCTCCGCCGCCGCCATGTTGGTTTGGGACCAGAAACACCAGCCCCGGTCCAAATGCGCCCGCGGTTCCAGCGCGCCTCCCGGAGAATTGGTGATGACGTAATCGAAATTGAGCCGCGCTGCCAGCAGGTAATTCGTGGCCACGACAGAGGGGGCCACGGGTTCATCCGCCGGTTTCGGGGCGTAATAAATCTTGAGATACAACTCGCCCAGACTCAAC
>CAZLEE010000316.1:0-2685 GCA_964558455.1 uncultured Verrucomicrobiota bacterium | reverse complement strand
GCAGACCTGCGAAAGTCCATCTTAACCTGTGGTCCAGTTTTTGGGGTCCACCTCATTTATCCGCACAATTGGTCCAGCCCCGGCTTCCAAACGGATTCGCATTGGTTGCCCGCCATGCCCCTGGGCGGTTCCCCCAACAAACCGGCTCTCGCCACCAATTACGACGAATACATGCTGAATATGGGAGGAGGACCGCCCGACACCCAACTGCGCCCGCGCAGCATTCCCATCTTGCAGGAATCCCTCGTCCCCGTCGCCAAACTGGCCAAAACTTCCTGGCTGAAATGGCGCTCCACGCCGCAGGATTACTTCGATTTTCGCGTCCCAAACGCCTTTAAAGCCCAACCCGCCCCTCCGGCCGTCGAGTCCGCCCCGGGCCAATGGCGCATCGAAATGGATGGCGCCCGATCTGCCGCGCTGACCTTCGAGTTGGTTGAACAGGTGGTCGGCTGGCCTGGCTTTACGATTGAAGCCCCGGAAGGCACAACAATTGAACTGCTCGTTCACGAAGCCCACGCCCTTGACGGCCCGCCGCTCTTGAATACGCATTTTGATTCATGGACCCGCTTCATCTGCCGCGAGGGCAAAAATGAATTCGAGACCTTCGATTTCGAGAGCCTGCGCTGGCTCCAACTGCATATTCACAACGCCAAAGGCCCGGTGGTCGTCAGCAATTTGCGCGTCCGCCGCCGCGTCTTCCCCTGGCCCAATCAGCCCGTCTTCCGCACCGGCGAACCGGCTCTCCAGCGCCTTTTTGACGCCTCGATCAACACCCTCCATAATTGCGCCCAGGAAACCTTGGTGGACGGCATGGCCCGCGAACGCCAGCAATACAGCGGCGACGGCGGACACCAGATGCATGCCGTGCATCTCGCCATGGGCGAACGCCGCCTGCCCGCCCGTTACCTTGACCACTTTCAGCCAGGGATTGACCAAGGACGGTTTCTTTCTCGACTGCTGGCCCGCCTACGACCGCCTGGCGCGGCTGATGGAACGCCAGCTTGATCTGACCGGTTGGGGACCCATTTTGGATCATGGCGTCGGATTCACTTTTGATTGCTGGCATCATTATTCCTACACCGGCGAATTGGAAGCGTTGCGGGAACCGCTGCCGCGCCTCCTCCGTTTTGCCCGATACCTTCAAGGCCGCGTCGGCTCCGACGGCTTGCTGCCGGTCGAAAACCTGGGCATCCCTTCCGTCTGGATCGATCATCACGCCTATCAACAACAACGCCACAAACAATGCGCCTTCAATCTCTACACCGCCGCCGCCATGGAACACGCGCTGGCCCCCTCTGCCGCGCCTTCGGCCATGAGGATCAGGCCGGGGCCATTGAGCAGTTTGGCCGGGAATTGGCCGCCGCAACCGTCTCCCGTTTCTGGAGTCCCGCGCGGCAGCTCTTTGTCAACAACCTCCCCTGGCTGGCCGGCGAAAATGCGCCGCGCACCTGCGACCGTTCCCTCGCCACCGCCATCCTCTTCGACCAGTGCCCCGGCAACCAGACCGCCGCCGCCCTTCGTTCCCTCGCGGAATGTCCGCCGGAAATGGGCTTCTCCTACCCCGCCAACGCCTGCTGGCGTCTCTGGGCCTTGGCCAAAGGCGGACAGGCCGACGTCATCGTCGCCGATTTTCGTCAACGCTGGGCCACCATGGCTTCGGTGAAGGAAAACAACACCTTGCAGGAAGATTGGGCCATCCGCCCCGACACCGGCGAGCAATGGAGCCATTGCGCGGTGGTTCCGCTCTACCTGGCCTGCCACGGCTTGCTTGGTCTGAAACCGCTCGACCCCGGTTTCAAGCGTTACGAACTCCGACCCCAACTGGGTGGCCTGGAATCGTTAGACGTGACTGCTTTCACCGTGCAAGGCCCGGTCAGCTTGCGGACGCGCGGAAAACAGGGCGAACGCGAATTGGTTTTGCAGCTCCCGCCCGCCGGTCAGGGAGAGCTGGTTTTGCCGCGGGAAGAAACCGTCGAACTGCCGGATGCCGCCGGACCGGCGCCGGACGGCCATCGCCGTTACAAACTGCCCGTCGGCGGCGCCCTTACCCTCCGCCTGAAACATGCCTGACCGTGTCCATCTGTGTTCAAGTTGTCAAAACCCGCATAAACAAAGGGTTTCTTGACAGGATGGACGGCAACCGGCAGCGCGGCAGAAAATTCAGGGCAGGCGAAAAAAGGCTGAATGGCGAGGTTATACTTTGCTGCGCAACGTCACCTCGCCAGAGGGGCTGATTGCCCCCTTGGAACCCCCATTGCAAGGGCGTGCCGCCCTTAAAATCCCTGCCCAAAGGTGTCCGCCACCCGTTAAAAATAAAAATCTTTGTCCCCTTTTGCCTTTGGGCGTGCATGAATAGGGTGAATGACAACCGATGACATGGAGCTGGTGCGGCAATATGCCGCTCATCAATCCGAAAGTGCGTTTGCCGCGCTCGTTTCGCGTCACACCAATCTTGTTTATTCGGCGTCGTTGCGGCTGGTGCGCGACCCTCAACTGGCCGAGGAAGTCACCCAGACCGTATTCATCATTCTGGCGCAGAAGGCCGGCTTATTTGACGAAAAGACGATTCTTCCCGGCTGGCTTTATCGCACAGCTTGCTTCGTATCAGGCAGCGCGCTCAAACAAGAATATCGCCGTCAACGGCGCGAACAGGAGGCTTATATGCAATCCACACTCAATGAAGCC
>CAZLEE010000315.1:0-2726 GCA_964558455.1 uncultured Verrucomicrobiota bacterium | reverse complement strand
CGGCCAATCTCTACACCACCGTTTCGGACATGTTCCCGCGCAAAGCGGTGGCTTCGGTCATCGGCATGGGCGGCATGGCCGGTTCGGCGGGCGCCATGTTCTTCCCCATCTTCACCGGAATCCTGCTCGACCATTTTCACAAAATCAACCGGGTGACCGAGGGATATTCCATCCTGTTCAGCATTTGCGCCGGCGCCTACCTCATGGCGTTTGCCGTCAATCATTTTTTAGCCCCCCGTTTCGAGCCATTTGACCTGAATTTGAAAAACACCGGAAAAGAGGGACATTCCAATGGACAATGAGGCGGGCGTGCCGTCGAAAACTATTATGAGCGAGAAAATCCAGGGCAAGTTGACGTGGTTGTCATGGCGGTTGCCGAGGCTCCCCTTCCTCCTGACGCTGGGCTTCGCCCTCGCATTGATGGCCGGCGCCTTGATCGACCGTTTTGTCTTGTTCAACGGCGTTCCTGACGGCGCGGCAGCCGACTTCCGGTTGATCGCCCAGGCTTGGAACCTGATGGATCATTATTATGTCAATCACGCTTCCGTCCGGCCCACCGCCATGACTTATGCCGCCATCAGCGCCATGACCGATTCCCTGGGCGATTCCAACCACAGCATCTTTCTCAGTCGCGACCAGGCCCGGCGGGCCGGCTCCGCCATGCGGGGCAAATTGATCGGCATCGGCATCGAAATTTCTTCCAAGAACCACCAGGCCGTGGTCGTTGCCCCTCTTGACGGCTCTCCCGCCCAACAGGCCGGCGTCCGGGCCGGCGACGTGATTTTGCAGGTGAACGGGCAGCCGGTGTCGGGGCTGTCCTTGGGCCAGATTTCCTCGCGCATTGCCGGCGAATCGGGCCGGCCCGTCCGGTTGACCGTCAGCAATCCGTCCGACAAACGCAAACGCGAAATCAGCGTGGCGCGCACTTCCATCAAAATCAACAACGTGAGCTGGCAGCGCCTGCCCGGCACGGACATCGCCCACCTGCGCATCGCCATGTTCAGCGACGGCGAGGCCGCCGATCTGCGCGAAGCCCTGCTCAACCTGAAACAACAAGGCGCGCGCAAAGTGATACTGGACCTGCGCGACAATCCGGGCGGCGCGCTTGATGAAGCCATCGACACCGCCAGCCAGTTTCTGACCAACGGCATCGTGCTTTGGGAAAAAGACGCAGCCGAAAAAATGACTTCCATCCCCGTCAAACCCGGCGGCGTCGCCACCGACCTGCCCATGGCCGTCCTGATCAACGGCAGTTCCGCCAGCGATTCGGAAATCGTGGCCGGCGCGCTGCGCGACGCTCATCGCGCCGTTTTGATCGGCGAAAAAACTTTTGGCACCGGGACGGTTCTGAGCGAATTCCCTCTTGCCGACGGCTCGGTCTTGTATCTGGCCGTGGAGGAATGGCTCACTCCCGGCAAACGCTCCTTCTGGCATCGGGGCATTGAACCCGACATCCGCGTCGCCCTGCCGGCCAATCGCGCCTCGCTGCGCCCCAGCTTGGAAAGGAATTTGACCGCCCCCGAAATCCGCTCCTCCGGCGACGCCCAACTCCTGCGCGCCATGGCCTGGCTTTCCGACAAGGAGGCAAAACGGTAGAACCGACATGTCAAATCCGGTTCAATTTCACGGGCGCGGCGCGGCTTCCAATCCAGCCAACCGCTTTGAAAAACTGCACCTGGAAGCGGACCCCGATCTTGACCCGGAAATTCCGCCGGCTCCCGGCACCCTGTTCCTGCGCGACAAAACCGCTTCCATCCTGACCCGCAACGACAGTCCCGATGTCGGTTTCGACACCAGCCTCAATCCCTATCGCGGCTGCGAGCACGGCTGCATTTATTGCTACGCCCGTCCGCTGCACGAGTACCTGGGTTTTTCCGCCGGGCTGGATTTTGAAAGCAAGATTCTGGTCAAAGAGGAGGCGCCGGCGTTGTTGCGGCGGGAGTTGGGGTCGCCCAAATGGAAGCCGCAGACGATTGGCATGTGCAGCGCCACCGATTGCTATCAGCCGGTGGAGCGGCGGCTGCGTCTGACGCGGCAATGCCTGGAGGTGCTGGCGGAGTGCCGCAATCCGGTGGTGATCGTCACCAAGAATTTTCTGGTGACGCGGGATTTGGATTTGTTGCGGGAGCTGGCGCGGCACCAGGCGGTTTTGGTGTGTTTGACAATCACGACGCTGGATGCGGATCTGGCGCGAAAATTGGAGCCGCGGACTTCCTCGCCCAAACAGCGGCTGGCCGCCATCGAAGCTTTGGCCGGGGCGGGCATTCCGGCGGGCGTGCTGGTGGCGCCAGTCATTCCGGGGCTGACGGATCAGGAGATGCTGCGGATCATGCAGGAGGCGGGCAAGGCGGGCGCGCGTTTCGGCGCATACGAGATGTTGCGGCTGCCCTGGGGGGTGAAGGACCTTTTCCAGGAGTGGCTCTCTTTGCACGCGCCGGAGAAAAAAGAGAAGGTGCTCAATCGCATCCGGGCCATTCGGGGAGGCAAGCTCAACGATTCGGAGTTCGGCTCGCGCATGGTCGGGGCGGGAGTTTTTGCCGAACAGATCGCCCGCACTTTTGCGGTGGCCGAGCGCAAAGCCGGTTTTTCCAGGGAGTGGCCCGCGCTTTCAACGGCCTCCTTTCGGCGGCCGGAGGGGGCGCAGTTGGCCTTGGAGCTTTAGTCGGCGGTTAGGAGCCGTCAGGAAATAACATTTACAAATATGACGCCGGGATTTTGGCGGCTGG
>CAZLEE010000314.1:0-2740 GCA_964558455.1 uncultured Verrucomicrobiota bacterium | reverse complement strand
AATACCATGACGCCTATCTTGCGGTTGAATAGTGGTGCCAGGCGTGACGCTTACGGTCAAAATCCTGGGGAAAGTCAAAAAATCTGTTTTATGATGCCAGTGCGGAAAATCACCGGATAAACGGTCTCTTACGATGCCAGTGCGGTAAAAAACCTTGAAGCCCATCAAAGAATACAAAAATGACCACCCGTGTCACACCCGTACGACCAGAGCGTGGCTATTCGGATACAAAATACGACGCCAGCGTGGTCAAACTCCCAAAAACCTTACGACGCCAAATCGGCCCTTTTTACGACGCCAATTAAGTTCGTAACACCTCAGTCAAAGCGCGGAAGATTATTTGGAGCGCGATCAAGGGGCGTCCACTTTATGACCGAGTTCGCGCAGGCGCTGCAATTTGTAAATCAAGGCGCGGCGGCTGATGCCGAGGGTTTTGGCGGTTGTGGTGCGATTGAAATTGTGCTTTTGCAAGGTTTGCAGGACGGCGTGGGATTCAATTTTCTCCAGGCGCTGGGCTTCGATGGCATCGGCGGCGGCGGGGCGCGCGCCGGGTCGGATGCGGGCGGGCAAATGTTCCGGGACGATGAGGTCGCCGCGACAGAGGAGGGAAGCGCGTTCCATGGCGTTGCGCAATTCGCGCACATTGCCGGGCCATGAATACTGTTCAAGATAGTTTGACAGGGAAGAGGAGAGTTTCGCGCGGCCCTGGGTGAATCCGGCGATGAACTGGCTGGCGAGGGGCAGGATGTCCTCGCGCCGCTCCCGCAGGGGCGGAACGTTGAGTTCGACCACATTGAGGCGATAAAAAAGGTCTTCGCGGAAACGGCCGGCTTTGACTTCCTCCTCCAGGTTGCGGTTGCTGGCGGCGAGGATGCGGGCGTTGACGCGGATTTCGGCGTTGGACCCGATGCGCTGGAAACGTCCGTCCTGGGCGACGCGCAGGAGTTTGGCCTGGAGCTGGGGCGTCATTTCGGCGATTTCGTCGAGGAAGATGGTGCCGCGGTCGGCCATTTCGAAACGGCCGATGCGTTGGGCGGTGGCGCCGGTGAAGGAGCCTTTTTCATGGCCGAACAATTCGCTTTCCAGAAGGGTCTCGGGAATGGCGGCGCAATTGACCTTGATAAAGGGGCCGGCGGCGCGGGGACTCCAAGCGTGAATGACATCAGCCACGACTTCCTTGCCGACGCCGCTTTCGCCGGTAATGAGAACGCGGCTTTCGGAGGCGGCCACCAGCGAGGCGTCGCCGAAGAGAGCCTGCATCAACGGACTGGCGGCGATGATGTGCGGAGGCAATTGTTTGCCGGCGTCGAACTTCAGCGGGGCGTGGGAAGTGAGGCCGGTGGCCTGGCGGACGGAGGCAAGCAATTCATCGAGGTCAATGGGTTTGGAAAGATAGTTGACCGCGCCGTCGCGCATGGCGCCAACGGCGTCGCGCACATCGGCGTAAGCGGTGACCAGAAGGACAGGAAAGGAACCGTGCTCCTTGCGCGCCAGACGCAGGGTTTCCAAGCCGGTCAAGCCGGGCATGCGCACATCGGAAATCATCATGCTGATTGTTTGCTCGCGCAGGACTTGCAGGGCGCGTTCGCCGGAGGCGACGGGGACGGTATCGAATCCCTGGCTGGAGAGGAAGGAATCCAACAGGCTGCGCTGGGCCGCATCGTCATCGACGATAAGGATGCGGGGCGAGGTTGGATTGGAATTTTCCGTCGGCACGATATGAATCTCTAGGATTTGAGTTTGATGTGGGCGATGCGGAACAATGCCCCGACGGGTTCGTTGGGCACGCAGGAAATTTCCCAGCCGTGGGCCAGGACGATTTGCTGCACGACGGCCAAACCCAAACCGGTTCCTTCCTCATGGGTGGTGAAATAAGGTTTGAAAATTTCGGCGCGGTTTTCGGGGGAGACCCCGGGGCCGTTGTCGGAAATTTCAATAAACGCCTCCTCATTAGTCCGTTTGCCGGCGCGGATGCGGATGGCGCCTTGGGCTGGCACTGCTTCGATGGCGTTGAGCACGAGGTTGAAAAGGACCTGGCGCAGAAGTTGTTCATCCGCCTCAATCACGATCTGTTCGACCTGAAGCTCTATTTTGAGGCTTTTTTCATCGAGATCGAAATTGAGGGTTTGCACCACTTCGCCGGCGACGGCGTTGAGATTGACCGGGGTGCGGCGCACCTCGCGCGGGCGGGAATAATTGATGAACTCGTTCAACTGTGCGGTGACGCGGTCGGTTTCATTGATGATCTCGCGGGATTTGGCCTGGGTTTCCGGGGAGGTCCCGTCTTGTTTGGAAATGAGATGGGCCAGGCCGCGGATGATATTGAGGGGATTGCGGGTCTCGTGGGCCAGACCGGCGGCGGCGAGGTTCAATTCCTTGAGATGCAAATTCAATTCGCTGGCGCGGACGAGCCGGAGCTGAAGTTCGGAGGTTTTTTCCAAACTGCGCCAGGCCAAACCATAACCGGCGACGGCGATGGTGCCCAATATGGCAATGATCGTCCGCATCCAAAGGTCGTTAAGGATGGCGTCGCGCACCAGTTCGGTGGACATGACGAGAACGAAGGTGTGGGCGCCTTTTTTCTCGATCAACGCTTTGTAATCCTGTTCTTTCATCCAATAAGGGCGGCCGTGTCTGCGCCAATCGTAGCGCGGATGCCGGGGCGGCGGGGCATTGGTGTCATGCTCGCCATGCTCGTCATGAATGGCGTTAGTGGGAGGGGGGGCGCCATCCGGCGGGG
>CAZLEE010000313.1:0-2772 GCA_964558455.1 uncultured Verrucomicrobiota bacterium | reverse complement strand
AGTCTGGCACAGACACCCTATATTAGTAAAGTCTTTTCTGCGACACTGCACTAGCAGTTTTGCCAAGGGCGCGATCACACGTTGGTTATTTAAGAGATTTCGTGGCTATCTCAAGGAAAATCGGCGGAATGAAAGTGGAGTCAAGCTGCCTCAGCGACCGCTTTCTCGCTTGCTTTGGCCTTGGCCCAGGCCGCTGGCAAGCGCGTGAACAAATCCTTCAGATACTCGAAGGAAAAGAGAAAAGGAAAAGAAAAGGGGTCACCCATAGTTTGGTTTGGATCACCGGCTTTTCTTGGAGACACTGGCCCAAGCCTGTGAAAAAACGGGCTGGCAGATCCATGCCTGGATTGCGCAACGCCTGCACATGGGCCTGCGGGAACATGTGAGACGGCTCGTCTATAAAGCAAGGGAGGGAAAAAGATCTTGAAGATACGGACTGACACCTTGATGGAACCCGGCGCAATGCGGGAGCGAGCGGCGACAGATGATTAGGAAATTATGCCAAAACGAACCAAACTATGGGTTGACCCCTTTTCCTGAAACATTTCCCGTTGCGCGATTGGCTCCTCTTTTGCAGCCGCTACGGCAGCGGATTCCTCGAAGGCCTGACCGACGCCGCCAAAGACAGCCCCGAATGGAACGAAGCGGCCGACGCTCTGCGCACCATCGCCAACGATGGCGTGGTTCTGCACAACCGCGGCGTCGAGCTGAAGTTCCTGGACATGCCCGCCAAAAACGCGCTGCCCTTCCATCCCATCGTCGAGATGATCAACGGCCTCTATGCCAAATGCTATCGCGGTGTGGACGTGGCCACCGGCACCCGCGGCAGCGGCGCCCAGGAAGGCGGCCAAAGCCAGAAACCCGTGGGAGTCAGCGGCCAGGACGGCGAGAAAGACATCTACCTGGTGCGCGATTCCATTTGGGCCACCGGCTATCTCAACGAGCGCGTGGACCGTCCCATCATCGCCTATCTCTTCGATCAGGAACCCCGTGCCGGCATCGCCATCATGCCCCCCGTCGAAGACACGACGGCGGCGGACCTGGCCACCGCTGTTGGCCTGGTCCCGCTCGGCTTGCGCATCGCGCTCAAGGAAGCCTACAAGCGATTCCGCTGGCAGGCCCCGGCCGCTGGCGAACCCTGCCTGACCGCTCCCGTCCCGGCAACTCCGGGGAGCGCGGGCGTCCCGCCCGCTGCGGCTGGCGTCCCGCCAACCGCTCCCAAGCCTGCACCAGGCGGGACGCCCGCTGCTGCGGCCGGGACGGCCGCGCTCCCCAATCCCGCCGATGCTGAAACGCAGCCGGCCTGCGATCCCGACCAGCCCATCGGCGCCGGCGCGCAGCCGGGCGCCATTGCCCAGGTCGCCAACACCAGAATGCCCAGCCCGCAAAACGGCGCGGAGAATTTCTACCGCGCTGCCGGCGTCAGGGCCGCCCGCCGCATCGGCGTGCAAACCGATGATCAGGTCAACAGCGCTGATCTTTACAGCCGCGCTGGACGCGCCCTTTTTCCCGCGCTCGGCTACGCCATCCCCAACGAAGCCAGCCCGGTGCTGAGCGAAGCGTTCTTGCAAGCGGCCGGTGAATCCGCCGCCGCCGAGACCAAAGAAAATCTGGCCCACGCCGCCGCCAAACTGGCGGCCATCCTGCAAATCGCCGATGTCGATTTGCGCGCCAAAAAACTCAGCGAGCTATTGGCCCAATGGCCTGACATCACCGCCGACACGCTTCTGTCAATCAAGACAGAGAGCCTGGAGAACATCATCGGCACAGCCTATGCAGCCGGCCTGCAAGGCGACGGCACATCGGTTGGCAACGAGTTCAATCCCGATCAGCCCCGTGATGAAAGAGGCCGTTTCACCGCTGAGCCGGAATCGATTTCACCGCACGAAGCGGACCAACGCCTGGCCAAAGGCTTTGAGGTTGAAAACAAGGAAGGTCGGAAGATCAAATTTGGCTCCCGCTTGAAAAATTATCTCGACCGGAGTCCGGATGGGGCCAAACGCAAATCCTTTTTAAACCATGCCGTTGAGACCGTCCGCACCGGCAATGCCATCCCGATGGACGACCGGGAAGTTTACACTAAAGTGTTTCAAGGCCGGGACGGCAAAGACAAAGGAATGGTCACAATCTCGGCATCGCCCCAAGGCGAGGTTTTCAACATGTATCGCAAAGACGCCGGTAAAATTCCCGATGTCGAAAGGAGGGCGCGTGCTGGAAAAGTTTAAAGTCTGCCGGGGGAGTCAGCCGCCGCGGCAGATCCCGGCGATTTCGCCGCTGCTGGCATCGCCGAAAAGTAAACCAAAATTAGCGCGGCACGCTGAATTTGTCAACCTATGAACGACACCATTCCCATCCTTATCATCCTGGAAAACGAAATCGACGCGGACGGCTGGTGCCTGGTCGCCCCCTTTGGCGAGCACGCCAAAGCCCGGCAGATCCGTAAAAACGGCCTGATCGAAACCCAGCGCCTCATCCAATGCCTGGACAACGATTCCGCCGATGCCCTGCTGGCCAACGAAAATTCCCTCTTTCGCAAGCTCAAGCGCGCCGTGGTCGGCATCCCTGTTTACAAACGCCACGGCGATCTGGCCCGCCTCGCCCCCGAGACCGTGGTGGATAACCAGATCAAGGAAATTAAAATCGGCGTGGTGGACCAACTGCGCAAAGGCGCCCGCGGCATCGAAGCGCATTTCGTTTTCGACCCGGCCGGGGCCGACGCCGTCGAAAATGAAGGCTGCAAATACCCGTCCGTCGTCTGGAAAGTCATGCCCT
>CAZLEE010000312.1:0-2788 GCA_964558455.1 uncultured Verrucomicrobiota bacterium | reverse complement strand
CCGAGGCGTTGAGCGGCGCGACTGGCAACACCATGTATTTGGACCAGTTCACGACCAACGGCGCTTATGTGAGCACGATCATGATTCCGGACACCGGGGCTCCTGCGGATATCTTTCCGGGTGGCGGCAGCGATTGGATGAACGAAGCGTTCATCACATTGTCTTCCAACAAGTCATACATCAACTTTGCCGGTTACAACCAGAATTATCCATTCGCCGGCGCTGACGTGACGATCGGCGGAGCGGGGTATTCACGCGGCATCGGCGCGGTCAATGGCTATGGTTACTACGCGCTGGTTTACACGAACTATGGCCTTTACAGCGGTGGAAGAATTCGTGATGTCTATTCAACCGACGGATTACTCAACTTCTGGACATCAGGTTCGGCATCCAGCGTCAGCGGGCTTAAATATGTGAACGCCGGTCCTGCCGGGGCGTCCTATCAGACGGGCAATGGCATTCCCACCATCGGCCAGGGAACGGATGCCGGCGGACCTCTGACCGGGGCGGTTTGCATGGGCCAAATTGCCACCAATATTGTGTTCACGGACATCGCCAGCGCGGATACCAACGTAGCCCAAGGCTCAACTTCGTCCGGATATCTGGCCTTAGGCTTGGATGAGTTTTCCGGAACCCAGGAAGGCGCGGGAGGCGTTTCTTCCAATATCGTGTATTTCAGCGCCGGCGCTGACTTCGCCATGAGCACAGACCTGAATACGGTTTACGTGGCTGACACCAGCGCACTTATTGCGGGTGGCACAGGTTATGGCGGCGGCGTTCACCGCTTTGACTTGGTTGGCGGCGTTTATACGTATCAATACACCTTGCAGGACACCACCGGGGGCGGGACAAACGGCACCCGCGGATTGGCGGTCAACTTCCCGACGAACATTACAACCTGGGGACACGACGTCAATGGAGCGACCATTTATGCCACCACGTCCGAACAGTCGGGTAACCGGCTCATTGGATTCACTGACAACGGTTTGGGGTCCGCGTCAACGTTGCTGGCCACGGCGGGCACCAACCAATACATGCGCGGCGTTCGTTTCGCTCCGGTCATCGTGCCGCTGAGCATTGCGACGCAGCCAGCCAGCCAGGCTGCGATGGCCGGCCAGGAGGTTGACTTGACTGTCGTTGCCACCGGCACTTCGCCCACCAACGGTTCGTTCGTTTATCAATGGTATGAGAACAGCGCGGCCATCGCAGGCGCAACCTCGTCCGTTCTCAGTTTCACCAACGTGCAAACGACCAACGCGGGCACTTACTACGTCACGGTTAACAACGGCAATGGGTCGCCCATCACCAGCTCGAATGCGGTGCTGACCGTCGGCGCCTTCAACCCTAATTCAGAACTGGTCGGTTGGTGGAAGTTAAATGACGGCGCTGGTTTGACTGCGGCCGATTCGTCCGTCTTTGGTGACTCCGGGTCGCTGACCAATTTCCCGGCCGACAACTCGGAATGGGTAACAGGCCTTGGCGGCAGTGATGCGCTGAGCATTACCAACGCCGACGCCAATAGCGACAATGCGGTGGTGATCCCCGACGAGCCGCAATTGAACTTCAGCAACAACGTGGCGTTCACGCTGGCGTGCTGGATCATGCCATATACCAACTACTATGCCAGCAGCGGGGGCAACAGCGGGGCCCTGATCGCCAAGGGCTATGGCAATGGGGGTGAGCAATACGTCATGGATATTACCGGGAGTTACTTCCGCTTCTTTGTCAAGAATGCGTCCGGTGTTTTCAACGGGTTCACCGTCACGAACACTGTGACTTCGAATGTCTGGCAGCATGTGGCCGCGACTTATGACGGCTATTCAGGATTGGAGACACTGTATGTCAACGGCCAGATGATAACCAACGCGGTCTTGCCGGGTTCACTGCTTGCCAACGCCTGGCCGGTCAGCATCGGCAATCGTGTGGCTGGGATAGCAACGGCATACAACCTGCCGTTCTTTGGTGTCATGCAGGATGCGCGCATTTACAATGTTTGCCTCGGACCGCAGAATATCCAGGCGATCTACAATATCCTGGCTCCGGCAATTGCAGTGTATAACGGGTCCACACTCATTACCAACGGGCAGACCAGCCCGGCGGTGAGCTTCGGCAGTGTTGCTGTGAACGGGACCGGGCCTGCCATCACGTTCACCATCACCAATTCAGGCAATGGCCCGTTGGCCGTGGAAGCGCCGATTGTGCCTTCCGGCTACACGGTGACGGTTGCGCCCCCGGCTACCATCGCCGCCAAAGCGTACGGCACGTTTACAGTGCAGTTGAGCACGACCGCAACCGGCGTTTTTGCTGGAAACGTCAGCATCGCCAACAGCAGTGCCGGCAACCCGTTCACCTTTGCCGTGACGGGGACTGTCATAACGGCTGTTCCGCCGTCGTTTGCCGCCATTCCGATCAGCGGCGCTCCTGGCGCGCCGGTGTTGCACATTAGCGGCTCTGCCAGCAGCACGTATCGTGTCTGGAGCACCACAAATCTGGCCCTGAAGCCTGTCACGACCCAGTGGACCTTGGTGGGGACCGGTGTCTTTACCGGTGGCGCCGATACCTTCGCCTGCCCCGCCAGCGGGCCTGCGGCGCAGTATTACACCATCACCCAGCCCTGATTTCGGGCTGAGTAATTGATTCAGGAAAGGCCGCGCCGAAACGCGCGGCCTTTCTTTTACGGTTTTTGGCGGTTTGGGCGGCTGTTATTGGGCGATTGTAAACAGCAGTCGAAAAGTGCGGCACATGCTCAGCAAGATTGATACGTTGCCA
The DNA here is from genome assembly GCA_964558455.1 of uncultured Verrucomicrobiota bacterium. Taxonomy (GTDB): domain Bacteria; phylum Verrucomicrobiota; class Verrucomicrobiia; order Limisphaerales; family Palsa-1400; genus DASRLE01. The sequence continues at coordinate 19 of CAZLEE010000312.1, read as the reverse complement.
GGGCGGTCAATCGGGCTGA
>CAZLEE010000311.1:0-2836 GCA_964558455.1 uncultured Verrucomicrobiota bacterium | reverse complement strand
TTCGCGGACGAATTCCGCTGGCTGGCGCTGGTTTGCTTTTTGTCTGTCCCACTGGTGCTTCTGCTCAAAAAGGCGCAAGGCAAAAAAGCCGTGATGATGCATTAACCTCGCGCGAACCGTGCAAACCAAAGCTCAAATTACTAATTGCCAATTTATGAAATATTGTCCTCAAATCCTTCTCACGGGCGCCGTCCTTGCTCTCGCGCTTTTCCAAGGCTGCGCGGTTGGCCCCAATTACCAACAACCGAAAACCGCCGTGCCTGCGCAATGGAGCGCGCCCAAGTCGGGTGGCGAAACAAACCTTGAGCCTTCCATCGCGTCGTGGTGGAAGAGCTTTAAGGACCCGCAACTGGACTCGCTGATCGAACGCGCGGCCCGCTCGAACCTCGACTTGCGCATCGCCCAGGCGCGGGTGCGCGAGGCGCGCGCGCATTATCGCATGACCTCCGCTGATCTCTGGCCAACGGTGGACGCGGCCGGCTCATACGCCCGCCAGCGACAAAGCAAAAACCAGCCGCTGCTTGGCTCAATGCCGATGCCGTCCGGCGTGCCCTATGAAAACAACGTTTATCAGGCTGGCTTCGACGCGTCGTGGGAAATCGACGTGTTTGGCGGCAAACGCCGCGCCACGGAGGCGGCCAAGGCGCAGGTCTCCGCCTCGCAATTCGGCGAGCGCGATGTGCTCGTCACACTCCTCGGCGAGGTCGCCCTCAACTATGTCGAAGCGCGCGGTTATCAAAGGCGATTGGAAATTGCCCGAGACAACATCCGCGCTCAGGAACAATCGCTGGCGATTGCTCAAAACCGTTTCATCAACGGCCTGACCAGCAACCTCGACGTGCAACAAGCCAGCACGCTTCTGTCCACCACGCGCGCGGTCGTGCCGCAGCTGGAAACGGCGCTCGCGGCCTCCATTCACCGGCTCGGCGTTCTGCTCGGACAAACACCCGAAGCGTTGCAGACGGAATTATCAACCGTCGCGCCCATTCCCGCCGCGCCGCCATCCGTGCCCGTCGGCTTGCCTTCGGAATTGTTGTTGCGCCGGCCCGACGTGGCGCTGGCGGAACGCCAACTGGCCGCCGCGACCGCGAACATAGGCGTGGCCAAGGCGGATTTGTTCCCAAAATTTTATCTCACCGGTGTCGCCGGCTTTGAAGGCATCAGCACGGACGACTGGTTCAAGTCCGGCAGCCGGTTCTGGTCGGTTGGTCCCGCCGTGCAGTGGAGAATTTTTGATGCCGGGCGCATCCGTGCGAACATCCAAGTCCAGACCGCGCGTCAAGAACAGGCGATGGCCAATTACGAAAACACCGCGTTGAGCGCGTTTGAAGACGTCGAAAACGCGCTGACGGCCTACGCCAAGGAACAAATCCGCCGACGGTCGTTGGCGGACGCGGTGGAATCGAACAAAGATTCCCTGCACCTGGCGAATCAGCTTTACGCCAATGGCCTGTCGAGCTTCATCAACGTGCTTGACGCCGAACGCTCGCTCTATCAGACACAGGACGAGCTGGTTCAAAGCGACCGCGCCATTTCAGCAAATCTGATCGCGCTATACAAATCGCTCGGCGGCGGATGGGAGACCATGGAAAAACCATCCGCGACCGCGCTGGCCAAAAACGCCCCGGCGGCAAAATGATTCGTTTACGAGAGAGTCTCCGCCACCTGCTTCCGCAATTCTGGCAGCACGTCGCACGCGAACCACGGATTCTTTTTCAGCCAGATATTGTTGCGCGGGCTGGGATGGGGCAGTGGCCAGAGCTTCGGCGAAAATTCGCGCCACGCCTGGACGGTTTCGGTGAGTGTCGCTTTCGCGCGCGAGCCGAGATGCCATTCCAGCGCATACTGGCCGATGACGAGCGTCAGCGTGACGGCGCGAAGTTCGCGCAGGATTTTCTCGCGCCACGCGGCGGCGCATTCGGGTCGCGGCGGCAAGTCGCCGGACTTGCCCCTGCCGGGATAACAAAAACCCATCGGCACAAATGCCACGCGCTTCGCATCGTAAAATATCTCGCGGTCAAGGCCGAGCCAGTCGCGCAGGCGGTCGCCGCTGGCGTCATCGAAGGGAATGCCGGAGGCGTGAACCTTGGTGCCCGGCGCCTGCCCGGCAATCAGGATGCGGGCGGTGCGGGAGATTTGCAGGACCGGACGCGGGCCGAGCGGCAGATGTTCCGCGCAAAGCGCGCAGGCGCGGATGTTCCGTTGCAATTCGGCGAAGGCGGCGTTGGTCATTGTTTTAGCGCGTCGTTCGCTGACACCAGCGGCACGCGCGTGGATACCGCGTGCAACGCGATGTTGTGCAGCATTCTCATTCCCCGTGGTGCAGGCCGGTTGATTTCACTTCGCGTCACGACCACACACTAAAGAAACCAACCCGGCCAACCAAGCGCTTAATGCGCGCAGCCGCTGCCGGCAAGCTTTGGAACAACCGGGAAATCCACCACTGTTCCCGCCACATGGTTGAAATAATTGGTGAAGATGTTCAACGCCGTGCTAGCAACGATTTCCGTAAAGTCGCCATCACTGAAACCATGTTCGCGCAAGCCAGCCGCGTCCGCATCACCGACATTACGCCGGAAGCGGTGGCCGCCATCCTGCGCTCCCGCGCATGAAATCCAATTAGGGTTCGACTGGAGTCTCACCCCGCCGGGATGACTTGGACGACTACCGGAACGGCGGGGAAGTTGAGGGGCTTAAAAGGTTTGCTTCCAGACCCTTTCTGTGGTATTCCTTGGGACGATACTGCGCGATGACATCTATGCTTGAACCTGTTCGCCATTGCCGCCACTCGGCGCTTTGGTCGCCATTGTTTTGTCGCCGTCAGACCAGCCCGATC
>CAZLEE010000310.1:0-2898 GCA_964558455.1 uncultured Verrucomicrobiota bacterium | reverse complement strand
CAAGCTCGCCGGTTCCGATTTCCGCTGTTACTGTCATTTGATTGACCATATACCATTTTGGGCGGGGCGTCGAGTGCCGTTTAACCGCCCCAAGCCCTTTGATTCAACTCTTTGCGGAATTGAATCCAATTTTCAACCTTTTCCCGGGGTAGGCGCGTTCGCGCCAACCGCTGGGCTGAGCGATGGCTATCCTTTTAGGATTGCCCGGCAAGGCGAATATCTACTTATCCCACCGGCTGGGGCCGGCGAAGGCTGCAGCAAGACGACGGGAATATTAGGGTTCGACTGAGTCTCACCCAACCGAGAAAATTGACGCCTGCACTTCCAGACTCAAACTGCCGGGAGCGATGTTTTGCGCCGGGGGATGATGCTGCATTGGGGGTCAAGCCCCAGCCCTGCCGGTTGTCAACGATTTGAAAAGCCGGGAAAAAAGCTCGCAAAAGGCCGGAGCCAGTCCAGAATCACCGCAAATCTTGCTTTAGTTCAAATTATGGAACCTGGCATCGCTTTTGTCATCCTGGTCATTCTCGCAGTTCCAATTGCACTGGCAATCTGGTTGATAGCGCGCGCCGTCAGCGCAAGGAACAGCATTGAGGAATTCTCCCGCCGGATCGGGCAACTTGAATTTGAAATTTCCAAACTAAAACGGGCCAAAGGGCCGCCCGCGTCTTCGGTGCAACAGGAAACGATTGCGCCCGCTCCGGTTGCGCCGCCAAAACCAACCGTCACCCCGGAACCGGTCGTTTCAGCGCCGCGTCCGCCTGCCGCCGCACCGCTGCCGATTTTTGTCGCACCCGCTTTGCCGGAACCGCCGCCGCTGCCAACGCCCAAAACCAGGCCGCCCATCAACTGGGAGCAATTCATGGGCGTGAAAGGCTTTGCCTGGATTGGCGGACTCGCGCTTTTTCTCGGCGTTGTTTTTTTCGTCAAATACTCATTTGACAACAATCTTGTCCCGCCCCGATTGCGCGTGTCGATCGGGTTTCTCGCCGGCCTCGGCCTGCTCGTCGGCGGCGTGCTGATGTCGCGCAAAAGCTTCCCCGCTCTTTCGCAAACGCTGTGCGCGACAGGCGTCGTCATTCTCTACGCGGTCACGTTTGCCTGCCGCTCGATTTATCATTTTGAATTCTTTGGGCCGATTCCGACGTTTCTGCTGATGGCGCTCATTACGACCACGGCTTTCTTTCTCGCCGTCCGGCTCAATGCCCTCGTCGTGGCCATACTTGGAATGTTGGGCGGCTTCCTTACGCCGATTCTGCTTTCAACAGGGCAGGACAATCCGTTCGGACTCTTCGGTTATATCGCCATCCTTGACGTCGGTCTCATCATCGTCGCGCTCAATCGCCGCTGGTATTTTCTCACCGCGCTTGCCGCGCTTGGCACGGCCATCATGCAAATCGGCTGGGCGCATCAATTCTTTGTCAGCGGAAAATATTTTGAAGGGTGCAAGATACTCATCGTGCTCGGCGTGCTGCTTGGTTTTAACGCGCTTTGGCTTGCGGCAAACTGGCGGGCGAAAACCGGGAAGCCGGCGAACGCCGGACGGTGGCTCTCCGGATCGACGCTTGGCCTTGTGGCCGTCGCCCTGGCGTTGACCGCGTGGTTTTTGGATTTCAAGCCGCTCGCGCAACAACCGTGGTTGATGTTCGGTTTCGTGTTTCTCATTGATCTTGTCGTCACGGCGCTTGTGCTGGCCGATGAAACAATGGCTGCCGCCCAATCCGCGGCGGGATTCGCCGTTTATGGATTGCTCGGATACTGGACGCAAAAATGGCTGACCGATGAACTGCTCAATGCCGCGCTCGTGTTTTATTTCGTCTTCGCGGTTGTTCACTCGGCCTTGCCCGCTCTGCTCCGGCGCCGGCGCGGCGTGACAACCCAGACCTGGGCGAATCATCTCTTTCCGATACTCGCGCTCGCGCTGGTGCTCGTTCCGGTTTTTAAACTGGCGGAGGTTTCGTTCATCGTCTGGCCCTTCATCCTGCTGGTGGATCTGCTGGCCATCGCGCTGGCGGCGCTCACGTCCACCCTGCTGCCTGTCCTGGCGGTGTTGTTGCTGACCCTCACCGCAACCGGCGCGCTTATTTTCAAAATCCCATCCAACCTCACGGGCCTGCCGGTTCCATTTTTTCTGATCGGCGCGTTCGGCGTTTTCTTTGCCGCCGCCAGCATCTGGCTTGTCAAAAAATTCAAGCCCGACGCGCTGAAAACCGGGCTTAAATTCAGCAGTGGTCCCGCCGTGCCGGACGATCTGGCCGCAATTTTGCCGGCGTGCTCCGTCGTGCTTCCTTTCCTGCTGCTCATCATGGCTGTGCTGCGGCTGCCGTTGATCAATCCGTCGCCGGTCTTTGGCCTCGCGCTTTTGCTCGTCGTGCTGCTGCTCGGCATCACAAAATTATTTTCGCTCGACTGGATGCCTGCCGTCGGCCTCATCTGCGTGACCGCGCTCGAATGTGCCTGGCATTTCAACCGTTTTGATCCGGCGAATCCCAACCAGCCGCTCCGTCTGATTCTGGCCTGGTATTTGATTTTCTTCGCCGTGTTCGCGCTGTTCCCGTTTGTATTTTTGAGGAAATTTTCCAGCAAGGTTGTTCCGTGGGCGACCGCAGCCATGGCTGGACCGCCGCAATTTTATTTCATCCACCGCTTCGTATCCGCCGTTGAACCAAATCAAATGATGGGCTTGCTGCCCGCCGCATTTGCGATTCCTGGATTGGTGAGCCTCGTCGTCATCCTGAAAAAAATTTCCCCCGAAAACAAATCGCGTCTGGCTCAACTCGCATGGTTTGGCGGAGTGGGACTGTTCTTCATCACCCTTATTTTTCCGATCCAGTTCGACCGCCAATGGATCACCATCGGCTGGGCGCTGGAGGGGGCGGCGTTGCTGTGGCTGTTCCA
>CAZLEE010000309.1:0-3090 GCA_964558455.1 uncultured Verrucomicrobiota bacterium | reverse complement strand
TTCGCTCGACGCCAATGGCGATTTTTCGGATGGACAACCAACCCCACCCCCGCCCTGTCCTCCTGGCTGGCTGACCGCCATGTCCCCCGCGCAACATCGCGCCTGGGCGGCTCTCTGCGGAGCGTCCTACGCATCCGCGTCCCCGTCCAACCTGGCCGGGCCGACCCAGGCGTTTCAACAAACCTGCCCGCCGCCATCCGCGCTCGCTTGCGCGGATTTTATGCTGCTCCGCGCCCGGTCGCAAACGCTGCCCTCAACCAACGCCATCAATCAATTGCTCGATTTCGCCGGTCATTACGACGATGTCATTTCGGAAACCGGTGTGCCGCTCAGAACTTTGGCCCTGGCCGAAGCCTTGCGGCGGGCGCGGGATTGCGGACCGACCGAACGCCTTTGGGAGGCTTTGCAATCGGAAGTTTCCTCCCCCAGCGCGCTGGCGCCTGTCTTGTTGGACGAGGCCGGGCGTCTCGTGGCCGGGAACCCGCAATTGTCCGAGACGGTCAACGCCATGCGGGTTTTGCTCGCCGATAAACTGGCGCAAACCGAGCTGGCCGCAGCCGTGCAACAAACGGGAAAGCTCAACGGCGTCACCACCACGAACCTATGGGTGAACGCCATGAACCAGCGGTGGTTTTGCATTTTAAGTGCGGCCTTTTCTCAAAACTTCACGGCTGGACACAGTTATATTCAAAACTTCACGGCGGTGAACTGTTATCCTCAATCGGTGGTTGAGCGCGGATTTGCGGACGCGGTCAAAGAGGCGGGAATTTCGTTGCCGGATTACTTCAGCATTTCTGTTGAGTTGGAAGGCCGGTCAATTTCGCTTCCATCACGCGACGGAAAACCCGCTGGCGATGTCTTGGCGGAGGCGCAATTCCGCATGTCACAGCGTGCGGGAATGAGATTGCGCGATTCCAGAAGAGGACAAGAGCAGCTCGCCGCCGCGCTTTTGGCCAGGCCCGGAAGCACACAGGAGGGCAAAGACATCTTTTTTGAAAACATGCCGGGCCACCCGCAATTCACCATCCAAATCCGGCTGGCCAACCGCTCTCTGCTTTACGCCAGACAACGCCGGCTTCAGTTCATCTTTGGCATCCTGATCGCGGCTTCGGCTCTTTCCGCCCTGATCGGTTTTGTGGCCGCTTACCGCGCCTTCCGCCGCCAGCAGCGCCTGAGCGAAATGAAATCCAATTTCGTTTCCGGCGTCTCTCACGAGTTGCGCGCTCCCATCGCCTCCGTCCGGCTCATGGCTGAAAATCTCGAACTCGGCAAAATCCCCGACGCGCCCCGTCAAAGGGAGTACTTCCACTTCATCGTGCAGGAGTGCCGCCGCCTTTCGTCGCTCATTGAAAATATCCTCGATTTTTCCCGCATCGAACAGGGTCGCAAACAATACGAGTTGGAACCCTCCGATCTCGCCGCGCTGACCCGGACCACTGTCAAATTAATGGAGCCTTACGCCGCCGAAAAAGGCGTCGTCCTGCGTTTGGAGGCGATGGACAGCCCGGTGATTCAGACGGAGGCAGATGGCCGCGCCCTCCAGCAGGCTCTGGTCAATTTGATCGACAATGCCGTCAAACATTCGCCCAAGGGAGAAACCGTGTCGGTGGGCATCGAACTGAAAAATGGCGGCGACGCGCCGGCGGTCCGTTTGTTTGTCGCCGATCACGGCCCCGGCATTCCGCGCGGGGAGCATGAAAGGATTTTTGAACGCTTTTACCGGCTCGGTTCCGAATTGCGCCGCGAGACCCAGGGCGTCGGCATCGGTTTAAGCGTCGTCAAACATATCGTGGATGCGCACCATGGCCGCGTCATTGTGCAAAGCGCGCCGGGGCAGGGCAGCCGCTTCACCATTGAACTGCCTTTGAAAAAATGAGCGCCGAACGTATTTTGGTCATCGAAGACGAAACGCCCATGCGCACCGCGCTGCTGGACTTGCTCGCTGCCGAGGGCTACCGCGCCCTGTCGGCGTCCGACGGCATCTCCGGCCTCAATCGCGCCCTGGCCGAAAAACCTGCCCTGATCCTGCTCGACGTCATGATGCCCCGGCTCGACGGTTTTGCCTTGTGCGCGGAATTGCGCCGCATGGCCGACGAGGTCCCCGTTCTCATGCTCACCGCCAAGGGCCAGGTGGAAGATCGCGTGGCCGGACTCGACGCCGGCGCGGATGATTACCTGGTCAAGCCGTTCAGCACCGAAGAATTGCTCGCCCGCGTCCGCGCCCTGTTGCGGCGGGCGGAGCGGAAAACCAGGCTGCCGGCCGGATTAAAATTGGGCGATGTGGAAATCGATCTGGCCCGCCAGACAGCAATGCGCGCCCACAAACCCGTTCATCTCACCGCCAAGGAATTCGCCATGCTCCGCCTGATGGCCGAGGCCGAAGGCGAGCCGGTCTCTCGCGAAAAATTCCTCGACGCCGTCTGGGGCTACACCGCTTTCCCCACCACCCGCACGGTGGACAATCACATCGCCAGCCTGCGCGCCAAGCTGGAAAAAAATCCCGACGACCCGCGCTGGCTCAAGACCGTGCATGGCGTCGGCTACAAGCTGGACCTGTCCGATTTTACAAAACCATGACAACCACATTTCCTCCATTCTGGCAGACTGGCATTATGAAAACAAAAATACTGCTGCCGCTGTTCCTTCTGGCCGCGATGCTGGCGCGCGGCGAAACCAACAACCTCACCATCCTTTTGCAACAGGGCTTGTTTGAGGAACAGGCCAACCGCAATCTCGACGCCGCCATCGCCGATTACCAATCGCTCGCCGCGCAATTCGACAAGGATCGCCAACTCGCCGCCACCGCCATCTTCCGTTTGGGCGAATGTTATCGCGCCCAAAACAAGACCAACGAAGCCGCCGTCCAATACCAGCGCGTCCTCCGCGATTTCGCCGACCAGCAAACCCTGTCCAACCTAAGCCGCCAGAACCTGACCGCCCTCGGAGTCGAAATGAAAAGTCCGTCCTCCACCCCGGTTGCCGCCGCGAAAATTTTAGATGAAGCAGGCAGGGAAATCCAGCGCCTCCATGAAGACCCGGTGATTCCGAATAAGACCTTTTGAACTCCGGAGAAGAGCGACGGAGCGGAGA
>CAZLEE010000308.1:0-3123 GCA_964558455.1 uncultured Verrucomicrobiota bacterium | reverse complement strand
TGTCAAACTCTGGGAGTCTCTCCAGCAGAGCTGGAGGATTTATTGGGTATTAAGGCTAATGATACGCAACGCCGGGTTGACCGGGAGGGGATTTTAAGTTTCAATACTAATGTTCGATGGCTACCCAACACGACATTCTCGATGCGCTGAAGACGGTCAAATATCCCGGCTACATGCGAGATATTGTTTCCTTCGGCCTGGTCAAAAATATTGCGGTGGACGGCGCCTCGGTCAGCGTGTCCCTGCAATTAACCGGCGGCACGCCCCAAATCGCCGGGCAAATCCAGGCGGCGGCCGAACAGGCCGTGCGAAAAGCGGTGGGCGTGGAACATGTGCGAATTGAAATGGTCTCCTCAGCCGGAATCCAAACGCCCGGCAAAGGCCTTAGCCCGAACAAAATGGCGGGAGTTAAACGGGTGATAGCGGTGGCAAGCGGAAAAGGCGGGGTGGGCAAATCCACCGTCTCGGTCAACCTGGCCTGCGCTTTGCACCAGATCGGGGCGGCGGTCGGCTTGCTGGATTGCGATATTTACGGCCCGAGCATCCCTCTCATGATGGGCGTCAAGGATCGTCCGACGCTGAGCGAAAATCAGAAACTGGTTCCCCCTGTCAGCCACGGCGTCAAATTGATGAGCATGGGATTTCTAGTGGACGGCGATACGCCGGTCATCTGGCGGGGGCCGATGATCATGAAGACGATCCAGCAATTTGTGTCCGATGTGGAATGGGGCGAGCTGGATTATCTGGTGGTGGATTTGCCGCCGGGAACGGGCGATGCCCAGATTTCGCTTTGCCAGACCGTGCCGTTGGACGGCGGGGTCATCGTCACCACGCCGCAGGAAGCCTCGTTGGGAGTGGTACGCAAGGGAATCGGGATGTTTGAAAAGGTCAATGTCCCGATTCTGGGTATGATCGAAAACATGAGCTATTACACCACGCCGACCGGGGATCGGGTGGAAATTTTCGGGCATGGCGGCGGGCGGGCCGAGGCGGAACGCAGGAAAGTCCCATTTCTCGGGGAGATTCCGATATACGTGCAAATTCGCGAAGGCGGGGACAGCGGGAAACCGGTGGCGGCGGGCAACCTGCAAAGCCCCCAAGCCCAGCCATTTTTGAAAATCGCGGAAGCCTTGCGCAAAATTCTGGGATGAGATGAATTGATTTGGGATTTTGTGATTTTGGGCCGTTTAATTTTATTGCATTTGGCGCGGAATGGAGATAGCCTCGCCGATGCTCGCAGTAAGAATTAACAAGCGAATATGCCGAATCTATCAGAGGGATCGAGCGGTAATGACTTCGTCAAGAAGTCGTCACTGTATCGCGAGTTCCAAGCGGAACGCGACGAGATCCTGAAGCACAAATGGATCGAGTCGGAGAAGGCCGGGTATGACATCGGATTTGAGCGGGCCTTGACCGATTGGATTTGCAAGCATAAGGCGAAATGGCGGAAAAGCCGCCATGCGCAGCATTGAGGTTTTTTTTGCGGTGTTTTTTGACTTTGTCCTTTAAAGCCATCCCGTGAGATCGCGAAGGGAAGATGAATTTTATATCAAGCTTTGTTGAATCGGCCCGGACAACCGGCTGGTTCGACTTTTTTTTATGCTAACCCCGGTGCCCATAATGGAGCGCGACGCCATGCAGCGGGCGTTGACGCGCATCGCCCACGAAATCGTGGAACGGAATGAAAACAGTGCGGACGTGGCCTTGGTCGGCGTGCAGCGCGGCGGGGTTTACCTGGCGGAACGTCTGGCCGGACTCCTGCAAAAAATCTGGGGCCGCCCCGTCCCCGTCGGACGGCTCGACGTCGGCATGCACCGGGACGACCTGGCTAGCAAGGCGGTTCCTCACATGCACCCCACCGTCATCCCGTTTGATGTCGCGGGCAAAACAGTGATTTTGGTGGATGACGTGCTGTTCAGCGGACGGACAACCCGGGCCGCCTTGGACGCGCTCAACGATTTTGGGCGTCCGCACCGGATTGAACTGGCGGTGCTGGTGGATCGCGGCCATCGCGAATTGCCCATCAAGGCGGATTTCGTCGGGAAAAACGTGCCGACCGCGGTGGGCGAACGGGTGAAAGTGCTTTTAAGCGAAGAGGGCGGAGTGGACCAAGTTGTATTACAAAAATAATACTATGGCCTGGAATCACAAACATCTTCTGGACATCGAATCCCTCAGCGTGGAGGACATCGTAACCGTGCTGGACACAGCCAAGGCTTTCAAGGCGGTGGGCCAGCGCGCCATAAAGAAAGTGCCGGCCCTGCGCGGCAAGACCGTGGTCAACCTCTTTGTGGAACCATCCACCCGCACCCGCATCAGCTTTGAACTGGCGGCCCAACGCCTCACGGCCGACATCATCAATTTCAGCGCGGAAGCATCATCCCTGAAAAAAGGCGAAACGCTCAAGGACACGGTGCGCAATCTGGAAGCATTGAATGTCGATATCATCGTGATGCGCCACAGCGTCAGCGGCGCGCCGCTTTTTCTCTCGCGCTTCCTGCACGCCAGCGTGATCAACGCCGGCGACGGCGCGCATGAGCATCCCACCCAGGCATTGCTGGACCTGTTCACCATCCGGGAAAGAAAAGGGAAGATTGCCGGGCTGAACGTGACCATCCTGGGCGATATACTTTACAGCCGGGTGGCGCGATCCAACATCTGGGCGCTGACCAAAATGGGCGCGCACGTGACCCTGTGCGGGCCGACCACCCTTGTGCCGCGCGTCTTCGAGCAAATGGGATGCACCGTCACCCACAATGTCGAGGAAGCGATTGCCCAGGCGGACATCATCAATCTTCTGCGCATCCAGCACGAGCGGCAGCGCAAGGCCATGTTCCCGAGCCTCGGCGAATACACCAGCCTGTTCGGGCTGACCAAGGCGCGACTGGCCCGGGCCAAACCGGAGGTGCTCATCATGCATCCGGGACCGATCAACCGCGGAGTGGAGATCGACAGCGAGATCGCGGACTCCGGCCGTTCGCTCATTCTTGACCAGGTGACCAACGGTCTGGCCGTGCGCATGGCGGCGCTATTTCTAGTCAACGGCGGTCAAGGCCCCCAAGGCGTGGCGCGCTAGTGCAGTGTCGCATTAATGTCTTATTTAATTAGCGATTGGGATGCCAA
>CAZLEE010000307.1:0-3124 GCA_964558455.1 uncultured Verrucomicrobiota bacterium | reverse complement strand
TCTCTCCAGCAGAGCTGGAGGATTTATTGGGTATTAAGAAATCCGTCTCACACCCCCGGCGGAACCGATCCGCTCACCAGCCACGGCCACCGCAAGGCGGACGCCCGGCGCATCAAGGAATTGCTCGAAGCCCGCCAGCACGAGTCGCGCCCAACGTGACCATCGCGCAACCGTAACAGAGATGTCACCGTCCCGCCCTTGTCAAAGCGGGCGGTCCCGGGCCAACGTGTGGCCAGCGTGAAAGCAAAAATTCTTGTAGTGGACGACAAACCGGATGCGCTCGACTTGGTCTCCTGTAACCTGACGCGGGGCGGGTTCCAAGTCGTGACCGCTGGAGATGGCGCGGATGCGCTGCGCAAAGCCCGCTCCGCCTCACCAGATATGATCCTTCTTGACCTGATGTTGCCGGAGTTGGACGGGTTGGAAGTCTGCAAACTGCTGCGGCGCGATCCCCAAACCAGCGCCATTCCCATCGTCATGCTGACCGCCCGCGCCACCGCACTTCAGACAACTATCTATTTCCAACCGTGATCGAGGTTTCCGTCCGGCCCATAATGCGGTGCAAACGATTTTGGTTCAGCCGGGCGCAACGCGACCGACGCACAACCGTAACAAAGATGTCACCGTCCCGCCCTTGTCAAAGCGGGCGGTTCAGAGCCAACGTGGGGCAGCGTGAAAGCCAAAATTCTTGTAGTGGATGACGAACCGGACGTGCTTGACCTGGTTTCCTATAACCTGACGCAGGCCGGATTCCAAGTCGTGACCGCCGAAGACGGCGCGGATGCGCTGCGCAAAGCCCGCTCCGCCTCACCGGATTTGATCCTCCTTGACCTGATGTTGCCGGAGTTGGACGGGTTGGAAGTCTGCAAACTGCTGCGGCGCGATCCCCAAACCAGCGCCATTCCCATCATCATGCTGACCGCCCGCGCCACCGAGATGGACCGCGTGCTTGGTCTGGAACTGGGCGCGGTGGACTATATTCCCAAGCCGTTCAGCCCGCGCGAGCTGGTCTTGCGCGTCAAAAAGCGTCTGGAAAAGAACGAAGGGACGCCGGCCAAAACCTCCTTCACCATTGGCGTTCTCGCGGTGGATATTTCCCGGCATTTGGTGACGGTCAAGGGTCGCCGGGTGGAATTGACCGCGACGGAATTCAAATTGCTGACGATTCTGATGCAACGCTCCGGACACGTCCAGTCGCGCGACCGTCTTTTGCGCGATGTCTGGGAATACACCAGCACGATCGACACCCGCACCGTCGATACCCACATGCGGCGCCTGCGCGACAAACTCGGCCAAGCCTCCAAATACCTGAACACCGTCCGGGGCGTCGGATACCGCTTTTCGCCCGAGGTTTGACCTCAGGCAACGCCCCGGAAAGTCCGGTCACCGCTTTACGGTTTGATCGGGCGAATCTTGATATTGCGGAAGCCCACCGCCCCATGATCCCCCTGCAAGGCGATTGAACCGGTGTCAATCTCGGCGAAACCCGGCATGGCCGCGAACTTGGACTCAGCCACGCGGTGGTTGAAATCAGGGCTGTGCAGCACGTATTCAAAGTATTTGACATCATTGATATCGTGCTCGCACTTTTGCGGCGTAAGCAGGAGGCGCACATGATTCCATTCCCCCACCGGTTTGGTGGCGTCAAGCGTTTTGCCCGTCTTCGGATCAATGGGCGGCTGATACAAGGCATAAAGCCAGCCGCAACGCACCGGGTCGGCGGCCAGTTCATTGTCCTCCAATTGAAACTCAGGGCCGGTCGCCCACACCGCCGGACCGGAGTTCTGGACGTGATACATGATGCCGCTATTGCCCGCATGGGAGATGGTGTAATCCAATTGCAACTCAAACCAGTCGAATTGCCCCACCGTGACAATATCCCCGGCCTGATGCGGATCCACGCAAACCAGCACTCCGTTGGTCACCTGCCAGCCCGGCCGGGTTCCTTCCATCCTGAAATTGTGCCAGCCGTCAAAGTTGGTGCCGTTGAAGAGCAATTGCCAGCCCGCCGCCTTCTCGGCGTCTGTCAGGGTGTTATCCGCCTGGGGAGTCGCCACCGCCGAAGACTCTGGAGCGGGAGCGGATGCCGCCGCGGGTGCAGGAGCAGCCGCCGGAGCGGGAGCGGATGCCGGCGCGGGCGCGGGCGCGGGAGTGGCAGTCGGGGGATTCTTGGATTGGTCACAAGCGACCAGCAAGGACAAGCCAGCCGCGATTAAAATGCCGGATGTTTTCATATTTTGTTAAATGTTAATGGCTCACTTGTCTTGTTTGATCGGACGGATCTTGATGTTGCGAAAGCTAATGGAACCATGGTCCCCTTGCAAGGCGATGGCGCCGTTGTCGATCTCGGCAAAGCCCGGCATGTGCGCGAATTTGGACGCAGCCACGCGGCGTTTGAAGTCGTCACTGTGCAGCACGTATTCAAAATATTTGACACCATTGATGTCGTGCTCGCACTTTTGCGGCGTGAGCAGGAGACGCACATGATTCCACTCGCCCACCGGTTTGGTGGCATCAAGCGTTCTGCCCGTCTTCGGATCCATGGGTGGCTGATACAAGGCATAAAGCCAGCCGCAACGGATTTTGTCCGCCGCCGCCACATTGTCCTCCAATTGAAACTCCGGGCCGGTCGCCCACACATGCTTGCCGGTGTCCTGGACGTGATACATGATGCCGCTGTTGCCCGCGTGGGAGATATTGTAATCCAATTGCAATTCAAACCAATCAAACTGGCCGCTCGTCACAATGTCGCCCGCGTGGTGGGGATCAACGCAGCAGAGCGTTTCGTTGGTCACCTGCCAGCCCGGTTGAATTCCTTCCATCCTGAAGTTGTGCCAGCCGTCAAAATTGGTGCCGTTAAAGAGCAACTGCCACCCTGCCGCCTTCTCCGCCTCGCTCAAGGTGTTGTTTTCCATCTTCTGACATTTCGGCGAACTCCATTGCTGGCATGCGACCAACAACAAGGAACAGGCCCCGGCTAGTACTGCAAATTTCTTCATATATGTATGAGGGCCGGATGCTATTAAACCGGGCCGGTTGAGCAAAGGAAAAAAGAGGGTTACACCCCATATCGGGTGTGAGACGGATTTCTTAAATATTCAATTCCCGGCCCTTTTTTGTTGCG
>CAZLEE010000306.1:0-3180 GCA_964558455.1 uncultured Verrucomicrobiota bacterium | reverse complement strand
TGGCGTGCCCAAGTTGGTATTGAAAGCCGACTGCATCTTCGTCGACCAGATCCTCGGGCGGCGTGCCCCAAAAAGTGGCTAGTAAGTGGCTAGTATAGGGAATCCAGAAAAGGCTTGGATTTACGTAAGTCATTGATATTGTTGGCGCATCCGGCAGGACTTGAACCTGCAACCTTCTGATCCGAAGTCAGAAGCTCTATCCAATTGAGCTACGGATGCGTCGTGGAAATGTTGATTTTGAATAACTGACAGAAGTCCATTTTTCGACGACCGACCCTGCGGGCACCGGATCAACCAAGAGGATGGTGTGAAAACGGGGACTAAATTCTGTCTTCAAAATGCTCATAAAACACGAAGGAGCATGCCACGGTACGATCTGGTATCGCAAGGAAATCAGGTGCCGCCCAATAAAGCCCCAGCGCGTATGCATGAAGGTTTTCAGAGGGTTGGACGTTTACACTGCAACTCTATTGGACGGGGGGAGGCACCCTCGAAGAACTGGATTTTAAAAAGTTTTAACTGTCGGGGTGGCGTGGTGGCCGAAGTGGACAGAATAGACTTGGTGGACTTGGTGGACGGGGAAAAACAACCAATATTGTGCCGGCTTCGAATTTCGAGCAGAGGACGGGGGGCTGCCAATTCATGGCCGGCGGATTCAGTTGCGGTTAGCTGCGGATTGGTTGTTTGCGGTGATTCAGGCGCACAGGGCAAGCAGCATATAGCAAAGACGCTTGTGTCCGACTCCCCTGGCCACTTGGACGGTCTTGTCTCCTTCCAGTGTGATCTGCTCTTGATTCCAATTCGTCATGTAATACGTGCTGAGCCGAATTTTTCTCACGCTGCGCCAATCAAAATGGCGCGTCCAGCCCATAAATCCAATCCCCTTGAAGATGCTTCCTGAATCACCGTCAATCTCGATTGCGACCCTGCCGAAAATCGGCATGAGCGCAAATCCCCAGGCCACCGCGCAGAACAGATAAAAAGGCGTCAGGAAACGAAACAGCAACAAACGCGCCCCTGGCGATCCGTTTCCGTGAAGAAACGCCCATGAAAAAAAGAGCAGCAATGCCGACCACATGCAGGCGAATGGAAGAAAGAAGAGCCATCGGTATGCGCGGGTTGAAACAACAACCCTAAAACCGTGCGGTGTCTGTTCATACAAGGCCCCATCAGGCGGGTGTTTAAGATTCTCAGGCGTTACCAGTGCCGTCTCAATCCATTCCTTGCAATCGAAATATTTCTGGCATTGGCAGCAAAGAGCCGACTCGCTGCTCATGTCCACGCGCTCAAGCGGGACCTCCGATTTGCATTCTGGACAGACCAGTTTCATTCTCGCCTCCTCATCTTGCGACGGTCAATTTTGGGGGACAAGCCATTGTTAATGTCCTTGGGTGCAGGGCGGCATCGGTTGGAAAATGGCGATGGGATTGCCCTCACCCTTGGCCCTCCCGCTGGTGCGGGCGGGGCGGGGAAACGTCGTTCGTCTCTGCGAAGATTCCAGATGCGCTTGTTTAAGAGATTGCGATTTGGAGGAAGAGTCAGGCTGTCGGGACAGGCTGGCGGTCGTGCTTCGCGGCAGCGCCGTATTCGTTGAGTCCGCGTTCCTGCGAGGGCGGCATCAGACCCAACTGTTCCAGCGCTTCACCGACGAAATAGAGCGATCCCGTCACGACCACAAAAGGCTCCGCGCCGGATCGGGCCAGCGCGTCGGCCAGGCCGGAACAGATGGTAATGGGCGCGGAGGGGTTCGCCTTGCGGCAAAAGGCGAGCAACGCTTCCGGCTGCGCGCCGCGTTCGCTGGCGATGTGCGCCAGAAAAATCTTTCCGGCCAGCGGCGCGAGCAGGGAACAGATGGCTTCGCAATCCTTGTCGCGCATGACACCCAGAACGAGCGCGACATTCTTGCCGGTGAATTGGGTTTGCCAGACGCGGGCCAGGGTGAGAGCGCCCGCCGGGTTGTGCGCCCCGTCGAGCAATATGGTCTGGCCGTTTTTACGATGGACAATCTGGCAGCGTCCGACCCAGCTCGTTTCTTTCAAGCCGCTGCGGATGGCGGTTTCGGCCACCGGAATTTGGGATTGCAGGATTTGGACGGTTTTCAGCGCGACGGCGGCGTTCATCCGTTGATGTTCCCCGACCAGCGAGATTTCAAATTGTTCCATGGCGCGCGCGTCAGCCGGGGTGACCAGGGTGAGGGGAGCGTGACGTTCCGCAGCGGTGGCCGTGATGACGGGCAGGACCTCCTTGTTTTGCGAGCCGGTGATGACCGGGATGCGCTCCTTGATGATGCCCGCTTTTTCCCGCGCGATTTCGGGCAGGGTGTTTCCCAGCCATTGCATGTGGTCGAACTGCACATTGGTGATGACACTGGCCAGGGGAGTCACAATATTCGAGGCATCCAGGCGCCCGCCCAAGCCTGTTTCCCACACCACCAAATCGCATCGTTGTTCCGCGAAATATTTCAAAGCCATCACCGTGACCACCTCGAAAAATGTCGGGCTGGCGTCACCCAAAAAAGCGGGCGCCTGCCGTATTTCCTCCACCAGGCGCGAGACATCCGCCTGGCTGATGCGTTTCCGGTTCACCTGAATGCGTTCGGAAAACGAGACCAAATGCGGGGAAGTAAACAAGCCCACGCGCAATCCGGCGGCGCGGTAAACACATTCCAGCATCGCGCAGACGGAACCTTTTCCGTTGGTGCCGGCGACATGGATGAAACGGAGCGTATTCTGCGGGTTGCCGGCCAGCGCGGCCAGATTGCGTGTGTTCTCCAATCCCAGCTTCATGCCGAAGATACGCAGGTCATACAGGAACTGGATTGTTTCGCCGTAATTCATCATGGGTTAATATTTCCGAGGAAAATGGTGCGCGAGAGAGGACTTGAACCTATTGCAGCCTCGTTTTTCATGTTTTCATTGTTGCTCATAATTGCCTTTCTGTGCGCCAACCTATCCGCGAATATACAGGGGTTTCACTCGCATTGCAAGCGTTTTCTTGCATCTTTGTGCATCAATCGGCAGAAAAACTTGTGCGGGACTGTGCGGCTGTGCGGTAACTGTGCGGCAATCGGCGGCGGGCTGAATCTGTGCGGTAACTGTGCGCGGATTGGCCGGGCTAGATGGTAACCGCCTGCCCCGTTGCGCCATGCCGTGCCCTTGACGCTTTCGGGCGTCGGGCGGC
>CAZLEE010000305.1:0-3216 GCA_964558455.1 uncultured Verrucomicrobiota bacterium | reverse complement strand
TTGCCCACTGCATCCACGAGTTTGACCCAGAGTTGTTCCAAATCCATGTTTCCCGCCGGTGCTGCCACGGGTGCGGGGACCGCCACGCTGTGGATGATGGCGGGTTTTTTGGCGACGGGGGATGGCGCGGCGGGCGCGGATTGGCGCGGGGCGGGAACGCCCGAGGCGGCCTCGGCGCGCAATTCCTGAATTTGTTTCAGGAGGGTGTCGATGCTGATGGCTTGGCGCGCCTCGATCATTTTAAGCAGGGAGACTTCGACCAGGATTTTTTTTGAGGCGGTGTCGCGCAGGCGGCCTTCGCAATCGGTCAGCACCTCCATGATGCGGGTCAGCGTGTCGGTTTCAATATGGGCGGCCTGGGCCTTCAGTCCGGCTCCTTCCATTTCCGAGACTTCAAGCAGATTCAAATCGCCGCGTGAAACCTTGAAGATAAGCAGGTTGCGGAAATGCCCAAGGAGTTCTGAGACCAATCGGCCCAAGTCCTTGCCCTGGTGCGCAAGGTCGTTTAATTCGCGCAGCGCTTTTTCGGTTTCACCGGCCAGAACCGCACTGGCCAAAGCGAGAATCTGGCTTTGGGAAGTGAGGCCGAACATGGAGAGCACGTCAGGTTCGGCAATTTCCCTGCCGCAAAAGCTGATGAGCTGGTCCAGAGTGGATTCGGCGTCGCGCATGCCGCCGTCGGCGCCGCGGGCGATGGCGTGCAACGCCGGGGCGTCGATTTTGACGTTTTCTTTTTGGGCGATTTGCTCCAGATGCTTGACAATAAGGGCGCCCGGAATGCGGCGGAGGTCAAAGCGCTGGCAGCGGGAAAGGATGGTGGGGAGAACCTTTTCCGGTTCGGTGGTGGCGAACATGAATTTCACATGCGCCGGCGGTTCTTCCAGAGTTTTGAGCAAGGCGTTGAAGGCTTCCTTGGTCAGCATGTGAACTTCGTCGATGATGTAAATTTTGAAACGCGAAGAGGCGGGGGCGTATTTGACCGTCTCGCGCAGTTCGCGGACCTCGTCGATGCCGCGATTGCTGGCGCCGTCGATCTCGAGGACATCCATGGAGCGTCCGTCGGCGATTTCCATGGCTTTGGGATCGTTTTCGGGAAAATCAGCTTTGGGGCCGTCGGTGCAATTGAGACATTTGGCAAAGATGCGGGCGATGGTGGTTTTGCCCGTTCCGCGGGGGCCGACGAAGAGGTAGGCGTGGGCGATGCGATTGTGGGCGATGGCGTTACTCAGGGTTTGAGTGACGTGCTCCTGGCCGACAACATCGGCGAACCGTTGCGGGCGGTATTTGCGCGCTATGACTTGGTACGACATTGCTAATGAAATTGAAAATGCCAGGGACACCACGGCGGATGTGGAGCAAACTGCCGTTGCTGCATTCCTGCCCTCGCGGGGTTCGTAAGTCCACACTCCATGGGCCCTGGCAAAAGCCGCAGGCAGAGTAAAGCCGGGGCCGGGGGCGGGGCAAGGAATTGTTTGGGGCGGACGAATCGAAATTTACGACAACACGAATCTACTCAAGCCCCCGAACCCACATTTTTCAGGCCATCGGAAGCGGGAAAGCCCGGACGCGGGTTTTTTTAAAGCACCGCCCTGAGTTGCGCGTCTCGCGCATCGAACATCACTACGTGTTCCACACCCTCCGGGAAAAGCAATGCCCGCTGATCCTTGCGGTATTGCATGAGAACATGGATTTGATGAACCGGCTCCGCAGGCGATTGGATTTTTGATGCATGCGGCTTTGATTGCATTCCCCATCACGAATCATGGAAGAGCGTGGCCCGGCGCGGAGCGGCGGGGTCATTATCGCCCACATTAAGGCCATACACGCGCGGGAGATGAACCGCGAGGAAACGGGGGGGGCGAAGATTGCAGGCTCGAAAAAAGCGCGGGGCGCGCCTAACGTGACCGCGATGAAAAACATAATATTTATCACGGGAACGGACACAGGCGTGGGGAAAACAGTATTGACAAGTTTGCTGACGCGGTTTTTGCGCGACGAGGGGTGTGATGCGCTGGCGATGAAACCATTTTGTTCCGGGTCGCGGGGGGATGCGCGGCTGCTGCGGGCGGCGGGGGATGATTTGTTGACACTGGATGAGATCAACCCGTTTTACTTCGAGAAGCCGGTGGCGCCGGCGGCGGACGGAGGGCGCGGAAAAATTGTTAGTCTTGACACCGTTTTGGGGAAAATCCGGGCGGTTTCGGATCGTTGCGACGTGCTTTTGGTGGAAGGAAGCGGCGGATTGCTCGTTCCATTGGGGAAAAACTACACAATTGCGGATGTAATCGCCGGTCTGGGCTGCCCGGCATTGGTGGTGTCGCGCAACCGGCTGGGGACGATCAATCATACATTGTTGACAGTGCGGGTGATGGAAGGTGTTGGAATAAAGAAGATTGGGATAGTGGTGATGGAAGCCGGAAGGCCGGATATATCTTCAAGGAACAATCTGCAATTTATTCGGGAAATGGCGTCATCCGGGCCGGTTTTTTCGGTTCCAAACCTTGGGAAAAAGGCCTCAAATACGAGGGAAATAAAAAATAATGCAAAAAAAATGAAAAAAGTTCTTGCACCCATCACAGGGGGTGCTATTTTCAACCTCGTTCTGCGGGACAGCCCGAAGAAACAAAAAAAAGATTGTTCAACAAAACCCGTTGACAACCGGTTTCGGATCAAGTAAATTGACCAAACCTTAACTGAGGTGTCTGAGATGCCGAGTTGAAAGATGAATTCGGCGCTCAGGTTTTTTGTCCCCTAAAAGGGGAAAGTTTTCGAGTGTGAAAGCACTCATTGCTCATTGAAAGTTGAATTGTGCGAATAGTGAGAGCCCCTTCAAGGGTTCCAGTTAGTGGAACACTTGAGGAGTTTTAATTGCAAAATCAGTCCGGGTTAACCACCGGACAAAGATTCAAGCTAACGTTTTTAACGGAGAGTTTGATTCTGGCTCAGAACGAACGCTGGCGGCGTGGATAAGACATGCAAGTCGAGCGCTGGTTAAAGGGTAGCAATATCTTTTAATCGGAGCGGCGCAAGGGTGCGTAACACGTGGGTAATTTGCCGTAAAGTTGGGGACAACTCGCCGAAAGGCGAGCTAATACCGAATGTGACCGGATGGAGGCATCTCTGACCGGTTAAAGCTGGGGACCGCAAGGCCTGGCGCTTTATGATGAACCCGCGGCCTATCAGCTAGTTGGTGAGGTAACGGCCCACCAAGGCTAA
>CAZLEE010000304.1:0-3271 GCA_964558455.1 uncultured Verrucomicrobiota bacterium | reverse complement strand
CGGCATTGAGGGGTTGATTGGATATAAACAGGAGGAGATTAATTCCGCCCTCTGGGCAAAGATTCTTCAGGAAGTAATCATGCTGGGGGAATCCGCCGGATTGACCAGGGAGGAAGCGACCCGCCGCGTCAGAAACGGCCAGATAAAACAATGGCGTTGCGATATGCGGGTTGTGACACGGACGGGCAAAACGCGCTGGATTTCCGATGCCTCGGTGCAGCAGTTGGATGAAGCCGGAAAACCCTTTGGCTCGGTGGGCATTTTGCAGGACATCACCGAACGCAAGCAGTTGGAGATTTCCGCCGTGGCCTTTTCCAAACTTGGCCAGGAATTGTTCTCCGCCACCACATTGGAAGCGGCCGCCCGCATGATTGCCAATGTTGCCGACGAACTGTTCGGCTGGGATGCCTGCAATGTTTATCTCTACCTCCCGGATAGCGACGAAATCCTCCCCGTTTTCCTGGCCGACGTCATCGACGGAGTGCGGCAGAATGTTACAGTCCCCAACGAAAAGCACAAACCCAGCACAGACAGCAGGCGGGTGCTTCAGCAGGGCGCGGAATTGGTTCTGCGGCAGGGCGCCCCGGCTTTGGGACCCGGCGTGCGGCCTTACGGCGACAAAGGCCGCCCTTCCGTTTCCATCATACGCGCTCCCATCCGGCAACGCGGCCAGGCCACCGGCCTCATAGGCGTTCACAGTTATTCGCCCCAGGCTTACAGCAAAAACGACCTGAGCATCCTGCAAACCCTCGCGGATTATTGCAGCGGCGCTTTCGAACGCATTTCGGCCGAGGAACGCATGAGAACCCTCCACCGCCAGTTGCTCGAAACTTCCCGCCAGGCGGGCATGGCCGAGGTCGCTGTCAGCGTCCTGCATAACGTCGGCAATGTCCTCAATAGCGTCAACATTTCCACTTCGCTCATCGCCGAAAAGGTCCGCAAATCAAAAATCGCCAACCTGTCCAAGGCCATGGCCATGATGCAAGAGCACAAGGATAATCTCGACGCCTTTTTCAAGGATGACGCCAAAGGACGGACACTGCCCTCTTACCTGTCCTCGCTCTCGGAACGCCTGCTTGCCGAACGAACGCAAGTCCTGCAGGAAATCGACTCCCTCGTCCATGACATCGATCACATCAAGGAAATTGTCCTGATGCAGCAAAACTACGCCCGCATCGTCGGCGTGGTCGAACCGGTTGACGCCGTCGATTTGATGGAAGCCGCCATTCACCTCAACGCGGATGAAATTGACCGCAATCACATCCATATCGAACGCGAATACACCGGCATGGTGCCCGCCACCGTGGACAAGCACAAGGTGCTGCAAATTCTGGTCAACCTCATTCGCAACGCCAGATTCGCCATGGCCGCCAATCCGGATGAGAACAAAAAAATGACCATCCAGATCGCCGCCGTGAACGGGGACCGGGTCCGCATTTCCGTCATTGATAATGGCATCGGCATTCCCGCCGAAAATCTGGCGCGCATCTTCGAACACGGTTTCACCACCCGCAAAGACGGCCACGGCTTCGGGTTGCACAGCAGCTCCCTCTCGGCCCGGGACTTGGGCGGTTCCCTGGCCGCGCAGAACGCCGGCCCCGGCAAAGGAGCTGTCTTCACCCTTGAATTTCCCAACCAGCCCCCCGCCCCGGCCAAAAAATAAAGTCAGGACTTCTTGTTCGCGGCCAAATCCGTGTTACCCTTGGCCCTCTAGTGGATATTGCCAAGGAAATTCAAAAACGGCGCACTTTCGCCATTATTTCGCACCCCGATGCCGGTAAAACGACGTTGACGGAGAAACTCCTCCTTTACGGCGGCGCGGTGCAACTGGCCGGCTCGGTCACCGCCCGCAAAAACCAGCGCGCCACCACTTCCGACTGGATGGAACTGGAACGCAAACGCGGCATTTCCATCAGCTCAACCGTCCTGCAATTCGACTATGACGGCTATCACATTAATTTGCTCGACACCCCGGGCCACAAGGATTTTTCCGAGGACACCTATCGCGTGCTGACGGCGGTGGACGCCGTCGTCATGGTGATCGACGCCGGCAAGGGCATTGAGACGCAAACCCTCAAACTCTTTGAGGTCTGCCGGCAGCGCGGCGTGCCGATCTTCACCTTCATGAACAAATGCGACCGCCCCACCCGCGAACCTCTCGCCCTCCTGGACGAATTGGAGCGCGTGCTTGGCATCGGCGCATTCCCGGTCAATTGGCCCATCGGCAACGGATTCGACTTCCAAGGCGTTTACGACCGTCAAACCCGTCAAGTCTATCTTTTCGAGCGCACCGTTGGCGGCCAGTTCCGCGCTCCCGTCTCCATCGGCAGCCTGAGCGACCCCGTCATCCGCGACCGCGTGTCCGACGAAACCTTTGCCAAGGTGTCGGAAGAACTGGAGATGCTCGACTCCGCCGGGGAAATCTTTGATGACGCGTCGGTGCTGGCCGGCAAAACCACGCCCGTCTTCTTCGGCAGCGGTGTCAATAATTTTGGCGTCCAACTGCTGCTGGACGGCTTCCTTAAACACTCGCCCCCCCCCAAGCCGCGCGTCATGGCCGGCGCGCAAATTTCCCCCGGCCACCCTGAATTTTCCGGGTTTATTTTCAAAATCCAGGCCAACATGGATCCCAAGCACCGCGACCGTATCGCCTTCGTCCGCGTTTGCTCCGGCAAATTCGAGCGCGACATGACCGTGATCCATCCGCGCACCAACAAAAAAGTCCGCCTCTCCAGCTCCCACAAACTCTTCGGCAACGAACGCGAAGTGGTCAATGAAGCCTATCCGGGCGACATCATCGGACTGGTGGGCCACTCGGATTTTGGCATTGGCGACACCCTCACCACCGACAAGAATATTTGTTACAAGGAAATTCCGCGCTTCACCCCGGAAGCCTTCGCCTACTTGCACAATCCGAACACGTCCAAGTTCAAGCAATTCCGCACCGGTTTGGACCAGCTTTTGCAGGAAGGCGTCATCCAGGTCCTGCAATTGCGTGACGCCGCGATCAAGGTGCCGCTGCTCGCCGCTGTCGGCCCCCTGCAATTTGAAGTCGTGCAATACCGCCTGGAAAACGAATACGGCGCCCCTTCCCGTCTCGAAGCCGCCCCTTGGACGGTCGTGCGCTGGCTCCCGGCCCAATTTACCGAGACGAGTCTGGACGCGCTTTCCCTCCCCACCGGCTCGCGCCTGGCTTATGACATGGGGCAGAATCCTGTCATTCTTTTCCCCAACGACTGGTCGGCCAATTATTTCAGCCAGACCAATCCCA
>CAZLEE010000303.1:0-3304 GCA_964558455.1 uncultured Verrucomicrobiota bacterium | reverse complement strand
CCCCCCGTCCACCAAGTCCATTCAGTCCACCAAGTCCACAGCCCAAAGCTTCCCCATTCCCAATCAGTTTCCCTCCCCCCATTGTAGCCGCGCAATCGTCCCCTCCTAATCTCCTATCTTGCAACTCCATCTCCAATCTCCGTTTTTGAGTAGGATCAAGATTTTGAGCCAAAAGGCTTTTAATGGAGACGGATGCGTGGTAGACTGACCCTTCATGCTGACGCTTTCTGAAGTTAGTAAATCATTCGGCCCGCAGACGTTGTTCGAGAATGTCTCGTTGCAGGTCAATCGCGAGGACCGCCTGGGCCTGGTCGGGCCTAATGGCGCGGGTAAATCCACTTTGTTTTCCCTCGTCTTGGGCAAGGATTCGCCTGATTCCGGGGCAATCCATTTTGAGAAGAACATCACCGTGGGCCATTTGCCCCAGGAAAACGCGCCGGCCGGCAATGAAACGGTGCTTGAATTGGCCACCGCCATCTCCCCGAAACTGGCCGATCTCCAAAAAAAGATGAGGGACTGGGATTCGGCCCATCCTTCCGAGGTGGATCATAATGACAACATCCACGCGCGTTTTGACGAGTTGGGCGGTTACCAGGTGGAACCCAAGGCCAAGCGCATTTTGTCCGGTTTGAGTTTTCGCGAGAAGGATTTCAACCGTCCCTTGCGCGAGATGAGCGGCGGCTGGGTGATGCGCGCCCATCTGGCCCGGCTTCTGACCCAGGAACCGGACCTTCTCATGCTCGACGAACCGACGAATCACCTGGACCTCGAGTCCTTGCAATGGTTTCAGGACTATTTGCGCGGTTACCCGGGCGCCATCCTCATGATTTCGCACGACCGCAATTTTCTCAACCACCTGGTTTCCCATATTCTGGAGATACGCCACGGCAAGCTGGTCCGTTACCGGGGCAATTATGAGGATTACCTGGCGCAACGCGAGGCGGCTGAGGCGCAATTGGCCGCCGCCTACAAAAATCAGCAGCGCGAAATCGCGCACATGATGGAATTCGTGTCGCGGTTCCGCGCCAAAAACACCAAGGCCGCCCAGGCTCAGAGCAAACTCAAGCAGATCGAGCGCATGGAAAAAATCGAGGCGCCGGTCAGCGACGACAAGAAAATCAAATTCCAATTCCCCCAGCCGCAACGCAGCGGCTTGAAGGTCATCACGCTCAAGGGGGTGCGCCAGGCTTACGGCGAAAATGTGATTTACAACGGCCTCGATTTCCAGGCCGAACGCGATCAGCGCGTCGTTTTGGTCGGTCCGAATGGCGCGGGAAAATCCACCCTGCTCAAAATCCTGGCCGGCACCCTGCCGATTGACGCCGGGGCGCGCGAGTTGGGCCACAATGTCAAAGCCGGCTATTATTCGCAGTATCGCATCGAAATGCTCAATCCCGACCGCACTGTTTTGGAGGAGGGCCTGGACACTCCGCAGCGCGTGCGCGAGGAGTTTGTGCGCACCGTGCTCGGCTGCTTTCTGTTTCGCGGCGATGACGTTTTCAAAAAGGTCAACGTGCTCAGCGGCGGTGAAAAAAGCCGTCTCGCCCTCGTCAAGCTCTTGCTGGACCCGCCCAATTTGCTCTTGATGGACGAGCCGACCACCCATTTGGACATGCCGAGCATCGACGCCTTGATCGGCGCTCTCGGTCAGTTCAAGGGCACCATTATTTTCATCAGTCACGATGTTTATTTCATCCGGCAATTAGGCACGCATGTCGTGCGGGTGGATTCCGGCCGTCTCAGCCATTTCCCCGGCGGTTATCAATACTACTTGGACAAGACCGCCTCCACCGCCCAGGCCGGGTTGACCGCCGGTCACGCCACATCGCCGGTCGCCGCGCCCGTGCTGCGCGCGCCGAAGCAGAAGGATCAAAAGCGCCGGGAAGCCGAGGAGCGCCAGATCCGTTCCCGCGAGCGAAAAGCGAAGGAGGCGACGGTGGCGAAGTTGGAAAAGGAAATAATGCATCTGGAAGCGCGCCAAAAAGAACTCGCCACCGAACTGGAACTGCCCGCCACCTACGAGAAACCGGGACACGCCATGGTCTTGAACCGGGAATTGATGGAAATTGCCTCAAAGCTCCAAACCTATAGCAAGCAATGGGAGGAAGCGGCGGAGAAGGTGGAAACTTGAATGGAAACGCCGCGATGCTGAAATCGGATGGGCCAGTGGGCGGTAGGCGGCAGGCGGTGTTCATGATTTGGTATTTCCTGAGAAAAGAAAAAAACAAAATAACATGTTATGGTAACGTTACGAGTGTTACGGGTTCATCGTCTGGTTTGTTGCAACTAATTGCAAATAAGGATTTTCTAGCCGAAATTGGGTTGGGGTTGTTCTGATGTTTGTAACACATGCTATAACTGTTATAAAGTGTTACGGAAGCAAAAGTTGAAATTGGGAAAGCAAGGAAAATGCTGAAAAACTGAAAAGCTGAGACGCTGAAATCGGATGGGGACGGAAATAGGAACTCAACGCAAAGACGCAAAGTCGCCAAGGCACTAGAAAAACCGGGACACGGAAATTCTGAAAATGGGAAAGGCGGGCGCGGGGGAGTCTTCTGCTGTTCGTCATTGATCCTCATGGTTCAGTTCGCAATAGAGAGATGTTACGGTAACGTTCTAAGTGTTACGGGTTCATCGCCTGGTTTATTGCAACTGATTGTAAACATGGATGTTCCATCAAAAGTCGGGTTGGGGTTGTTCTGATGTTTGTAACACATGCCGTAACTGTTATAAAGTGTTACGGAAGCAAAAGCTGAAATTGGGAAAGCAGAAAGTTGAAAAAGGCAGGGCCGGTTGACGGTAATCCGGTGGGCGGTAGCAGATAGAACTTCCGGGGCGGCACAGGAGCTACCAGCTTGGCTAGCTGGTGGACGGTCGGCGTCCTCCGTCGCCAGGGCTTTGGAGGACAGGGCGCGAAGTGTTGGTTCGTTGATCATTTTTCTATCTGGCGGGCATTTTGGCACAGATGGGGGAAAAAGAGGAGCTAACCGTGACCCTTTTCTTCACTTAGTTATATCTTGTGTTTGCAAGGCATTACGCGTTTTGCACCCATTTTTGTCAAGTATGTTTTCTTGACATGGACTGAAAAAAGCTGAAAAACTGAAACGCTGAGACGCTGAAATCAGATGGGGACGGGGGGCAAAAGCAGAAATTAGAAAACAAAGGCGGGAAACAGGGCGCGGGGTTTTTAAGCTGTTGACAATGACGGGGTTTCCGGCAGGCCGCTGCTTATGTGGCCCTTGTGTTGAGGCGTAAGCGTCACGCCTGGCACCACTATTCAACCGCAAGATAGGCGTCATGGTAT
>CAZLEE010000302.1:0-3318 GCA_964558455.1 uncultured Verrucomicrobiota bacterium | reverse complement strand
CTGGGCAACGGTGTGATTGATACCGGCGGCAAGGATCATGTCATCGGCGCGCTGCTGGGCGGCTCGACGACGTTGAACATCAACGGCGCGGGGATACTGGAATTGAGCGGGAATAATTCCGGTTTTGGCGGCTCAATCAACGTGAACTCGGGAGTGTTGGAGGTTGAAAACGTGAACGCCCTTGGCGCCGGCCAGACGGCGGCGACGAATGGCGCGGCGCTGGAATTCACTCCCGGCGGCAGCTTCCCCAACAACTTCACGGTCAGCGGGACCGGCATCAGCAACGCCGGCGTGATGTTGAACATCACCAACGCAAACTTGATCTACGGCGCGACCACCCTGGCCTCGACCAACATCCAGTTTGGCTCGTCCAACGGAACGCTTGATTTTTACGGCGGAATTTCCACCAGCCTCAGCAGCGTCAATTTGACCGTGAGCGGCGCCGGCGCCGTGCGGGTGGATGCCGGGGGATTGAACCTTGGGACGGGAACGCTGACAGAGGAAGGATTGGGTTCGTTGTCCGTTGCCGAAACCTCGCTTTACCCGACGGTTTTCTCGAACCTGGTTGTCACCAGCAACGGCACGTATAACTTCAACTCCGACGTTAACCTTGGCACCGTGCCTTCCTCCTTGTTCACCAACGAGGTCAGATTGGACGGCGGGACTTTGGGATCATCCGGCACGTTTACCATCAGCGCAACCCGGGGCATCACCGTGACCACCAACGGCGGCACGATCGCTGTCAACAGCGGCACATTGACGACGGGAAATATTTACAGCCAGAACACGGACGTGTCCCTCACCGGCGGCGCGATGCACCTTGCCTGGAACACGGGCGGGGTGGTGAATTTGGGCACAGGCCGCCTGATCCGGACCGCCACCGCCGACCTGAACAACGGCGCGTCGGCGAACACGTTCAGCGGCCTTGTGATTACCGGGAGCAGTTACAGTTGGAGCACGTCAGACGCGGGGTTGGGCACGGCTCCCGCTGCTTTCAACCCCAGCAATATCGTGCTTAACGGCGGTTCGCTTCACTCCTCGCACACCTACACGATGAACGGAAACCGGGGAATCTACCTGAACACAAACGGAGGAAGCATCGACGTGTTGACGTCCAGCGCGACGCTTTCCATACCGGGGACGATTTCAGGCCCTGGAACCTTGGAGATTATAAAAGGGAACACGAGTGTTAACGTGAAATTCACGGCCAACAACACCTACACCGGGGCGACCACCATAGATTCCGGCGCGAATTTGATTGTCGGCAACAATGGCTCCGTTGGCACGCTTGGCACCGGCAACGTTATAGACAACAGTACCCTCACGTTCAGCCGCAGCGACTCGGCGTATAGCTACGGCGGAATCATCAGCGGCAGCGGTGCCATGACCGTTTCCGGCAGCGGAACGGTGACTCT
This sequence comes from uncultured Verrucomicrobiota bacterium, assembly GCA_964558455.1. Classification (GTDB taxonomy): domain Bacteria; phylum Verrucomicrobiota; class Verrucomicrobiia; order Limisphaerales; family Palsa-1400; genus DASRLE01. The sequence continues at coordinate 1,903 of CAZLEE010000302.1, read as the reverse complement.
GACCGGCAATAATACCTACAGCGGCAACACCTCCGTCAACTCGGGCGGGTTGGTGGTCAATAACACCTCCGGCAGCGGCACTGGCACTGGCAACGTTACCGTCAGCAGCGGCGCCACCTTGGGCGGCACGGGTATCATTGGCGGAGCCGTCACCGTGAATGCCGGCGGCACCCTGGCTCCGGGGAACGCCACCCCTTCGGTTGGCACTTTGACCATCGACAACAGCCTTAGTCTGGCCGGAAATGTGGCCATTGCGATCAACAAATCGCTTTCCCCTTCCTGTGGCAACGTGGTTGTGATCGGCTCGCTGGCCAACTCCGGTTCGGGTGTGGTTAAAATCACCAATCTGGGTTCGCGGCTCGCGGCGGGCGATAAATTTCAAGTGCTCAACCAGCCGGTGACCGGGAACGCGTTGCAGGTAACCGGCGGCGGCGCGATTTGGGCCAACAACCTGGCCGTCGATGGCACGATTTCCGTGGTTTCTGTCCCGGTTCCTGTCATCAACAGCGCGTTCATCAGCGGCACGAACATTGTTCTTGCCGGCACTAACGGATACCCCTCGGACGGCTATGTTTTGCTCTCCTCAACCAATGTCGCCCTGCCCATCACCAATTGGACGCATGTGCTGACCAATAGCTACGATGGCAGCGGCAATTTCTCGGTGACCAACGCCATTACCACCAACGTGCCGCAGCAGTTCTACCTCCTGCAATCCCGATAAGCCGCCACAGGCGTAAAATGACGAGCAAGTCCCAGCCGGCAAAAATCAAGGAGGATGCGGGCGCGGCCTTCACGCTCATTGAGCTGCTCGTGGTCATCGCCATCATCGCGATTCTGGCGGCCATGCTCCTGCCCGCCCTGGGCAAATCGAAGCAACAGGCCCAAGGAATGAAGTGTGTCAACAATCTGCGCCAGGTGATTGTTGCCTGGATCATGTATGCGGACGACAGCAAGGGGTTTTTCGCCTTGGAGGTTCCGGGTTCGATTGACCCGCCGAGTTATCCAGTCGGGTGGGTCAATGGAGAAATGAGCTGGACCAGCAGTTCGGATAACACCAACACGCTATGGTTGACTCAAGGGCTGCTTGGCTCCTACACAAAAACAGCCGGAGTTTACAAGTGTCCGGCGGACACCTTTGCTGCGCCAAACGGGGAGCGCGTCCGCAGCATTTCCATGAACACCCATCTCAACCGCTACGAGCCATCCGGCACCACTCCGCCCCAGCCGCAGTATTACAAGCAGACGGATCTGACCCGGCCAACGGAGCTGTGGGTTTTTCTGGACGAGCATCCCGACAGCATCAATGACGGAACATTTTCCACCGTGACCACGCAGTACATCTGGGACGATATTCCGGCTTCATACCATAACCGGGCGGGCGGTTTTTCATTCGCCGACGGCCATGCGTTGATTCATCCTTGGGTCAATGCCACGACCATTCAACCCGTGCGCCAGCAGGCCTGGCCGGGTGGTTTGCTGGCGGCGGCGCCAAATGACCAGGATTGGCTCTGGATCCGCTACAACTCCACCAATCACTGATAGGGACTACTCTGGCGGTTCCACTTTGTCTGGCGGACGGGCGGTCTGCCAAAACGCAATGACTTCCTTCCAGATGTTCGCGGGTTGCTCCGTGATCGTGTCGCTCTGGTAAGATTGTGTGGCGGCTTTGCAGGCCTCATTCGCCGCTGTGCAATGCGTTTGCAGAGCGTCACGTGCGGGAAATACGTGAGACGCTCAATGATCTGATTCTGCTGGGTGAGTTCCACCTGCGCCGCATGCTCACTCTCTGAGACTGCCCTCGCTAACACTCACTTTCTCTCCCCGGACGAATTTCCGCACCATTCAGGCTCTTACCACGATTGCCGCAGCATTTGCGGCGTCATGCCTCTGGCTCGCAGAGTTC
>CAZLEE010000301.1:0-3376 GCA_964558455.1 uncultured Verrucomicrobiota bacterium | reverse complement strand
TTGGAGAAGGCAATGGGATCGGTTTGAGGGGCGGCAGCAGCCGCAATAGTGATAACCGCCGGGGTCAAGTGCGTTGTTTGCGCATGAAGCAGCGGGGGGATAAACAATCCTAATCCCAATAGAACCATTCCGATCCTTTACATTTTTTCCTTCGCAACGACGCCTCGCAACGGAAAAGGCGCGAACCCAGCGCACCCCAGTTTGCGCCGCAGCCAAAGCTACGCAAATTTTAAAATCGCTTTTTTGCCATCAATTTTTTGTGAAACCGCCCAAAACTTGACAGAACTGGCTGAATTTGTCAACAACCGGTCTTGCCTTGCGCATGTTTCGGCGCTTGCGCGATGCGGGGGATGTCTGATACTGAGCCTGCGACGATGCATCACGGACCCTATTTGGAAGAAGACCCCGCCATCCGGGCCAAGTCGCGCTCGACTCTGGAAATCCTGCGGCGCGTCGGCGTTTATCTTCGCCCCTATCGCGGCATGGCTGCGGCCAACATCTTGTGCGCCAGCCTGTCGCTGGTTTTTGCCTTCGCTTTCCCGCAGTTGACCCAGATGATCATCGACAACCTCTACCAGGGAAAGCCGGCGCGCTACCTGGCGCTCATCCTGATTGGCGCATTTCTCCTGCGCGACGCTTTCAACAGCCTCCGCATTTTTGTTAACAATGTCTTCGAGCAGAATGTCATTTACGACATGCGCCGCGACGTATTCCGCCACCTGCAACGCCTGCCCGTCGGCTATTTCGACCAGCACGCTTCGGGCGACCTGATGACCCGCGTGATTGAGGACGTCAATTCAGTTGAGCGCGTGCTGATAGACGGCACCGAGCAAGGCACCGTCGCCGTGTTGAGCGTGATCGGGGTGTTGGTCATCTTGTTCGCCAAAAACCCGGCGCTGGCGTGGATCGCGCTTGTGCCGGTGCCTTTTCTGGCCTGCGGCGCGTTGTGTTACACCTTTACGGCCCATCGTCGTTATCGCGCCCAGCGCCGCGCCGCCAGCGCCATGAACGCGTTGCTCATGGACGACTTGCAAGGCGTCCGCCAGATCAAGGCTTTTGGACGGCAGGAACACGAGGACACCCGTTTTGCCCAACGCGCCGATGAATTGCGCCACGGCACTCTGGGCGTGATGCGGGTTTGGGCCATCTACTCGCCCATCATGGCTTTCTGCGCATCTCTGGGCGGCGCCCTTGTCCTCTGGCTCGGCGGATCGCTCGTGGCCGACCATCGCCTGACCATCGGCCAACTGGTCGGGTTTATTCTCTACCTCGGTTTGCTTTACGAACCGCTGGGCCGCCTGCACGGATTGAATCAAATGATGCAACAGGCGCGCGCCGCCGGGGAGCGGGTTTTTGACATATTTGACGCCAACCCCGAGGGTCACAGCAGTCGCCGCACCGCCACGCTGGCCGAACCGGTGCGCGGCGCGGTCCGTTTTGAGGGCGTGAATTTCAGTTACGCGGACGGACGGACGACGCTCAAAAATATTTCGCTGGAAGCACCTCCCGGCCAGATGATTGCGCTGGTCGGCCCGACCGGGGCCGGCAAATCCACCCTGGTCAATCTCCTGCCCGCTTTTTACGAGGCCACTTCCGGCGTCATCACCATCGACGGGCAGGACACCGCCACTCTTTCGCTAGGCTCGTTGCGCGCGCAAATCAGCGTCGTCAGCCAGGAGGCGTTTTTATTCAACGGCACCGTCGGCGAAAACATCCGCTACGGACGCCTCGACGCCACGGCGGAACAGGTTGTGGCCGCCGCCAGAGCCGCCAATTGCCACGAATTCATCGTCCGTTTGCCGGGCGGCTACGATTCGCGCGTTGGCGAACGCGGCGTCAAACTCAGCGTCGGCGAAAAACAAAGGGTCAGCATCGCGCGCGCCTTGCTCAAAAACGCCCCCATCCTGATCCTGGACGAGGCCACTGCCAGCGTCGATACCGCCACGGAGAAATTGATCCAGGAAGCGTTGGAACGGCTCATGGCCAACCGCACGACGTTCGTCATCGCCCATCGCCTCAGCACCATCCGCAACGCCGGACAGATTCTTGTCCTGCGCGGCGGCGAGATTGTCGAGCGCGGCACCCACCAGGAATTGATCGGGGGAGACGGCCTTTACGCCAGACTCTGCCGGATTCAGAACACCACCTTCATTGAGGAGGGTTTTGAAAAAATTCCCGACGCAACAAGCAAATGAGCGGCTTGGGGAAAATTTTGGTTGTGATCGGACTGGCCATGGCGGCGATGGGAGCGGCGCTGTGGGCAGGTTTCGGGCGCGGCTGGCTGGGCCGGCTGCCGGGGGACATCCATTACACCAAAGGCGGCGCGAGCTTTTATTTTCCGTTGATGACCTGCCTGCTGGCCAGTGTTTTACTGAGCCTTGTTCTCTGGCTCCTGCGCAAACTCTGACGCCGGCGAACCGGGCAGCCGCCGTTTGCGCATAAACCACGGCACGAGGCCCAGCATCAACACCGCCGTTGTCCCGGCGCGTATGCCCGCCATCACCGCCGCCCTCGTCACCGGAACGGGCTGCGGCGAAAAGGAAGCCCAGCCAAATTGGAAGACGCCCGCGAAAATTGCGGTCAGGGCAATCACCCAATGCCAGAAATAGCCGGCGCGCAACCACGGCTGCACGATCAGCCTGGCCAATCTTTGACAGAAAAGAATCACCGCCAGCCAGAGCAAAGCCGCGCCGGCCAGATAACACCACATCGCCCCCTCCACGGTCACCATGCTGTATTGGAGCATGAAAAACTCCAGCACCGCTTCGCCCGCGAGCAAGCCCGACGCGATCAGGAGCAGATTTTGGGGCGGCAACGTGCGGGCCAGCCGCAGGAGCATGACCAGCGCGACCACGCTGGCCACCAAAGCCACGTACCAAGTCGATTCCAGAAGGAGTGGTTCTTGCATGCTGGTGTATTACAGACAAGCCCGGAAAAATACAAACACCTATTGCGCGAAAACCCGCGCCCCGCCGGACGCCTTGATATTCGCATCCTGCCAAACGAAAGTCCGACGAGAAGCCAGTGCAACAAAAGGAAGCCTCTCAGACTCGGTAAGTCAATGACCGGCAGCCCGTCACCGTTCGGTAAGGTTTCCCCATGAGCTAATGAGTTCCCGAACGGTAATATATTGTGTTGACTTTTATCCCTGATGTCATACCGTTCAGGCATAGTCATGCAGTATGGCCCAAAAGAGATCGGAGAGACGGTGCGGAGCGCGCGCAAGGCCTTGGCGTGGACGCAGAAAGACCTGGCGCTGGCGGCGGGGACGGGTTTGCGGTTTGTGATCGAGTTGGAGCAGGGGAAGGTCACATGCCAGATCGGCAAGGTTCTGGCCGCGCTCAATGCTTTGGGAGTGGAGCTGAATCTAAACCCG
>CAZLEE010000300.1:0-3379 GCA_964558455.1 uncultured Verrucomicrobiota bacterium | reverse complement strand
GCACAACAGACTCTGAATCTGTTTGTCATGGTTCAAATCCATGTCGGGCAGCCATAATTGTTCGAATAATCCCCGTCATTTGCATTTGGCGACAATCTCATCGACTTTCTGCTTTGAGACGCCTTCGTAAAAATCATCGTTCACCATCACCACCGGCGCTGTGCCGCAACCGGCCAGACATTCCACAAACTCGACCGAAAATTTGCCGTCGGCCGTGGTTTGCAAACCGGACGCGTTCACATCCAAACCCAATTTCTGGCAGAGATAATCGCGCAGATCCTTGCTGCCCGCCAGGGCGCAACTGAGCGTCCGGCATACCCGGATGTGATGCCGGCCGGCCGGCAGTTGCCGGAACATGGGATAAAAGGTGACCAATTCGTAAATGTTGATCGGCTTCAAATCGAGCCGCGCCGCAATCCACTCCATGGCCTCGGGCGAAATATATCCGAACCGCTCCTGGATGGCGTGCAAGTACATGAGCGACGCGCTCCGTTTCTCCGGGTAATGGGTGAGAAGCTCGTTTAATTCCTTCTCCAAATCGGCTGGAACGGTGAAGCTCATCGGTCGCACTCTCCCATCACAAAATCGAACGATCCAAAGATCGCCACGGTGTCGCTCACCATGTGGCCGGGCATCAAAAACGAAAGGATGCTCAGGTTGGCGAATGAGGGGCTGCGGATTTTCATGCGGTAGGGCGTGCCGCCGCCCTTGCTGTTAATGTAAAAACCCAGTTCGCCTTTCGGATTTTCCGCGCTGAAATAAATTTCGCCGGGCGGCGCGTTGACCCCTTCTGTCACCAGCATGAATTGGTGAATCAATTCTTCCATGCTCGTCAGCACCTTGTGTTTGGGGGGCAGAACCGTTTTGCCGTTGGGAATGTTGACCGGTTCGCCGGTCGCGTTGCCTCCGCCGCCGGGCAATTTGTCCAGGCATTGGCGGAGCAGCCGCACGCTTTGCCGCATTTCCTCGACGCGGCAGAGGTAACGGTCATAACAATCGCCCGCCGAACCCACCGGCACGTCAAATTCCAACTGGTCATAGACCAGGTAGGGATGCGCCTTGCGCATATCGAAATCAACGCCGCTGCCGCGCAGGTTCGGCCCGCTCAAACCGTAATCAATGGCCGCCTCGCGCGGAATCACGCCGATGTCGCGATTGCGGTCCACGAAAATCCGGTTGCGGGTGAGCAGTCTTTCGGTCTCGTCAATATTCACCACAACTTCCTCGAGGAATTTGCGGCATTGTCCCGTCCAGCCCGCCGGCAAATCGCGCGTCACCCCGCCAATCCGCGTGTATGCGGTCGTGAAACGCGCGCCGGTCAGCGACTCGATCAGGTCGTAAATTTTCTCGCGTTCGGTAAAGGTGTGCAGAAAAACGGTAAGCGCGCCGACGTCCATTGCCATTGAGCCAAGCCCGAGCAAGTGCGAGGAGATGCGGGCCAGTTCGCAGCAGATGACCCGGATGTATTGGCAGCGCAAGGGCAGTTCGCGGTCAATGCCCAGCAGTTTTTCCACGGCCAGAGCGTAGGCGACGTTATTGGCCAGGGGGGCGAGGTAATCCAGCCGGTCCGTGTAAGGGATGAACTGGGTGTAGGTCATGTTTTCGGCGATCTTTTCATCTCCGCGATGGAGATAGCCGATATCGGGGGTCGCCTTGGTAATGATTTCCCCCTCCAACTCCAACACGATGCGCAACACGCCGTGGGTCGCCGGATGGGATGGCCCCATGTTCAGCACCATTTTATCGCCGGCAATATCGGCCAATTCGCCGTCCGGGCCGGGAGGCACAGGGGCCGCCGCGCGGCTTCCCGAGTCTGGAATATGAAGTTCCTGGGTGGCCATGCTCTATTTTTCCTCCGCCCCTTCCGGGGTGCGCGCCCGCGGTTCGCGCGTCGTGCTGTTTTTTCCGCCCGCCACAGTTACAAACGGCCCGCCCGCTTCGGGCGCGGATCGCGTGAAGGCCACTTCCGGCGTCTGCGACGGCTTCCCGGCCAGCGGAAAATCTTTGCGCAAGGGGTGGTAGGGATAGCCTTCCCACATCAGAATGCGGCGCAAATCGGGATGGCCCGCGAACCGGATTCCCATCATGTCGTAAATTTCGCGTTCATGCCAGTCCGCCGCGCGCCAGACCGTGGTCACGGTCGGCAGTTCGGATTTCTCCTCGCTCACGTCGGTTTTCAGGCGGAGATGGCAGTGATGTCCGTAGCCGTAAAGATGGTAAACGAGAGTCCAGCGGGGGTCCGCGCCGTAATTATCCACGCTGCTCACATCGACCAGATAATCAAAGCCCAGTTCCTTTTTGGCCATCAGGCAGACCTCGGCAATCCGGCTGGCGTCGGAAAGCTGCACGGTGATTTCGGCGCGAAATTCTTTTGGCTCGGAGATTATATCGCCGAACCGTGCCTTTAGTTGTTGTGCGTATTCAAGCGCAGACATGGGAGAATCCATCGGGCCTGAACTGAATCAGGCAACCCTTTTTTGCAGGGATATGGCCGGCTCTCTGGCCACCTTCCCCTGCAATTTAATCAGAGCATCCAACAAAGCTTCCGGCCGGGGCGGACAGCCCGACACATATATGTCCACCGGAATAATCGAATCCACTCCCTGCAATACCGAGTAACTGCGGTACATGCCCCCGGTCGAGGCGCAGGCCCCCATGGCAATGACCCATTTCGGCTCCGTCATCTGGTCGTAAATGCGCCGCACCGCCGTCGCCATTTTGTAGGTGACCGTTCCGGCGACGATCATGACATCCGATTGCCGGGGGGAAAAGCGCATCACCTCCGCGCCGAAGCGCGAGATGTCAAACCGGCTGGCCCCGGCGGCCATTAATTCGATGGCGCAGCAAGCCAGGCCCATCGGCATCGGCCACAACGAGTTCTTGCGGAACCAATTGATGGCCGAATCAACGCGGGTATGAATCACGTCTCCTTCCACCTTGGAATCAAATCCGATTTCAGTTGTTGTCCGCATAAATTGCGCCAATGCCGGTCGGCGACAGCCCAAATAAACATCTGAAAACAGGGGCAGGCAAGAAGATTGTGGAGTTATCACAGGCGAAAAGCCCGAAAAACAGGGCGGTCCGGCCCCTGAAACAAGGCTTCAGATACGCCCTGGTTTGGTTCCGGTCCGACGCTTTTTATTCCAGCTTATAGACATGCACGCCATAGGCGGGAAAGTTGTCCGCCATGCTGTCTCCGTCCACTTTGGCGGCATGTTTTTCAAATGGCAGGCCGGCGACAGGGACGAATTGGCGGCTTCTCAATGGCGAAACGGAGCGTATTGCGTTTTGGCAACACCCTCAACTTCGCGCGGGCTTCCGCAACGTAAGCGTCACGCCGGGCGCCTCTTGACAGAGTGTCCGGAGATTAGCAGAGGCG
>CAZLEE010000299.1:0-3399 GCA_964558455.1 uncultured Verrucomicrobiota bacterium | reverse complement strand
GAGATTGCAGCAAAAACCCATTTTTGTCCGCCTATTTTATGAACACTACACTAGAGCGGCAATTTTCACTTGATGATCTCTTGCGGGTGGCGAGTGTGGACCCCGATTTGGAAACCCTGTTGAAACAGATTGGACTAATGGGCGGGCCGTGAAGACTGTCCTTTCCGCGTGATTATTTGGGAAGCGGAATTTGCGCCTGGATGGTGGTGCCTTTGCCTGGGGCGGACTCGATGTTGAAAATACCATCGATCATTTCCAGGCGTTCCCTCATGCCGATCAGTCCGAGGTGCCGGCCGTGATTGGAGCGCATGACGCTTTCCACGTCAAAGGATTTGCCGTTGTCTGTTATCTTCATGGAAACGCCGGCCGGCAGTTTCTCGATACACACTTCCACCCGGCTGGCCTGCGCATGGCGGGCCACGTTGTTGAGGGCTTCGTGGGCAACGCGAAACAGGATCGTTCGCTTGTCAATATCAACTCGTTCTATTGCCGCGAAGGCCGTCAAACTGGCCCGCACGCCTGTCCGCTTGGTGAACTCACGCAGAAGGCCATGAAGGGCCGGAATCAGGCCCAGGTCGTCCAACACCGGCGGACGCAGTTCCCGGGCGAAAAGATGCACCACGTCCATTGATTTTTGCACCAGCCGTTGCGTCCGCGCGATCTTCTGCCGCAGATTCCCGGGCTTGTCTGCGACTCCCCGGATCAATGCTTCCAGATGGACATTGATACCCACCAGTGTCTGGGCGATTTTGTCATGCAGTTCGCGGCTGATGCGCTTTCGTTCCTCTTCCTGCGCCCGCAAAACTTCGCGGGACAGATGCCGCAACTCTTCTTGCATGCAACGGGCCTGCTCCAACAACCGGCTTTGGTGCTGCTCGCTTTTCTTGAGGGATTTCTCCACCTCCTGCCTCCGGACAATCTCCTCCCTCAACTCCCGGTTCACTTTCGCCAGATCCTCCAGGCGGCGTCGCGCTTCCTCCGACTCCTTCAGAGCCGTGATGTCCGAGACCACCACCCTGCACCATTTCCGCGGGCCGCCGGCGGAGACTGGAGCGGCGCCGTGGAAGTTGGCCCAGAACGATGTGCCGTCCTCTCGTTGAACCGTCACCTTGCAAACCTGTTTTTCAGCTCCGGCAAAAACTTTTTCAAGAAAGGCCAAAAAGTCCGGCCTGTTGGCCGAGACTACAAAGGGAGGCAGGCGCCGGTTGATGAGCCGGGATCGTTCCATGCCCAGCAAGGCGGCTCCGGTCAGGTTCACTTCAATGATCCGTCCCTGCTCGTCCAGGGACAAATAGCCAACGGGAGCGAAATCGTAGAGGTCTGCATACTTCGCCAGCAACACTTCCATCCTGTCCCGGCTTTCCTGAAGTTCGACATTCTGCATCTCCAGCTCGATCTGGTGGACCTGCAATTCGTGGAGCAACCGCCGGGAGTCCACCTCTGACTTCACATCTCCAGCCTTCAGCTTTTGATCCTTGCGCTGTTTGCGCAACCGGGCTTCAGCGCGACGGTGAAGTTCAGGCGTCATAGGACGGCCTTGCTGTCCATGACCCGGAAAAGAGTCTCCTGCAGCGTTGCGACATCAAAGGGTTTCGCCAAGGCGCACTTAAACCCGTGACGTTCGGGTTCCTGAATGACTGGATTGTGTACATATCCGCTCATGGCAACAGCCTTCACGTTGGGGTCAATCTTGAGCAACTCCTGGATCGTTTCCTGCCCGCCCATTCCCTCGCGAATCGTCAGATCCAGGATCACCGCATCATAGCCACGACCCAGGCTTTTCGCTTTTTTATAAATTTCGATGGCCTGCTGCCCGTTCTCCGCCAAATCTACTTCATGGCCCAGCTTCGTCAACATCAGTCCGAGAACCGTCCTCAACGCCTGCTCGTCATCCATCACCAGCACTCTTCCGTGTCTGGGAACGCCAACCGCCGCCGCTGCCTCCTCTTTGCCGCTCAATTTCCGGGTCGCGGGAAGGTAGATGTCGAAAGTGCTTCCAACCCCTGGCTCTGACTTCACGGCAATCGCCCCCCCGTGTTTCTGAACCACTGCATGGCAAATGGTCAGCCCCAGCCCCATTCCCTTTTGATCCCCCCTCTGCTTGGTGGAAAAATACGGATCAAAGATTTTCGACAACACTTCCTTCGTCATGCCGGCACCCTGGTCCGCGATACTCACCCGGAGGTATTCTCCCGCCGGCAAGGGCGGGTGTTCCAAGGCGCTCAGAACCACATTTTCCGCCCGGACAAAAACCTCGCCTCCCTGCGGCATGGCCTCGCGCGCATTCAGGACCATGCCGCGAATAACCTGTCCAATCTGTCCCGCGTCCACTTCCGCCGCCCAAAGTTCCTCCGCCATGGAAAATTCACACCGCACGTTGGAACCACTCAAGGCCGAACGGACGGATTCCTGGATCAATCCGGAAAGAAGCATCGCCTTCCGGACCGGCACGCCTCCTTTGGCAAAGGTGACGAGTTGCGCGGTCAAACTTCCGGCCAGCAGACAGGCCTCCTTCGCATCCTCGAGATGACGCGCCAGCTTCTCGCCGGAAAGGCCGTGTTTCCGGGCCAGTTCAAGATTAAGCAGAATAACAGTAAGCAGATTATTGAAATCATGGGCAATCCCGCCCGCCAGAATCCCCGTGGACTCCAGCTTGTTCAGAATAAGATGATCCGCTTCGGTCCGCTTGCGTTCGGTGATGTCCGTCATCGCCACCCGGCACGCCTGTCCCGACTCAAAGACAATGGCTTCCAGTTGCGTCACGAGCAACGATCCGGCTTTCACGTTGAGCGTCACATCGCAGCCTTGCCGTGTCTTGCTTGCAAATACATTCTGCAGAAAAGCGTTGAAAGCGGGAAGGTCGGCTTCGGAAACGAAAAGCTTAAAGTGCCGGTTGATCAGCGCGGATCGCGTGATCCCCAGCAGGCTGGCCCCGGCCAGGTTGGCCTCGCAGATGATCCCTTCGTGGTCAAGAGTCAGGTAGCCCACCGGCGCGAAATCGTACAGATCGGTGTATTTCTCCAACAACGCCTCCATCGCTTCCCTGACGTCCCTAAGTTCCTCGTTCTGCATTTCCAATTCAATCTGGTGAACCTCTAATTCGTGGACCTGCCGCTCGTTGTCGGCGCGGGTTCGGTCCGGGGATGTCTTCGTCTGGCGGTCGCTCAGACGCGCTTCGGCGCGACGGCGCAATCCGGCAGGGTCGCCGGCGGTCTTCGGCTCATTCCGTTTTGCGGGACTGTTCATATTTCGTTGGCTAACGGCTATTTTTTAGCGCCGGCCGCGTTCCCGGATTGTTCCGCGAAGTGCTTTTCCAGAACAGCGTGCTGCTCCCGCAACTGCGCTTCCAGCTTCTTGGCCACAGTGATGTCCGCAAAGGTGATCACCACGCCGTCAATA
>CAZLEE010000298.1:0-3444 GCA_964558455.1 uncultured Verrucomicrobiota bacterium | reverse complement strand
CCGGATTACCGTCAACCGGCCTTGCAATTTCAGCTTTCTGCTTTCCCAATTTCTGCTTTTGCCCCCCGGCTTTCCCAATTTCTGCTTTTTCGTCCATCCCCCCTTCCCCGGTATTTTTCGGGTTTTTCGGGGGGGGGGAAATTTTTTTCTTTTCTCAGATAACACCAAATCGTGCAGCCCTCACTTTTTAAACTTTCGCGTTTTCCCCTAACTGCGGAAAACGCTGGACGAAAGAACGGCTACTTCCAGTCCGTCTCAAAACCAGCAAAGGCCTCCGTGTCAGCCTTGGTTTCCTCACGATTTCAGAATCCCGTCAAGCCCCGCTTTTTGTTGGGGATCCGCGGAACATCGCCTCAACGGAACGACTGCTTCTGGCCGGATTCGACCGGCAAAGAGCAGCCGGCTGAATATTCAAGATTGAATTGTCCTGCCTGCCAACCTTAGTTTGGACTGTGGTTCCGGTCAAACCGTGGAGTGTTGAAGCTGTGGCGCGCCTTTTTGTGGGCGTGATCGCCACGCTTTGCATTGGCATGATCCTGGCCGGGGCTTTGGGTTCGTCCCGATTCGGGATTCCTTCCGACCGGCTCGAATTTTTGCAGATGCTGGTGATGATCGCCTGTTTCCAAGGCGCCGCCCTGGTCTGGATGGCCCGGTTCCTGCATGAGTCAAATATGTCGTGGCGCCAGGCTTTCGGGTTGCGTCCGGCTTCGCGTTTGAAGGCGATCCTGGCCGGCCTGGCCATCGGGGTCATGACGCTGCCGCTGATGTGGCTGTTGCAATTGATTTCGGAAATGACGATGGAATGGATGAAAATCCGGCCGGTGACGCAGGCGGCGGTGCAGGAATTGCAAAGCTCCTCGCTTTCCCTGACGCAAAAAATCGTCCTTGGCCTGTTCACCATCCTGCTCGCGCCGATTGCGGAGGAGACGCTTTTCCGGGGCGTTCTTTATCCCGCCATCAAGCAGTCGGGACATCCCCGGTGGGCGTTGTGGGGCACGTCGATTTTGTTCGGGGTGATGCATTTTAACATGAGCAGTCTGACGTCGCTGGTGGTTTTGGCGGTTATTTTGACCATGATTTACGAAGCATCGGAAACCTTGCTTGTCCCCGTCGCGGCGCACAGCATGTTCAACGCGGCCAATTTCTTTTATCTGATTTTCTCGGATCAAATTGACGCGTGGCTGCATATTTCATGACGCATGAACGAATTTGAACTCATTGCGCAATGGACGCGTTCCCTGCCGGCCAATTCATCCGTGGTGGTCGGGCCGGGCGATGATTGCGCGGTGCTGGATTCCGGCCAGCCGGGCCGGTATCTGCTGCTCAAGACCGATGCGGTGGTGCAGGGAATTCATTTCACCGACGACGCCAAGCCGGAGCAGATCGGCCACAAGGCGTTGGGGCGTTGTCTGAGCGATATTGCGGCGATGGGGGGACGGCCCATGGCGGCATTGGTCACCATGGCGTTGCCGAAGGTGTTTGACCCGGCGTATCTGCAGCGCATCTATGACGGGATGAACCGCCTGGCTGCCCGCCACAACACGGCCATCGTCGGCGGCGAGACCACCACCAATCCCGAACGGCTGTTGATTTCCGTTTGCGTGCTGGGCGAGGTTGCGTCCTGCAAGTGCGTCTTGCGCTCCGGCGCGAAGGCGGGGGACGCTTTATTTGTCAGCGGCGAATTGGGCGGTTCCCTGGCGGGCCGGCATTTGGAATTTGAGCCGCGCCTGACCGAGGCGGAATGGCTGGCGTCCCATTTCGCCATTCACGCCATGATAGATATCAGCGACGGATTGGCGGGCGATTTGCGGCACATTTTGCAGAGCAGCAAAGTGGGCGCGGAAATTCTGGCGCAGGCCATCCCCATCAGCCCGGCGGCGCGGGCGCGGGCCAAAGCGAAGACTTCCGACCGGACTCCGCTGATGGCGGCGTTAAGCGACGGGGAGGATTTTGAATTATTATTCACAGTGGCGGCGCGGGACGCGGTGCCATTGCTGGATGCGTGGAAAAAGGAATTTCCCAAAGTCCATCTGGCCTGCGTGGGCAAAATCACCGCCGCGCCCGGATTGACCTTGCGCGACAAAACCGGCGTTCATCCCCTGACAGCCCATGGCTACATTCATTTCTCATAATCCGGCCGAGACGGAAGCCTTGGGCGAGTCTTGGGGACGCGAGGCCAAAATTGGGTGGGTCATCGGGCTGGAAGGCGATCTTGGGTCGGGCAAGACCCGTCTGGCGGGCGGGCTGGCGCGGGGTCTGGGCGCCGCCGCCAACGTCGCCTCGCCCACTTTTGCCCTGGTGAATGAATACCGGGACGGGCGGCTGCCGTTTTTTCATCTTGACCTCTATCGCCTGTCCAGCCGCGAGGAAATCATCGCCGCCGGTCTGGAAACCTACCTGATCCGTCCGCGCGGCGTGGTGGTGGTCGAATGGATCGACCGCTGGCTTGGGGTTGACGGCGTGACGGCGGCGGGGTTTTATCGTCAGGTGCGGATACGGAATCTTGGCGAAACGACGCGTGAAATCACCCATGAAGATTTTGGCGGTTGAATTTTCCTCGGAATATCGGAGCGTCGCCCTGATGCGGGACGGGGCCGTGCTGGGGCGCGCCGCCGTCCAGGGCGGGCGGGCGTCGATTGGCCTGGTTGAACAAGCGTTGCAGCAAGCCGGATGCGAACGGGAGGAAGTCGAAGCCATTGTGGTGGGACTTGGCCCCGGCTCCTACACCGGCATCCGCGGCGCGCTCGCTTTCGCCCAAGGCTGGCAACTGGCGCAAGGGGTGAAACTCCTCGGCATTTCCAGCGTCGAATGTCTGGCCGTCCGCGCGCAAATGGAAAAAATATTCGGCCCGGTCAGCATCGTCATCGACGCGCAACGCAACGAATTTTACCTGGCCCGGTTCGAGATCGAATCCGGATCGCGCCGGGTGGTTGAGCCGTTGCGGCTGGCGGCGCGGGCGGAAATAGAAGCGCGCGCCGCGGCCGGCGAAAAAATTCTCGGACCCGACATCGTCCCATGGATAGCCCAAGGCGTGAATTTATATCCCGACGCGGCCGTATTGGGGGCGATGGCGGCGGGGCGCACAGACTTTGTTTCCGGGGACAAGCTGGAACCCATCTACCTGCGCGAAACCGCCTTCAAAAAAGCGCCGCCCCGGCGTGTGCTGCCCTAAGCCGGAGTAAATAAATAAAGGTAAAAACCTTCAGGTTGCTGGCTGTCATCGCGGCGTCACCGCCTTTAGCCCTTTCGCGTCCTGTTTGCTGACAAATCCGCTGACAGTTGCCCTTGTTCAATCCCTGAAAATAAAAAACAAAATTATCCAAGCGGCTCTCCCCGTTGGGGCAATTGTCAATCGCCCTTGGCCGATATGGGTCTTTGTCCTTTAAAACACCTTAGAGCCTGTTTGAAAACTCAAAATAGTACCAATAAAATCAGCATTTTTGT
>CAZLEE010000297.1:0-3447 GCA_964558455.1 uncultured Verrucomicrobiota bacterium | reverse complement strand
CCCGGCCGTCGTCGGGCGCGATGACTTGTGTGTACGATAGATTCAGTTCGGCCTGCAGGAGTCTGGCTTCGGCCTGTTGCGCCGCGGCGCTCGCGGTTTCGACGCCCGCTTCGCTCAAAGCCACGTCCGCCTCGGCGGCTTTGGCCTGACTGCGTGCGGCATCCCAATTGGCTTTGGCCGCCCGCGCCTGGGATTGCGCCAAGTCAAACGCGCTCTTGGAAACCGCCCGGTTTTCGACAGATTCGTAACGCTTGAGATCGTCCGCCGCGCGCCGGTTTTCCGCTTCGGCGGCAACGACGTTCGCCTGCGCCTGCGTGACTTTGGCTTCGCTGGCGTTCACCTGCGCCTTCGCCTGCACC
The DNA here is from genome assembly GCA_964558455.1 of uncultured Verrucomicrobiota bacterium. GTDB lineage: Bacteria > Verrucomicrobiota > Verrucomicrobiia > Limisphaerales > Palsa-1400 > DASRLE01. The sequence goes on along the minus strand of CAZLEE010000297.1, from coordinate 3,088 downwards.
ACCCGGCTGCGCGCTGCCGCCAGATCGGCGCGCGCTTGTGCCAGGCTTGCCTCGTAATCGCGCGGGTCGATTTTCAGGATCACATCGCCCTGTTTGACCGCTTGGTTGTCCGTTACCAGCAATTCCGCGACTCGTCCTGACACTTGAGATGCCATCGGTATGACGTTGCCTTCGATAAACGCGTCGTCAGTGGATTCATACGGCAGGACGAACCGGATGTAATAGACTCCGGCGGCCAGCACCACGATCAGGGCGGCGACTGCGGCGAGCGCTTGGTGAAGGCGTTTCTTTGCGGCACCCGTGTTGGGTGGCGGGTCCGCCGGAATTTTTTCGTTGCCGCCGGGATTTTGGCTCTGCAAGGTGGCGGGCGTCTCAACCGCCGTCAGGTTTTTGCGCCCGCCAAAATCGGCTGCGGCGGTTTCAGTTTGTGAGTTATGATTATCGTGAATAGTGCTCATAAAAACTTTCTCAAATTTCGTAAATCATTGTTCTTCTTTGCCGTCCTTGGCTGATGAAGGTTTCTGACCTTCCGCGATATGCGGAGAGTGTTCGTAGCCGTTATAATTCGGCTCAAAGCTGTTGCCGCCCGGCTGTGAATCCCCGAGATAACGCAGGGCACAAATAGCCGAGCACAGCAAAATCCTCGCTTCTTGGGGGACCGACGCTCCATCCGCCTTTTGCAGAAGGCGACAAAACCATTGGCTGTCCGCAATCTGCTTATGGCATACGAAGCACTCCAAGGGCGCTTCAGTGTTCGCTGTCGAGACCGTATTCTGTTGGAATTTATTCATGGGTATACTCTTCCAAACACGCTCTGCCGCAGGTTATGCGACCTTGTCATGGCTGGCGCATGGATGATCATTGCAGGTTTCCCCAAATACGCTCTGCTGCCGGTTATGCGATCCGGTTTGTGACATCTTCGCGCCGGAAACACACCGGAAATCGTGCGTAATGTGAATCGGATAGGACTCAAAACTAAACCCCGTCACTGGAACCAACAGCCGGTCCTTGTCGCCCGGTTTGGATTGAAGCTTTACTTTCATTTTATCGCTTTCAGTTTCTATGTTCGTTTTTTAGCAACCCATCAGTGATATATCAGGCGGTGTGCCAACCTTGATTTTAATTTATAATATGTTGATATAAACTAGGTTGTAGTTATGTTCTCCCAACGCAAGGCCGGGGTGAAATTTCACCCGCTTGATTTTTCATCCCGGATTTTGATTGAATTTTCATCCGCTGGATTGGAGGCTATTGCGGGTTGTCCACAGCGTCCGCAACTGGAATTTTTGCAAATGGAACCCTCTGACATTGATTTATTTGACGCAAAATTTGCGCTCCAACTGCTTTTGGAAGTCGCGCAGGAGAAGTCGCTCGACAAATTATTGCGCAGACTGGTGGATCGCATTCTTGAAGCGCCAGCCGTGACGCGCGTTTATCTCTGGCTCATTGAGAAGGGCGATATTTGCGCAACGTGTCCCCGGCGTCCCGGATGTCCTGATCAAACGCGCTGTCTGCACCTGGATGCGGGCGGCCGCCGTTTAGCGTCCTTGAGCGGCGACGCCGGCGTGGAATATTTTCAAGAAAGCCGCCGGATCGAACGCATTCCGCTGGGCGTCGGTGTCACTGGCAAAGTCGTGTCCATTGGCCGGCAGGTCGTCTTGAACAATTTGGACAAGGATCCGGGCGAACTCGCTTCCCTCGAATGGCTCAAGGCGGAGAAAATCCGCGGGTTCCATGGTGTGCCCATCATTTACGAGCATGAAGTGGTGGGGATCTTTACGACATTCAACCGCTTTAACATACCGGATGAGGCGAAGATTTGGGCGGACGTTTTTACCAACCACATTGGCAGCGTCATCGCCAACGTGCGGGCGTTCGAGGAAATCCAACGGCTCAAAGCGCAACTGGAAATTCAGAATGCCTACCTGCAGGAGGAGGTGGTGGAAGCCAAAGCCTTCGGCGAACTGGTTGGCCAGAGCCAGGCCTTGCGGCACATCGTCAGCCAGATTGACCTCGTCGCCCCCACCGAAGCCTCAGTCTTGATTTTGGGTGAAAGCGGCACCGGCAAGGAATTGGTCGCGCGCGAAATTCACCAGCGCAGCCGGCGCAAGGACAAACCACTCGTCCGGGTCAACTGCGCCTCCATTCCCAAGGATTTGTTTGAAAGCGAATTTTTCGGCCACGCGCGCGGCGCCTTTACCGGAGCGATCAAAGACCGGGCCGGCCGTTTCGAGGCGGCGGAGGGCGGGACTCTTTTTCTGGACGAAATTGGCGAGGTGCCTTTGGACTTGCAGAGTAAACTGCTCCGCGTGTTGCAGGAGAAACGTTACGAACGCGTCGGCGAGGACCGCACGCGCCTGGCTGACGTGCGGGTCATCGCCGCCACGAACCGGGAATTGAAACAGGATGCGGAGGCGGGCCGTTTTCGCGTGGACCTTTATTATCGGCTGAATGTTTTTCCCGTCCAGGTTGCGCCGTTGCGCGAGCGGCGGGAGGACATTCCACTGCTGGCGCAGCATTTTGTCAAACTATCGGTGAAGGAAATGGGCTGCGCCAAGCCGCGCCTGACGCGTGCGGGCATCATTCAACTTCAGGGCTACGATTGGCCGGGGAACATCCGCGAATTGCGCAACGTGATCGAACGCGCCGTCATCCTCGCGAGTGGCGGGACGCTTGCCTTTGATCTTCCAGCCGCGCAAGCGCAGCCGTCCGCTTTGCCGTCCGGCTTGCGGACCGTAAATGCTGCCGGGACGGAATTTCTCACCGAAACACAAATGCGGCAATACGAACGCGAAAATCTCGCGATGGTGTTGGAAAAAACGAGATGGAAAATCAAAGGCGCGGACGGCGCGGCGGAACTTCTGGGGATCAATCCGGGCACGTTGCTTTCACGGATCAGGAAGTGGGGGCTGAAGCGGCCTGCCTGAACTGCCACTGATCCGGAAATGACTGGCTTATGCTTAGGCGGTGGAAATAAATAAAGATAAAAGGATGCCTTGTTCTTTTGCCGCCCAGCTTCGTTGTTCGTTCGTTGCAGATCCGGCGGGTCTGGCTATCCTATTGACGCAACCAAGCACAAGCTGTAGTG
>CAZLEE010000296.1:0-3529 GCA_964558455.1 uncultured Verrucomicrobiota bacterium | reverse complement strand
CTTTGAGCGGTTCACGCTATTTCAAGCCTCCGGCTCTGCCGGAGGTTACTGACTTTCGGGTCCGAAAGTGACGGAGATCCATTTGTGGATGTCGGCTTGCAACAATACGTTATTAAAGGCGCGGGATCGACCTATAATACTTACCAAGTAGTTTATAACAATACCACGGAAACGGCTGACCTCTGGGTTGATGGCAAAGATGAAATCCACGATATGACTCTTGACACGTACAGCGGGTCGGGGTTTCTTGATTGGGGATCTGGCATGCAAACCGGTCCTCAGGAGGTAAATTGGAACCTGATATCTGTAAGCGCCGAGCCGGAGCCTTCGGCGGTGTCCTTGTTGTTCGGCAGCGGTGCATTCCTTTATTTCGCCAGGTTCAGACGCGCGTGAAATGGATGTGTGTGATCCCAAATAAATGAGCATCAAACAAACTTTCTAACACTTATGCAAAAGCGCATTTCTTTGATAATCGGGCTGGTGTGTGTCATCGCGCGATTAGCCGACGGCCAAGGCTCCATTCCGATAATTCTGACCCAGGGTTCTGAAGACCCGACGACTGAGGGGTTTACTTTGTATATGTCATCTGGGACAGTGGGTCCAGTTGTCGATGATCTAGGAAAGAATGCCTGGATGACGGCGTTTCAAGGCGGTGGAACAATGGAGTACTTGGAAACGTTAAGCCCACAGCAGCAATCCGAAGTTGCTGGCGCGAATTGGACAATGTCGCTTACCCTTCGAGTGGTTCAATTGTCGTCAGGTAATATCTTTGCATGTTTTTTCACTGGGTCTCAGTACTTTCAATTGTTATTTGGTTCCGAAAAAAAATGGAGACCCGTTCGTACAGACGGGCCTATCCACTTCCAGCCCGGAATTCGTCTTAAATGGGGCCGGGTCCACTTATAATAATTATCAGCTTGTTTATAGCGCAACCAGCGGCACCGCGAACCTTTTTGTAAATGGCACGGATGAGATCAATAGCATTGCGGGGGAACTAAGTTCCCAGTCACCGGAGTTTGCTTTTGGGATCGCTCAAGATTCCTTTCCTTCTCAAGCCAACTGGAACCTGGTATCTATAAGCGCGGTGCCGGAGCCTTCGGCGGCATCCTTGTTGTTGTTCGGCAGCGGCGGATTGCTTTATTTCGCCAGACTTCGGCGCGCGTAAACTTTATTTGGCCGTACCGGCTTTTGCGGGAGCAGAGACCTTTGCGGGGGTGTTGGCTGGTGACTTTGGAAACACCATGTACATGTAAACCGCCATGAGTATCACCAGTAGGACGACGATGCGCACCGCCAACCACCAGCCTCGATTTCGACCGTTCGTCTGCTTGGTTTCCCGCGAGTCGCCTTTTGGCACCAGGTAAGTGCAGGCCAGGCGATCCGGCAAACTGCGGCGCAAGACCAGCGAAATCCCGGTCGCAATTCCCAAGACCGCGCTGATCGCGGCCATGGAATAATTTTCGCCCATGATTTTTTTCGTCGCGAAGTAGAAGGCAGGCGCGAGCAGCAGGGGGAGCCAGGCGACCAAGGCGCGGCGCACCGTTCGCCATCGGGAAGGCTTCCCGTCCCGGCCAACCACGGCAATGCCAAGCGCATGCATGGCCAATCCTCCCCCAAAGTCCACCGCCGCCACCAAGGAAGGAATGACGACATAAAAAAGCATGGCCATGCAAAAAACCTTGGGCAGCATCGCTATCGTAAATATCGCCGGCTAGCCCTGGCTTTTCAGCGCGGAATTTCCCAATGCCAAACAAAACGTTATAAAAAGCGGGAAAATCAAACACATTCCAAAAATCGCCAGCCGCCGTCGCCGGGTGATGGTTGGAACTTTGCTGGTCAGCGGCTTGAGTTGCGCCCAAGCGTGGCCGGCATCCGCCGCCGTTTCGAGCCGTTGCAGGAAGCCTCGCGCGTCCAGCGGCAGCGGCATTGCCAAGGTTGAGAAGCGGGCCTGTTCGAGACTGACCGGACGCCCTTCCAACGCGGAAAAGGCGGTCTGGCGGAGAAATTCCCCCGGCTTCGCCGGTTGATCCGCTTGCGGCCAATGGGTCCCCGGCGCCGGGAAATCCAGCAACTTGGCGCGACCGTCGGCAGTGATCCAGACCCGGTCCAGGCCCAGGACGGCGGGCAGGGAACCGTCCTTATCGCACGCTTGCAATTCCCCGGCCAGATCCAGCAGCCAGAAACGGACTTCGGCCCAATCATGTTTCATTGACACCAAGTTCAGCAACGGTTGTCCGCCGGGATTTTCGTATGCGTCCCAGCAATCGTCGTTAGACCGCCGTCCGTCGATCCAGCGCAGCCGTCCCGGACGGGCCAGGTGGCACAGGGCGGCGGCGACGGGAGGCGTGCCGGGCGCGACCCGGCGGAGCCAGACTTTGCGCAGCAACTGCGCGTCGTAACCCAGCAATACGGTGACATCGCCGCTTCGCCCCACCTCGCCCAAAACATGGTAAGGCCCGGCTTGCGGCACATTCCCGGTCGCTGGCGGAGCTTCCGGTGTCAACGACAAGGCCGGGCGGACCGGCTGAACGGAGCGGGAAACGACCCGCGTTTTGCTCCATAAATCATGCAGACCGGCAAAGCCGTTCAGGCGGCGGCAGGTGCAAAACACCAGAAGCTGGATGACGGTCGTTATGAGCGAAAGAGGATTGGCAATCTGTTGCGGCATGAAACAGGTCAGCATCATTCCCGGCAACCAAAATGCGGAGAAGATCAGGACGCGGATCAGGGCCTTGCGCATCCCCGGTATGCGTCCATCCAACCCCACCACGCGAAGATGGCAGAGCGCCTTGCCGGGTGAAGCGCCGCGAAGCCCCTCAAACAGGCTGAAATATAAAATCGTCATCAACATAGAAGCGGTGGAGCAGAGCAACCTCGCGCCCCTATGACCGGGGCTGGCTATGGCGCTGAGATCGCCCATGGTCACGAACATCAATGTATAATTCGGCACGCCTAAAATCAGTCCGTCAATAATCCAGGCGAGGAAGCGCAGGGGCAGCGTGGCCGGCGACGGGCTGAACGAGGCGTAAGGCAGCAACGCCCGGCGCAGGGCGGCGTAATCCGCGTAACGCGCGCCGGGGTCCTTGTTGAGACAGCGCAGCACCGCCCGCCCCAAGCCGTCGGGAATCCCGTCCCGCAGCTTGGCGGGGGATTGCGGATGTTGCTCCAGCACCATGGCGAGCAATTGCACCGTGTTGGGCGCTTCAAACGGCAGCCGGCCCGTCAGCAGGTAATACAAGGTGACGCCCACCGAATAAATGTCCGAGCGCACCGTCAATTCCTCCCCGCGCAATTGCTCGACCGATGAATACGCCGGCGTCCCAAACAGGGAACCAGGCCCGGTCAGATTCGATTCCGTGCGCACCGTTGTGCTGATGGACAACCCAAAATCGCCGATCTTGATCGCGCCATCGGCGTCAATAAAACAGTTCGAGGGTTTGACATCGCGGTGCAGCACGCCCGCCTGCCGCGCCGCGTCCAGCCCGGCGATGATCTGGAGAATGGCATCAACCGCTTCGCTGGCCGGCAA
>CAZLEE010000295.1:0-3592 GCA_964558455.1 uncultured Verrucomicrobiota bacterium | reverse complement strand
CACACCAAACCACGGGGCGATTACTTTCATCATGGGGCCAATCCATAGCCCGCACTTCTCCTCTCGTCAAGCACTACAGCGAAGGCTAGGGGATAAAATGGAAAAGGGGGGATGAATGTGATTATTTTTGACACTTTTCCAACCGATTCCTCCGGTCTTTTCACTTTACGGCAGATGGGCTTCCGGTAAAGTGTGAAAAACAGTCATGAAGCCCGCGTTTGAAAAAACACCGCGTAAACAGTGGGAATCCTTTTTTTGCGAAGTCGTGTATCGTTCGTGCTACAACGCGCCGTGGCACTTCCACCCGGAATATCAAATCACGCTGGTGCTCAAAGGCAGCGGTTACCGGCTTGTCGGCGACAAAATCACGCCGTTGCAGCCAGGCGATCTGGCGCTGGTCGGATCAAATCTTCCGCACGTCTGGCACCAGGATGAGAGCCGCGGGCGTTCACGGTTTGAGGTCCACGCCATCGTGGTGCGTTTTCTCGACACATTTCTGGGCCGCGATTTTCTGGATGTTCCCGAAGTCAAGCCGGTGCGCCGGTTATTGGAACACGCGCAACGCGGGTTGCAGGTCACGGGCCAGACGCGTGACATCGTGGCGGCCAAGCTGGAGCAACTGCCCGGCTGCCGGGGATTGGAACGAGTGGCCGCGCTGCTTTCCATTCTCGAAATCCTCGCCCATTCGCGTGAACTGAAGCCCATCTCCAGTCCGGGATTTTCGCCCATTCTGTCCAGCAACGACCAAGTCCGCGTCGAACACATGATTGCATTCATTCACGCGCACATCGCCGACCCGATAGGCCGCGCGGCGGTCGCGGCCGAGGCGCACCTGAGCGTTGGGGCCTTCAGCCGTTTTTTCAAACTCCGCATCGGTAAGACGCTGCCGCAATACGTCAACGAATTGCGCGTGGGCCGCGCCTGCCTCTTGCTGTCCCAGGAGCAATTGAAGATAATCGACATCGCATTGCAATGCGGTTTTTACAACATCGCCAACTTTAACCGCCGCTTTCACGAAATCACCAAGCTGACCCCGCGCGAGTATCGGCGGCAGTTGCAACAAAGCGTTCTATAGCGCGCGGACCGAACGGGCCGGCAACGTCTCCCGGCACAAAAGTATTATAAACGGTCACTAAATAAGAAGTATTGGCAGGCCTGCGGTGTTAGAATTTGCCCCATGATACATCCTGGTAAAGCGGCGGAGAAGCGCCATGTCTTGCGTGGGATTTGTTATTTTGCGCCGCCGAAAACAGTGGCACGGATGGGCGCTTCCCCCGGCACCATCGCTCTCAACTCAATCCCAAAGAAATCACCCCGGGGAATCGCCGGGCGCGTCGCATTCACCCTGATTGAGCTGCTGGTCGTGATCGCCATCATTGCCATCCTTGCAGCCATGTTGCTGCCCGCCCTAGCCAAGGCCAAGCAACAGGCGCAGGCCACCCAATGCATGAGCAACATGCGCCAAGTCACGCTGGCCTGGGAAATGTATGTGAACGATTTTTCGGGCAAATTTCCCATGAACATCTATCTGGGCCTTTACGATGACGGGGGGACGTGGGCGAACGGGCACCAAAACTGCGTGGCCGGGCAGATGAGTTACAGCGGCACTTCGGACAACACCAATACGGCGGTCATGGTGAATCCGACTTATTCGCAATTTGGCCCCTACCTCACAACCGCGACAGCCTACAGATGTCCAGCCGACCAAAGTTGCAGTTCGGGCCGCTCCGGCCCCCCGCGTGTGCGCAGCTATTCAATGAACCATACCGTCGGGTGCAATCAGAATTACGAACCGCTGCCGCAGGATTACCTTGGAATGCTCGCCGGTGGAAACTGGCAGGTTTACTACAAGCAGTCAGACGTGGGGGGCGCCATGGGCGTGGCCAATTTGTGGGTGTTGGTGGACGAGGATCCGGACAGCATCGACGACACTTCTTTTGCCGTTGTCATGTCCGTCGCGGGCAGGGAGACGACAACGGAATGGGCCAATTATCCGTCCAAGCTGCACGGGAACTCGTGCGCTTTTTCATTTGCCGACGGCCATTCCGAGATTCATCACTGGCTCGCCCCGAACATGATTTCCAACACCACATATCAGACCTACACCGGCAGTTCGGCTCCCGTGGCGACGCCCACAGTGGATAATGACATCATTTGGCTGGGCAATCACACTTCGGTATCCATTCCGTAGTCCGACAAGGCATATGTTTCTGGTTGGACAGCGTTCTGGATAAAAATATGAGTCAGGCCCTCAAGATCACCCGCCGCCGCTTTTTGCAGCGCTCCGCCACTGCCATCGGCATGGCGGCGGCCGCCCCTTCCATTGTTCCCGCATCTGTGTTGGGCCGGAACGGCGCGGTGGCGCCGAGCGAACGGATTGCCATGGGATTCATCGGCGTGGGCAAGCAAGGCGGAGGGCATTTATTGGGCGGAGCCTGGACTTATGTGGCAGGCGGATATGCCGGACGCAAGGAGGTCCAGGTGCTGGCCGTATGCGACGTGCGGCGCGAACGGCGCGAAACGGCCACCCAGAAGGTGAACGATCACTACCGGGAGGTTTATGGCAACCAATTTGCCAAGTGTCAATCATACAACGACTTTCGTCTTTTGCTGGAGCGCAAGGATATTGACGCGGTTTTGATCGCCACACCCGCGCATTGGCACGGCACCATGGTTGCGATGGCGGCGCAGGCAGGCAAGGACATCTATTGCGAAAAGCCCTCGGCTGTCACCCTGGCCGAAGCCGTGGCCGTGCGTTCGGCGGTGCTGCGTTATGGCCGGGTCTATCAGGCAGGCACACAGCAACGGAGCGAATACGGCGGGAGATTTCGTCACGCCTGCGAATTGGTGCGCAGCGGACGTATTGGCAAATTGAAGGAAATTTACGCCTATCGCGACGGCGGAGCCATTTCCTGGCCAAGACGCTTTGGGCCGGATCAGGCCGTGCCTGAAGGGTTGGATTGGGACCTTTACCTTGGACCGATGCCGTGGTTTCCCTACGATGGCAACGCAGGCGCGGCGCGATTTGACATTGGCCAATTAAATTGGGGCCAGCATCACTACGATATTGTGCAATGGGCGGCGGACGCGGATGCGACCGGGCCGGTGGAGTTGTTTATGGAGGGAGATCACTCCTGTTACAAATATGCCAGCGGCACAGTGGTTTATGGCAAGCCGTATCCGGACGAGCCGGTGGGCAGTGATGGCGGGGCGTGTTTTGTCGGCACGTTGGGCCGAATCGCAGTGGACCGGGACAATCTGGTTTCATATCCGCCGGAGCTGGCGCGTGAACCGTTGCGGCCGGACGAGGTTCATCTTTACCGCAGTAACAGTCATTCGGGCAACTTTTTGAAATGCATCCGCACACGGCAGCGCACCATAAGCTCCGTGGAAGTGGCCGTCCGGTCAGTCAGCGCAATGTTGTTGGGCGGAGTAGTCATGCAGTTGAAACGGCCGTTGAAGTGGGACCCGGTGGCGGAACAATTCATCGGCGACGAGGAAGCCAATCGCCTCAGGACCGTGGCCAAACGCCCGCCGTGGAATGTTTGACCGTTTGCAAACATCAATGGGTTCGCTGCCATTATTGACTGTC
>CAZLEE010000294.1:0-3604 GCA_964558455.1 uncultured Verrucomicrobiota bacterium | reverse complement strand
GCGGTTCACGCTATTTCAAGCCTCCGGCTCTGCCGGAGGTTACTGACTCCTAATCCCAGCATCGATCCCAACCCCGAATCCGGTTCCCAATCATGACCGCAATCTCCCGGGCCTCCCCCGATTTGGCGGTCGCCCTCGGGGGGGGGGCAAAAATTTCATGGGTGGGGCGGGCTAAAATGAACTCCGCGCTTGCCAAACAGGGGCAAATTCCCTACGTTGCAACAAAGCGGGGGCGCGGTTAGCTCAGTGGTAGAGCATCACCTTGACACGGTGGGGGTCGCAGGTTCAATCCCTGCACCGCGCACCATCTCACCATGGCCGTTTGACAGACGTGAAGTAAACAGTTAACTTGGAGGAAAGCTATGAAGAGGTTCATACCCGCAACGCGTGTTTTTAACCAGGCATTCACCCTCATTGAATTGCTGGTTGTCATTGCCATCATCGGCATCCTGGCCGGAATGCTCCTGCCCGCCCTCGCCAAGGCGAAAGAAAATGCCCAGAAGAAAATCACCCAGACCGAAGAGGTCAATCTGGTCGCCTCCATCAACCAGTACTACGCCCAGTACAGCCGCCTCCCCGCTTCTTCCAATGCGGTGTTTGCGGCAGCAAGTGAAACCCCCAGTGGCGGGAATTCCAACGATTTTACGTTTGGCACTGATCAGAAAACGCCTGTCCTCAATGGCGGACCGTTCGCTAACTACCCAAGCATTGTGACGCAGGGGAAAATAAACTATCAAAATTATAATTCCGAGGTGATATCGATTTTGCGGGATGACAATTTTTACCCCGAGAGCAACGGCGCCACCGGCCTGCATATTTATAATCCGCAGCAAACACCGTTTTTCAACGCAAAGGCGGGGACGACAAACGCTACCGGTTATGGGAGCGGAAGTCCCGGCATCGGGCCGGATGACGTTCTTCGCGATGTATGGGGTTCTCCCTACATCATCACCTTGGACCTGAATTATGACAACAAGTGTTTTGATTTCGCTTTGAACCAGATGTATCAACACAGTTCATCCACCCCCTTGATGGTCAACGGCGAAGCGATTGTGTGGTCGTTGGGGCCAATGAAAACGTACAACCCCGGTCAAAGTCTTAACGGCATCACCAACAAGCAGACCCTTGTCCTGTCGTTTCAATAACGGGGACTGAAAAATACAGTGCGATTTCGGGGAACAAGCATCCCGGCTCCCGGTTTTCCTTATTGCGTCCGGGGCGGTTTCCGTGTCTCCTTTCGGGGCGATAATGGATATTAAACTTTCAACGCTGTCGATTGCGCTGGGTCTCCTGGTGGCTGCGGTCAACCTGTTCGGCCTGCTCAAGCCGGAGGCATTCAAAAATGCGGCGCGCAAACTCCCGCGCTCCCTGCCTTTGGGATACCTCTTCATGGTCGGCGGGACCATCTGGTTCTTGATCAACGTCAAAAATGAATCGCTCTCGGATTTTGAATCGCTCAAACCCGTGCTCTTTACGCTCTTCGTCTGCGTTGGAATCGGTTCCTGTTTTTTTGTGCAGGACTTTTTGGCCGTGCGCGGGCTGGCCGTGCTGATGCTGCTCATGGGCAAGTTGATGGTGGATACGGAACGGTGGGCGAACAGCGACTGGCGGTTGGTAATCGCGGTTTGGGCCTACCTGTTGGTGTTGGCCGGCATGTGGTTCACCATCTCCCCCTGGAGATTGCGGGACATCCTCAATTGGGCGACCGCCACCGAAAAGCGCATCCGGTTCGGCAGCACGATCCGTCTGGCTTTTGGCCTTTTTGTCGTCGTGCTCGGGCTTACCGTTTTCTGACCCGCCCGCCTGTTCTGAAGGTCGCGGGTTTGCATTGCGATCCGGCCCGATTTAGGGTTTAGTGGCGGTTCAAGCGCGCACTGATCCGATGAAGATTCTGGAATATTTCAGCCGCAGATCGCACACCACTATATTCGTGGTCGGGCTGGTCATGATGTTCTACATCGGGCAACTCGACTTCGTCACCGGCCCGATGGTTGCGCTGATGGGCTTTTACCTGATCCCGATTGTGTTCGTGGCGTGGTTCATCGGGCGCTGGTCCGGCGTGGCCATGGCGGTCGTCGCCACCGTCATTTGGTACGGAGCCAAAACCCTCGACCCCGGCGCGATTGTCAAACCCTGGCTCCTAGTCTGGAACGCGGCGCAGCGCTTGTGCCTCTTTTGCAGCATCGGCGTGCTGGCCTCCGAAGTGGCCGAGCGCAAACGGGTTGAGCAAGCCCTGCGCCACGCCCAGGAAGGTCTGGAAATCCGTGTGCGCGAACGCACCCGGGAACTGGCCCGCGCCAACGAAGCCCTCCAGGCGGAAGTCGTCGAGCGCACTGAAGCCGAACAAAAGCTCAAGCAGCTCAATGAAACCCTCGAGCAGCGCGTGGCCGAACGCAGCGCCGCCGCCGAACAACGCGCCCACGACCTCGCCCGCTCCGAAAACGCCCTCCGCCAGCAAACCAGCATCCTCCAATCCATCCTCAACAGCATGGGCGACGGCGTCATCGTGGCCGACGCCTCGGCCAACATCCTCCTTTCCAATCCCGCCGCCGACCGCCTGATCCGGGCCGGTTTGGGCACGGGCAATCTCCGGGAAAAAGGCGATCATTATCAAACTTACCTGCCGCAGACCCTTTCCTCCCGCGCCAGCCGCGAACACCCCCTGTTGCGCGCCATTCACGGCGAGATTGTCGATGGCGCCGAGGTGTTTTTGCGCGCCACGGATTCGTCCGCCGGGCTTTGGCTGACCGCGACGGGCCGCCCGCTGGTGGACGAACAGGGCCGCATTCAAGGCGGGGTGGTTGTTTACACGGACATCAGTTCGCGCAAGCTGATGGAAAAGCAAATCTCCGAAATCAGCGACCGCGAGCAACGGCGCATCGGACAGGATTTGCACGACAGCCTGTGCCAGCACATGGTCAGCATCGCCTTCGCCTCCGAATTGTTGCGGGACAAGCTGGAACGCAAAAAACTTCCCGAAACAGCCCAGGCGGAAACCATCGCCGAAATGGTCAACGAAGGCATTTCCCAGGCGCGCAACCTCGCCCGCGGCCTTTACCCCGTCCGGCTGGAGGTCGATGGCCTGGCTTCCGCCCTGGAAGAACTCACCGCCTCCGTCCAGGCGCGCAACAACATCTCCTGCCGTTTCGCCTGCGACGAACCGGTGCTGATCCACGACGTCGTTGCCGGCAGCAACCTTTACCGCATCGCCCAGGAATCCATCAACAACGCGATCAAGCACGGCCGCGCCAAAAACATTTTCGTCGGCATGGGCGCGGTCGATGATGAGGTGACGCTTACAGTCAAGGACGACGGCATCGGCTTCCCCGACAATCTGGAATCGAACGGCGGGATGGGAATCCACATCATGAATTACCGCGCCAAAATGATCGGCGCATTTCTGGACATCCGCCGCGCTGCCGGTGGCGGCACGATTGTCATCTGCTCATTCCACAACGAACCCGTGCAAAACAATGACCAACTCCTTGCGGCCCAAGCCTGAAAAAACCGATCCCCCCGTCAAAACGAAAGTATTTCTCGTGGACGACCATCCGCTGGTGCGCGAGTGGCTCACCCAGTTGATCCAACGCGAGCCTGACTTGGC
>CAZLEE010000293.1:0-3642 GCA_964558455.1 uncultured Verrucomicrobiota bacterium | reverse complement strand
CGGCGACACAACAAGCGAGCCGGGCCATGCGCAATTTGGTGGCCGGCGAATCGTTGGGCGTCATGGCGATGAACGCGGGCACGGCGGCTATCGGGTCCATGATGACAAAGAGCGAGCTTAGGGCCAGCAATGTGTAAGCGGTGAAGGTCATGACGGCATCAATGATGATCGGTTTGTCATAATGTGCGACGAAAAAGAAAAGTCGCGGCCACCATGGTTATCAAGGTAAAGGCCGCCAGATAAAAAAGATCGAAGCCAATGGCGGCGAGGCCGGTGTTTTTGAGCAACAACTGCTTGAAACCATGCACGGCGTAAGTGAACGGGTCGATGGCGGTGATGACTTTCATCCAAGGCGGGAAGGCTTCGGTGGGATAAACCGCGCCACTGGGAAAGAACAGAACGGTATTCAAAACGCCGAACACGGCGCGCGGAACCAACGGGTCGTTTACACGCACCATGAGGAAAAACATCATGCTGATCAGGGTCAAAGAGGTGACGGCAACCAAAACAAGCATGCGGACCAGTCGGACCAGGTTTAACGGGTCGGGAATGCCGGCGATGACGGAGCCAATCGTGACCAGCACAAACCCCGCCAGAAAGGCCTTGATGGCGCCGGCGAGGGTGAAGCCGAGAATGAGTTCGAGCTTGCTGATGGGGGTGACGAGGTAGCCTTCGTGCAGGCCGCGAGCCTTGTCATCTATGTAAATAATGCCGCCGCCGATCATGGCAGAGACGAAAATAGCAAGACTGATGGTGCCGGGAAGAAGAAACTGGATGTAGGGGACGTAAGGATACACTTCAACCACCGACAGGGAGGCATCGGACGAGAGCCGGCTTGCGGCGGGTTTTTGGTTGTAGGCAGCCAGCAGCCCGGAGAGGCTCCCTTCCAGGGCGGAGGAGGAAAATTGGTCGGTGTTGTCCTCGGCCACGCCAATATGCGGATTAGCCCCGGCCAGAACCTTGCGGGAAAAATCCGGCGGAATTTCCAGCAATCCGTTTATTTTGCCCGTGCGCAAATCCCGCAACGCCGCCGCCTGGTCGCTGTAATCCACCGTCTCAAAAGTGCGCGCATTGGCGGCCACAGCTTGCGCCATTTCCTTCAGTTTGATGGCGGGGACCCCGTGATCCTGGTCCAGCAGGCCGACGTGCATGTTTTTGATTTTGCCGCCAAAAGCATAACCCAGAATGACAAGCTGCATCAACGGCATGATCATTGAGATGATCATCAAGGTGGGGCTGCGGCGGAAACGGCGCAGGTCGCGTTCGATGATGGCGAGAATTCGGTTCATGTTTACTACCGGGGCAATATGTATTGACTGCTGGCGGCGGAGGGGGCTTGCAAGGCGTCCCGCAATTGATGGCCGGTATAATGCACAAACACGTCGTCCAATGTCGTGCTCTGGATGGACAATGAGGCCAGGCTGACTCCCGCTTCGCGGGCCGCTTCCATCAAGGCCACGGCGGTGCGGGGGCCGTTGTTGGAGGAGAGCCGGAAAAACTTGTCCTCGGATTTCATGTCAGCCACTTCCGGCAGGGCGCGCAATGTCTCCGCCCAACCGGGCGGGGTGTCCGAAAAACTGACCTCAAGTATGTTTTTGCCGGGGATCGAGTTTTTAAGTTTGAGGGGCGAATCCAACGCCGCCAATTTGCCGTGGTCAACAATGGCAATGCGATCACAAAGTTTGTCCGCCTCGTCCATGTAATGGGTGGTGACGATGATGGTTAATTCGCGGGCGCGCTTTAATTTTGCCAGCATTTCCCAGACGGCCACGCGGGAAACGGGGTCCAGACCGGTGGTCGGCTCATCCAGGAAAAATATTTTCGGCTCATGCACCAGCCCGCGGGCGATTTCCAGGCGGCGGCGCATCCCGCCCGAAAACATCCGCACCGGTTTGTCCGCCCATTGTTCAAGGTCCACCGCCCGGAGCAATTCCTTGATGGTGCGGCGCCGCTTCTCCCCGGGGATTCCGTAAAGCTTGCCGAAAATGGACATGTTTTCCTGCGCGGTCAGGTCGAGGTCGGAGGTCATGGCCTGGGGGATGACACCGATGGATTGGCGGACGCCGGTGGCATTGCGGGTTACATCAAAACCATTGACGCGCGCGGCGCCGGAAGTGGGGGCGACGAGGGTGGTCAACATCCGGATCAATGTGGATTTCCCGGCGCCGTTGGGGCCGAGCAAACCAAAGATTTCGCCGTTATCGACCTTGAAATTCAGATGGTCCACGGCGCAAAACGTGCCGAAGCACTTGGTCAGATTCTCGACTTCCACCGCGAATTCGCTCATGGTTTGTCCAGGGGAAGCAGCACGGAGGCGGTCATGCCGACGGCCAGGGCTTTGTCGTCATTGTTGCAGCGCAGGCGGATTTGAAAGGTTTTGATGTCGCGCTTGGCGCGGCTGACGTCGCGCTGGGTCGCGTAATCGGCATCCACTCCGCGAAAAAAAACGACGCCGGGGCGGGTGGCGCCGGAAGGGAGGCGGACGGTGAATGTGTCGCCGAGCTTGATTTTGTCAATATAACTTTCTTCCACATCGGCCCGCACCCAGAGGTTTTTGGGGTCGATGAGCGTGGCGATTCCCTGGCCGGGGCTGACGAACTCGCCTTGGAGGGCGGCGCGGACATCCACGGTGGCGTTGATGGGGGCGCGTATCTGGGTGTAGCCAAGGACGATCTCAGCCTTGTCCTTTTGGGCGGAGGCGGCGGCGCTTTGGCCGGTCACAGCTTGGAGGGCGGCCTGACGGGCGGGAATTTGTTCGCCGGTGGATTTGGCGAGGGCTACGGACGCCTGGGCCGCAATGGCTTGTTTGCTCAAGGATTGGACGTGGGCTTTGGCCGCATCGAAAGCGGTTCTGGCCTGGTCATATTCCTTGACCGAATCCACTCCCTGTTGGCGGAGGGATTGCTCGCGTTTGAAATCGAGGTCGAGATTTTCCAGATCGGCCTTTGCCTGGGCGATTTGAGCCTGGATGGCGGCGAGATTGGCCTGGCTCTGCCAGATAAGGTTGCTGGTTTGCAATTGCTGATAGCGCAAATCGGCTTCCGCCTGGGTGATTTGGGCGGAGGATTGTTCCGCGCCGCCGGTGTAAAAAGCCAGCTCGGCTTTCTGCTCGGCCGGCTGGATGACGGCCAGCAATTGACCGTTGCTCACGGTGTCGCCTTCGTTGATCAGGAGTTGTTGCAGACGGCCTTGGATTTGCGAACTGACGATGACTTCGTCGGTGGTCACAATGCCGGTCAAAACCAATTCGCCCCCATGCCGGCGGGCGGCATAAAAGAAGGCCGCGGCGACGACAACCAAAATCACAATGATAATTGGAAACTTGCGTTTCATAGATTGCGGAAGATTGGCTGCATCTTCACCCTTGGGCAAGTTCTTCCGGGTCAACTCCGGGTCAGCCAAACCGTCCCGACAGCGGAGTCTTTGGGAAATTTCCAATAGTGCAAGACAAAAGCCGCAGGCGGACCGGCGCGACCACGACACGCTTCCCGAAGCGCCCGGCAATGCCTTGGCGGCGAAATATTTTACGGCGGACGGACAAGCGCCGGCCGGCAGACCCTTCAGACACAAAAGTATTACAAGTAGTTACTTAATACCCAATAAATCCTCCAGCTCTGCTGGAGAGACTCCCAGAGTTTGACG
>CAZLEE010000292.1:0-3656 GCA_964558455.1 uncultured Verrucomicrobiota bacterium | reverse complement strand
GAGTGGCCGGTTTTGAAGTGCCCGCGAGTGGCCGGTTTTCAACCGCCCGGTGACACGTTTGATGCAGTCCCGCCCGTTCCGCCAAGGCCGCACGGCTAAACGCCTTCCGCTCGCGGTGTTTTTTGACAACCCGCGCAAATGCGTCCGATAGCCCCGATTCCGATTGCGACATTCATACAAAATGCCTTGCCAACAATGGGGACTTTGATAAGACAATTGTCTTGACATTTTCAATTGAATTTGAAACCCTTTGGGATGGGTCTTGCGAGAATGAAAGCGTCAAAAATAAGCGACGAGAAAAGGCCGCGCGGCAAGCCATGCGGCAAAACTATCTCCCCGAATCTCCGCGAAAACTTCTTTGTCCGCGTATTGGCTGAAATGGAATTTCTTTAGATTGCGCTGGAGGGCGGTTTCCAAGTCCGGCTTGAAACGGCAATCCACAATCTCGAACTGCTCAAAATCAAACAAGGCGGCAATCGGCGTCTTGCTGTTCCAGCCATAACGGATCGTCTGGAAATAATTATCCTGCGTGGCAATATCGCCATACGGTTTTTTGGCTTCGATGTAGAATTTTACGTCGCGGTAATTTGGCGCGAGGTAAAAAGCATAATCGGCGCGGCGTTGCGAAATCCCGTGTTCCTTACGCTCGACTTTGACCTCCTGTTCGTAAGGATTTTTCTGCGTGTCGTGGTTCACGTCCCACCCGAGCGCAATCAAAAACTTGTCGATGAAGTCGCGGCGGGCTTCGGCCTCCTGATACTGTGGCGAGAGATAAAAGCGTTCGTTGGCCTTGAACTCTGCGGCCAATTCTTTAACCCGCGCAAAGGCATCCTCGAAATTTGCTGACATCAGGCCCGCACGTTATCAGGGGCGGGGTGGCGGCGGCAAGTCCGCATTGTGCGCCGACTGTTCAAGCTGACACATTAGCCAGCTTGACCACATTTTCAGTTGGTTCAACGCCAAACGTTACGCGCTTGATTTGGGCGAAGCTGTGTTCCTGGCGGAGATGGCCGTAAACTCGCATGGCCAGTGCGCCGCCGTCTTTGTGTCCAAGCCATTTGCTGATTGTGGGAATATCCACGCCGCTTTCAATGCATGATGTTGCGAAGAAATGTCGAAAGTCGTGATGGGTAAAAAGGGGAAAGCCAAGTTTTTTGCACGTTGTCGCAAGGCACTTTTTTGCGCTTTTAATGGTCACGATAAAACTACCCGCCGTGGGTTTTGTTTCCGAGTGGAGCAGGGACAGTATATTCGCTAGGGCGGCGGTCATGGGAATTGTTCGCGCTTCGTAATTCTTGGTCATTTGTTCGCCGCCAGTGACGGTGATTGAACCGCGCTCAAATGAAACATCTTCCCATTTCAAATTTCGGGCTTCGTCCAGTCGGCAACCAGAATAGGCGAGGATTTCCACCATGTCCGCCCCGGCTTTGGCGACGGCTTGGCTCTGCGCCCGTCCGTCAGAAAAGCGGATGGCTTTTACCAGTTCCAAAAACTGTTCACGCGACGGCACTTCGATTTTTGCGGGCAATAACCGCTTGCGTTTGATGGATTGCGCCGGGTTGCGGAGAAGTAGGCCCTGGGCTTTGGCGTATTCAAAAACGGCTCGCATTGCGTCCAGTTCTTGCGCGAAGCTGCTGGCCGAAATAGATTCGCCGCGTTGCGTCACCCAGCGTTCACAATGCGTCGGCGTAATGTTTCGGAGACTTTGACCGGCAAAGAACGGAGCGAGGGCGTTAAGGCACAATTGGCGACGTTTGGCGGTGCTTTCCTTCACTGTATGGCGAACGCTCGCAAGCCAACGATCAGCGACGATTCTAAACGTTAGGCCCCCGGCGTCATGACTCACCAAACTGGACACTTCTTCGCGCAAGTCGTTTAAGCGACGGCGGGCAAGTCCAAGGTCTTTCGTTTTGAGAGAGCGGCGAAACTGCTTGCCACCCTTTTTGATCAAAGCGTAATATACGCCAGATGATTCGCGCCGATACAGGTTTTCGCCCACATGGCGGTAAGAGAGCTTTGCTGATACAGAGCTTAATTCCATTCCTGCATTATAGGGTGACAAAAACGGGTGACAAGCTTATTTTTGCGAATTTATTTAATGGCTGTAAGTTGTTTATTATAAGTTAGTTAGCCAGTTTAGCTCAGTGGTAGAGCAACGGTTTTGTAAACCGTCGGTCGCCGGTTCAAGTCCGGCAACTGGCTCCAGCCTCCGATCTTCGCGCTACGGCTGGCAGGCCAGCCTCCTGAAAATGCAATCAAACGCTGGTTTTCCACGATGTGAAGGGCTGGGGGCGGCCGGACTGGTCTCAAATATTCAGGCGCTTGAAGTGGTAGATGTGGACTTCGAATGGGCCGAACCAATCGGTGAACTTGTTGTGGGCCACTTCTATTGTGCGCGGGGATTCATACATCACTTCACCCTGGCCGTCGGCAAAGGGCAGGTTGGTGAATTCGACGTTGAGCGTCGCTCCTTCGCGTTTACAGGCCAGGATGTATAAATCCAGACCAACCTCGCGCACGCAGAACTCAAGGCCTTGCCCGTTGTTGACTTTGATTGGAAGCTTGGAAACCGGCGCGACCAGGGCAGGGGCGAGCGGACTGTGGTTGCCCACTTCCTCAACCACCGGCTGCAGGACGCGATCCCAGAAGGTCCAGTTCCAACCCAGCGCCGCATCTTCCGGCGACATGGCTTTTGCCAGGTTGCCGCCAAAATATATCAGACCGCGCGCGCCGTTGATAATGGCCTGATAGGTCATGAAACGTTCCTGGGGAAAGGTCGGGAGACGAAGTGTTTTGCCTGGTTGCACCACGCCGCTCCACGCGATTTGCAGGGTCATCCAGACCGGCATCCGGCCCTGGCTGACCTCCATCATGGTCCGGGTGTAATCTCCCACCATGCTGATTTCCTTGTTGGTCAGCAGCGAATGACCGCCCGGCGGATAGCCGATGGGATAGATGTCTGTGCCGATAATGTCGCAGGCCGTATCGTAAGGCTGAAGGGTTTTTACGGTGCCGCGTGGAGCTTGGATAATGACAATGGGATGATTGGCGTCCAATTCGCGGATGACATTCCGCGCCCGGATGATTGAAGGGATTTTGACCTTGCCCCATTCCGGCTCGTCCGCGCCTTTCCACATGCCCAAGCCCGGATTGTTTTTGAATTGGTTGACCACCCGGCGCAACAG
Source organism: uncultured Verrucomicrobiota bacterium (assembly GCA_964558455.1). GTDB lineage: Bacteria > Verrucomicrobiota > Verrucomicrobiia > Limisphaerales > Palsa-1400 > DASRLE01. The sequence continues at coordinate 471 of CAZLEE010000292.1, read as the reverse complement.
CGCTTCCCGTTTCTTCTCGTGCTGGCCGATGGTGGCCAGCTCCCGCAGGTACGGCCAGCAATAAAGCCCGCAATGGGCGGCGGCATCCTCCCATTTCTGCTCGCTGGCGAAGGTTTGTTCATTCCAATCTTTTCCCTCCGTGCCGGTTCGGATGAAGGTGCCTCCGGCATCCGCGAGTTCCTGCAAGCCGTTCTTGCCTGAGGGAGTTTTGGCCCCGGGCGGCGGCCCGAGGGTGAATCCTATGGGGAAAACTTCCCGTCCATTGATGACCAGGACATTGTTTGAATTGAAGGTGACATGATTGCCTGTCTGGGCCGGAGCTGACAAGGCGCCAAGGACCAGGAGCAGGGACAATAGTTTGGGACAGTGAAAAATGTGCATTTTCAGACAGCGCGATTATCGCGGAAAAATCTCCCGACAGTCAATAATGGCAGCGAACCCATTGATGTTTGCAAACGGTCAAACATTCCA
>CAZLEE010000291.1:0-3768 GCA_964558455.1 uncultured Verrucomicrobiota bacterium | reverse complement strand
TTTCTCAGGTTTTGGCGGGATGCGGCCCGGTGGCGGTCCGGGGTTTTCCGAAAAGGCGCGCCATCCATTGTTGGACGCGGACCATGAAATTTGCGGACAAACCCAGACGGTTGCGAAGCTGGAGTGACGCGCCGCGGGCTTTGAGTTGTTCGACGACTTTGCCGCGGCCAAACATGGCGGCAAACATGAGCGGGGTCATCCCGCCGCCGTTGTCGGCATCAATGTTGGCGTTGTAATCCAGCAGCAAGGCGAGGATTTCCCCGTAACCTTTGAATGCCACGCCGCCCAGCGGGGTCTGGCCGCGATCATTCCTGCGATCCACTTCCGCGCCGTGTTGGAGCAGCATTCTCGCGGTTTCCAGGTTGCCGTTGTAGCTTGCGAGCATGAGCAGGGAGTTACCCTTGGCATCGGCCAGATTCACGGGCAGACCGTGATCGAGCATTTGGGCCAGCGACTCCGTTTCACCGTTGCGGGCGAATTCAATCGCCATTGACTGCAACTCGGCGTAGCGCTTTTCTTCAGCTTCACTGACTCGATTTTGCATAATTTGTATTTGAATGGCAGCGGCACCGGACCAATCGCCGGGGCGATTGGTTCCTTGCCGGACGCATCCCTCTCTCGTGGCGCCTGATCAGGCGGATTTTTGGGCAACATATTGTATATTGAGCGCTTTGGCCACGCCTTCGGCATAGGCCGGGTCGGCTTTGTGAAAATGACCGAGTTGACGCCGCACGATTTCCTCCGGCACACCGTTCATGGCTGCGGCGATGTTGCTGAAAAGCTGTTGCTTTTGCCCGGGAGACATTAACCGGAAAAGGTCGCCCGGCTGGGTGTAATCGTCATTGCCGTCGCGGTGATTGTAGCGGTCGGCGTCGCCGGAAATTTTCAACGGCGGTTCGGCGAAACGGGGGTCCTGCACCGGACCGCCGAAGCTGTTGGGTTCATAATAGGCGTCCGAGCTTTTGGGGGCGTCGAAGCGCATGGGGCCATCGGCGTTGTAGGTGTGGACGGGAACTTTCGGGCGGTTGACGGGGAGCATTTCATAATGGGTGCCCAGGCGGTAGCGGTGCGCATCCGCGTATGAGAAGATGCGCGCCTGCAACATTTTGTCCGGCGAAAAGCTGATGCCGGGTACGATGTTCGACGGGCTGAACGCCGATTGTTCCACCTCGGCGAAATAGTTCTCCGGGTTGCGATTCAATTCCAATTCGCCCACATCAATCAGCGGGTAATCCTTATGCGACCAGACTTTCGTAAGGTCAAAGGGATTCCAGCGATAAGTTTCGGCGTCCTTCTCGGGCATGATTTGGATGCAGAAACGCCATTTGGGGAATTCACCGCGTTCGATGGATTCAAATAAGTCGCGCTGCGAACTTTCGCGATCCTTGGCGACGATGGCGTTCGCTTCCGCATTGGTCATGCACTGGATGCCCTGTTTGGTTTTGAAGTGGAACTTGACCCAGAAACGTTCGTTGCGGGCGTTGATGAGGCTGTAAGTGTGGCTGCCGTAGCCGTTCGTGTGGCGGAGGCTTTTGGGCAAGCCGCGATCGGACATGAGAATGGTGACTTGGTGCAGGGATTCCGGCGAGAGCGACCAAAAATCCCACATGGCCGTGTTGCTGCGCATGTTGGATCTGGGATGGCGTTTCTGGGTGTGGATGAAATCGGGGAATTTGAGCGGATCGCGGACGAAAAACACGGGCGTGTTGTTGCCCACCAGGTCCCAGTTGCCTTCGGTCGTGTAAAACTTGAGGGCGAAACCGCGCACATCGCGCTCGGCGTCAGCCGCGCCGCGTTCGCCGGCCACGGTGGAGAAGCGCAGCAGCGCCTCGGTTTTCGCGCCCTTCTTGAGCACGGCCGCCTTGGAATATTTTGAGATGTCGTGCGTGATGGTCAAAGCGCCAAAAGCGGCCGAGCCTTTGGCGTGGACGGTGCGTTCGGGGATGCGTTCGCGGTTTTGGTGGGCGAGCTTTTCGAGCAGTTGATAATCCTGCATCAGCAGGGGGCCGCGCGGGCCTGCGGTGATGGAATTCTGGTTATCGGCCACGGGATTGCCACCCGTGGTAGTCATGATTTCGGGTTTCCCAGACATAAATTTATTTGTTCGTAAGCGGGCAGTAGAACAGTTCCAGAATCATTGTTAAAATACTTTTTTCCTCTTGTTATCATAGGGCCAGCCTATGGAAATGCAGCAACTCCGTTATGTGGTTGCGGTGGCGCGCACGAGGAACTTCACCCGGGCGGCGGAGCAGTGCCATGTCTCGCAGCCTTCGCTCAGCCAGCAGATACAAAAACTTGAGGAAGAATTGGGCGGGCGGCTCTTTGACCGCATGAAACGCGAGGCGAAGCTGACGCCGCATGGCGAGGCGTTTCTGAGCCGCGCCGACCGCATTCTGGAGGAAGTGGAAGCGGCAAAGCGCGAGGCGATTGACGCGCACGATTTGCTGTGCGGCACCTTGACGCTGGGCGTGCTGCCCACCATCGCGCCGTATCTTCTGCCGAGAGTGCTGGCGGAGTTCACCAAAAAATTTCCGGGCGTGGAGATCGTGGTGCAGGAGGACACGACCGCGCGTCTGCTCAGGCTGGCGAACGCCTATGAAATCGACTTTGCCCTGGCCAGCAAGCCGATTCAAGACGAGCGTCTGGAGGTAAAGGAATTGTTTAGCGAAGAATTGCTGCTCGCGTTGCCGACGGGCCATCCGCTGACGCGCAAACGGATGTTGAGCGCGGCCGATTTGGAGGGCGAACGGCTCATTGTCATGAAGGAAGGGCATTGCCTGGGGGATCAAGTGCTGGGTTTCTGCGGGGAGCGCAATCTGCATCCCTTCATCGGTTTTCGCAGCGCCCAGTTGGAGACGATTCAATCGCTGGTGCGGGCGGGCCTGGGTATTTCCCTGATCCCGGCGATGGCGGTGCGACAGGACCGGGCCAACACGCTGGCGTATCGTCCGCTGCAGGCGCCGAAGCCCAAGCGCACGATCACGACCTTCTGGCCCAAGCGGCGTCCGCCCGGTCGCGCCGCCCGCGAATTTCTGAAGATCATATCGGCGCGATACGCCAGACCCCAGCCGTGATTATTTGGGAGTGGAAAATGGAGCCAGTTGCCGGATTCGAACCGGAGACAAACGCTTTACGAAAGCGTTTTTAAGCCTTTCGTGACGGCAACGCAAACATGCTCGAAAGGCGCATGAATACGTGTAAAACCAGTGTTTTCAGTGGGTTGGACGATTTGTATTAAAAGCGCACAGAAACGCACTCCAAGTGTTGCACTCTGTTGCACTCATTTTTAGCATGTTCCAAACGCCGCTGCACGAGCAGGCGATTCCAGCCCGTTTCCCTCACGCGCGACTTGAATATACATCGCCAGCGGGCGCAATCGCGTTTAGCAAGCGTTTTGACGCTCACACGCTGCAAAGCTCCGTGGCCCACTTGGAAACGTGCCAGAACCGCTTTCCACCCGCTTTTCGCATTGCCCGAATCGCCCATTCAAGTCCAACTCCATTGAATCAACTGGTGAATACCAAAGCGGCGGTTGAATAAAAGACCGTCAGCACAAAATCGTGATCGTGTCATTTGACAGTAATGAATTCATGATGCACGTTCCCTTATGCAGTCCGGTGCGTGACCGAAACGTTTTCGGCAAGGGATGATAAGTGAACAATCTTGTCGGCTTGATTCGCCTCGCGGAGGGTGGAATTCATATCACCTGAAGGCTAAGAGCCTGTTTGAAAACTCAAAATAGTACCAATAAAATCAGCATTTTTGTAT
>CAZLEE010000290.1:0-3823 GCA_964558455.1 uncultured Verrucomicrobiota bacterium | reverse complement strand
GATCATAAATTTTCGGGATGGCGCGGAAGAATGTCACCGCCTCGTCCACCGTCATGCCGAGTACGTCGGCGATGTTCATACCCTTGTAATTAATGTCCAGCGTCTCACGGTTGTAACGCCGCCCGCCGCACGCCTCGCAGGTCACATAGATGGGCGGGAGGAAATGCATCTCAATTTTGATCAGGCCGTCCCCCTGGCATTTCTCGCAACGCCCGCCCTTGACGTTGAAACTGAATCGGCCCGCCTCGTAGCCGCGTATGCGGGCCGTGGGCAGCTTGGCAAAAAGATCGCGGATTTGGTTGAACATCCCCGTGTATGTGGCCGGATTGCTGCGCGGCGTCCGGCCAATCGGCGTCTGGTCGATGACTATCACCTTGTCAAGCAACTCGAATCCGCGGATGAGCCGGTGTTTGCCGGGCTGTTCCTTCGAGCCGTAGAATTTGCGGAACAAGGCCCGGCGCAGAATATCATCAACCAGCGTGCTTTTGCCCGAACCGCTTACCCCGGTCACCGCGGTCAACGTGCCCAGTGGAATGCGCGCCGTGATGTTTTGCAGGTTGTTTTCGGTCGCGCCCACAATCTCCAGCCAGCCCCGTTCCGGCGACGGCTTGATGCGCGTTTTGGGGATGGCGATTTTCAAATCGCCCCTCAGATACTGGCCGGTCAGGGAATGGGGATTGGCTTCAATCTCCGCCACCGTGCCGGCGGCGACCAATTCGCCTCCGCGCACGCCTGCCCCCGGCCCCAGGTCAAGCACATAATCCGCCCGGCGGATGGTCTCGTCGTCGTGCTCCACCACCAGGACGGAATTGCCCAGGTCGCGCAAGTCCTCCAGCGACTTGAGCAAACGCTCGTTGTCGCGCTGGTGCAGGCCGATGCTCGGCTCATCCAGAATATAAAGAACGCCCACCAGCCCCGCCCCAATTTGGGTGGCGAGCCGGATGCGTTGGGCCTCGCCGCCGCTGAGCGTCCCGCTCTCGCGATTCAACGTCAAATAACCCAGCCCGACGTTTCTCAAAAATCCCAGTCTGGCCCGGATTTCCCGGATGACTTCCGCCACGATTTTTTGCTGGAAATCGGTCCATTTCAATGTGGCAAACAATTCGTCCGCCCGATCAATCGACATTTCACAGACGTCCATGATGGAAAGGCCCGGAGGCTTGGTGGTTTTGCCTTTGAAACGCAGGCTGGCCTCCGCGCCGCCGATGGTCACAGCCAGGATTTCCGGTTTCAGCCGCCGTCCGTCGCAGGCGTCGCACGGCTGGGGGTTCATGAACGACTTCAGGCGGTTCTTGGTAAACTCGCTTTCACTTTCGACGTAGAGGCGTCCCAAATTGGGCAGCACACCTTCAAAAGGTTTTTTTGTTTTGCTCGTCTGTCCCGCCCGCCAGAAATTGAAAGTAACTTCCTCGGTTCCGGTGCCGCGCATCAATTTGTCCCTGAAATCCTCCGGCAAATCCTTCCAGGGCGTTTCCAGGCTTTGTCCATACTGGCTGGCCATGCCGCGCAGCAGGGCCTTGTAATAAATGATCATCCGCTTGTTGCCCCGCCGCCACGGCAGCACCGCCCCCTTTTCCAGGGATTTCTCGGCATCGGGCACAACGAGATGCTCGTCAAAAATCATCTTTTGACCAAGGCCGTGACAAACCGGGCAAGCCCCAAAAGGCGAATTGAATGAAAAATGTTTGGCCGTCGGCGTTTCAAAACTCCGGCCCGTCGCCGGACTGTAATTGTGGTTGGATTGAAGGGATTCCGCCCAAGCCGCCCCATCCGCCCCGGGCGGCTGTTGCAACAAGAGCATCCGCCCTTCGCCCCATTTCAACGCCGTCTCCACCGAATCGCTCAGGCGCATCTGGATTTTGTCGTCGATCACCAGCCGGTCCACGACGGCCTCGATGGTGTGGCGTTGTTTCGGGTCCAGCTTCACCCGCACATTGCTGCTCAACTCAACCAATCCGCCATCCACCCGCGCCCGCACGAAGCCTTCGCGGGCGAGCCTTTCGATCACATCACGGAACTCCCCCTTCTTGCCGCTGACCACCGGGGCCAGCAGCATCACGCGCGTTTTGGGCGGCAACGCGAGAATTTTATCCACGATGTCGCTCGTCGTCTGTTGCGTGATCGGCTCGCCGCTATCCGGGCAATGGGGCTGGCCGACGTTGGCGAAAAGCAGACGCAAATAATCGTAAATTTCCGTGGTGGTGGCGATGATCGAACGGGGATTCGCGCCCGAACTGCGCTGTTCGATGGCGATGGCAGGGGACAATCCCTCAATAAAATCGACCTCCGGCTTTTCCATTTGGTCAAGAAACTGGCGGGCGTAAGCCGAGAGGGACTCAACGTACTTGCGCTGCCCCTCGGCGTAAATGGTGTCAAAGGCAAGCGACGATTTGCCGGAGCCGCTCAAGCCGGTGATGACGACCAACTTGTCGCGGGGGATGGTGAGACTCAGGTTTTTGAGATTATGCTGGCGCGCGCCGCCGATTTTGATGAATTTTCCGGTCATGTGACTTCAAACTTTCGCTATCAGACCATTTGGCAAGCCTACAACAAATCCCGCAAAAAGAAAGCCGCCAGCAACCAAGGCTAAATCGGAGGGGCGGCGTGGTGCTGGTTGACGCAACAACACACGCCGGAGGCAACTCACAAGGAATCCTTGTCAGTTCGAACACCTAAAAAGTCAGGGGTTCATTTGATCGCCTGTGACGTTGTGGGTTTTCCCCGATTTAGTTTGCGGCCTTTGGTGGATTCCGTATTATCGACCCTAGGTATGATAATGGCGCCGGCACCTCTCATTGAAACGCCCGATTCAACGAACGGTGTCGTTCGCCGCCGGAATGGCAGGCCGCCGTCGGTTTCGAGGCTCAACGAGAAAAAGCTGATCGCGTTTGGCTGGTATGGGGGCAAGTTTTCCCATCTTTCCTGGCTTCTTCCGCTGCTGCCGCGTTGCCACCATTATTGTGAACCGTTTGCGGGGTCCGCCGCCGTGCTGCTCAACCGCTCGCCGTCCCCGGTCGAAACCTATAATGATCTTGATGGCGAGGTTTGCAATTTTTTCAAAGTTCTCCGGGATCACAAATCAAAGTTGGTTGAGGCGATCGGGTTGACCCCTTTTTCCCGCGAGGAATTCGCGCTGGCCTGCGTGCTTGATCCCGACCTTTCCGCGCTTGAGCGCGCCCGCCGCTTTTATATCCGGGCCCGCCAAGTCCGCACGGGGTTGGCGCAAACCGCCACGGTTGGCCGCTGGGCCAATTGCAAAAACACCAGCCGCGCCGGCATGAGCGGCGTCATCAGCCGATGGTTGGGCGGGGTTGAAATGCTGCCGGAAATCGCAGACCGCCTTTTGCGCGTGCAGATTGAGAACCGGCCGGCAAATGACGTGATCAGGCTCTACGATTCACCGGAAACCTTGTTTTATTGCGATCCCCCTTATGTCCACGCAACGAGGGGCGATTCAAAAGCATACGGTCATGAAATGACCGACTCGCAACATTGCGAATTAGCCAAAGCGCTCAACGCAGTCAAAGGTATGGTTGCGATTTCAAATTACCAGTGTTCCCTGATGGACGAACTGTATTCCGCGCCCCGCTGGCACAAGATTGTCGGTCCGAGCCGGACAAATCATGCCACAAAGGGTACCCGCGTGGAGGTTCTTTGGGTCAATTTCAAACCACAAAACAAGCCCCTGAATGACCGAAACGGATATTTGTTTGAAGATTCTGAGTGACTCTTATTCGAGAGCCAAATCTCATCTGACAAAACCGGTCAGTCTGGCTATCCTATTGACGCAACCTTACTCAATGGGTAGTGCTTGGTGAGCGAT
>CAZLEE010000289.1:0-3867 GCA_964558455.1 uncultured Verrucomicrobiota bacterium | reverse complement strand
AAGCCAAGGAGGACCGCCGATTCCTCATCCTTGAAGGCGGCAGCCGTTTTCATTTCCCCAAGCGCCAGCCGAAGACCCTCACCTTTCGGATTCGTGACAGCGACCCGAACGACCAATACGCGCGGCTCTATTCCGACAAGGTGGTTGACACCGTCCGTATGCTGCATCTGCCCCGCTACGGCCTGGCCAATTACCTCAAGCCTTCACCCGACGTGCCACCGTCGCAGGACGAAGCCGAAGTGATGGACAACCTTTCCCGCGCCGGCAAGCGTCTCATCGGCTTCTGCCGGACCAATCTGTTCAAGCGGTTGGAAAGCAGTGGCCATTCGTTCCTCATTTCCGTGCGCCGCCACATCCTGCGAAATTATATCTTTTTGCACGCGCTGGAGAATGGCCTGCCTCTGCCCATCGGCACGCAGGACTCCGCGTTATTCGATACCCGCGCCGAGGATCACGACAGCGACAGCGCCCTCTTCGGTGCGGACGAACCCGCCGCAGCAAAGCCAACAGAGATCACGGCCAATTCCCTGGCGGATTTTGCCAAAGCCGGAGCAGTTGGCTACCAAACGCTCCGTAGCGACCACGCCCGTAATTTTGATTGGTTGCGCTCCGACGTCTTTATCGAAGACCTCGCTCAACATCTACGGCAGGACGCACAACGGCTTTTCTCCATCCTTGAACTCGCGGGCCACTGGCAGCCGGACCAGGATCACAAGCTGGCCGAACTCCACAAACTCGTGACGAAAAAGCATCCCGGTCAGAAAATCGTCATCTTCTCCCAATTTGCCGACACCGTTTCCTACCTTGCGGACCAATTACAGGCACGTGGGATTGAGCAGATGGCCGGTGTCACCGGTGACACCGACGATCCATCCTACTACGCCCGCTGTTTTAGCCCCGACAGCAACAGGGCACAGGACAAAGGCTCGCCCAACTACATTTCGCCCGCCGAAGAACTCCGCGTGCTGGTCGCCACCGATGTTCTCAGCGAAGGTCAGAACCTCCAGGACGCCGCCATTGTCGTGAACTTCGATTTGCCGTGGGCCATCATCCGCCTCATTCAGCGTGCGGGCCGCGTGGATCGTATCGGCCAAAAAGCAGAGGAGATTCTCTGTTACTCGTTTCTCCCGGCCGAGGGCGTCGAGCGCCTCATCCGCCTTCGGTCGCGCGTCCGCCAGCGCCTCCACGAAAACGCCGAAGTTGTCGGCACAGATGAGACCTTTTTCGAGGACGAAAAAAACGACACCGTCATCCGCGATCTTTTCACGGAAAAATCCGGCATCCTGGACGACCCGGCGGATGACGAAGTGGATCTCGCGTCGCTGGCTTACCAGATTTGGAAAAATGCCTGCGACGCTGATCCGTCGCTCAAAAAGACCATTCCCGATCTTCCCGGTGTCATCTTCTCGACAAAGGCCCTATCCGCAATTCCTGCCAAACCCGCTGGCGCGGCTGGCCCTCAGCCCGCCTCCGGCGTCATGGTTTACGTCCGCACCGCCGATGGCAACGACGCCCTCGCCTGGGTGGACGAAGAAGGTCGCACCGTGACGGAGAGCCAGCACGAAATCTTGCGCGCCGCCGCGTGCGAACCGGCCACACCCACGCTCCCGCGCCTGGTCAATCACCATCCGCTCGTGCAAAAAGCCATTGGCGGCATCCAGACAGAACAAATCACCACTGGCGGCCAGCTCGGCAAACCCTCCAGTGCGCGCCGTCGCATCTATGAGCGGCTCAAGGACTACGCGTCCCATGTGAAGGACAGCCTGTTCGACATCAAACCGCTCCATCAGGCGATTGACGAAATCTACGAGTCGCCGCTGACCGAGGCTGCCCGCGATTTGCTCAACCGTGAACTCCGCGCCGGTGTCAGTGACGAAAAACTCGTCACCCTCGTCCTCTCACTCCACGAGGAAGACCGGCTCTGCGTTCCCAAGGACGATCCCCAAACCCGCGAACCCGAAATCATTTGCTCGCTGGGCATCCGCAGAGATTGACGTATGCCATTCGACTTTCAACGCGCACGGCCCCTGCTGCAAAGCGGCAATCTTACCAAGTTGTTTGTCGAGGAACTCGGATGGGAGCCGTGCCGCCAAATGCTCACGATGCGCGCAGGGGAAACCGATTTCACCTTCACTGCGGTCGCCGAGAAGCGCGGTTTCACCGCGTGGCTTTGTGCCAGCCCGGACGGGGGCCTGCCAGATCACACCACGCGGCTGAAGCTCGACCGCGCCCTTACCCAGACCAGTTTTGAGCATCTCATCGTATTTGCCACCCAGGACTTCGGCCAACAATCCTGGATGTGGGTGCGCCGCGAGCCTGGCCGCCCGCTCTCCGCCCGCAAGCACGACTTTAATCGCACCCAACCCGGCGATTCCCTGCTCCAGAAGCTGCAAATTCTCTACGTTTCGCTCGAAGAAGAGGAAAAAGGCGAATTGTTCACGATCACGATGGCCGGGCGTGTACGTGCCGCGTTCGACATTGAGCGTATCACCAAGGCGTTCTACCGTGACTTCGACACGCAACGGAAAGCTTTTCTGAAATTCATTGACGGCATCGGTGAAGTGGCTGACCGGGAGTGGTACGCGTCGGTCATGCTCAATCGCCTGATGTTCGTCTATTTCATCCAACGCAAGGGTTTCCTCGACGGCGACCACGACTACCTTCGCAATCGTCTGGATCGTTGCAAAAAGGAACAAGGGAAGGATAAATTCTATACGTTTTACCGCTACTTCCTGCTGCGCCTGTTCCACGAAGGCTTCGGCAAACGGCGAAAAGACCGCGCGCCGGACCTCGAAAAGCTGCTTGGCAACATCCCGTATCTCAACGGCGGCTTGTTCGACGTGCATGACCTTGAGAGGCCCGAACGCTACGGCAAGGTCATCCAGATTCCCGACAGAGCCTTCGAGCGCGTCTTCGATTATTTCGATCAATACCAATGGCACCTGGACGAGCGCCCGCTCCGCGCGGACAACGAGATCAACCCTGATGTCCTCGGCTACATCTTCGAGAAATACATCAACCAGAAACAAATGGGGGCGTATTACACCAAGGAGGACATCACCGAATACATCGGGAAAAACACCGTCCTCCCGTACCTTTTCGATGCGGCCCGGCCCAAGTGCAAAATCGCCTTTGAAAATCAAAACGGCCCCGTGATTTGGGATTTGCTCCGCGAAAATCCCGACCGCTACATTTATTATGCGGTCAAAAAAGGCACCGAAATCGCGCTTCCGAAGGAAATCGAGGCCGGGATAAAAGACGTGTCCAAGCGCGACGGATGGAACAAACTTGCGTCCAGCGAATTGGCCCTGCCCACCGAAATCTGGCGTGAAGTCGTGGCGCGGCGGCAACGCTATGAGGAAATCCGGGCCAAACTCGCAGGTGGCGAAGTCCGCGAAATCAACGGGCTAATCACCCTGAATCTCGATATCCGCCAGTTCGCACAAGACGTGATTGAGAATTGCGAAGGGCCGGATCTGCTCCGCGCCTTCTGGCATGCGATCGAAAAGATTGCCATTCTTGATCCGACCTGCGGTTCGGGCGCGTTTCTATTTGCCGCGCTCAACATCCTGGAGCCGCTTTACGAGGCGTGTCTCGACCGCATGGAGGCATTCAAGGCCGAACTCGACCGCTCCGGCGAAAAACACCGACCTGAAAAATTTTCCGATTTTCGCGACATCCTGCTGCGTGTGACCGCGCACCCCAGCCGCCGCTATTTCATTTTCAAAAGCATCATCCTGAATAACCTGTTTGGCGTGGACATCATGGAAGAGGCGGTGGAAATCTGCAAACTGCGCCTGTTCCTCAAACTTGCCGCCCAGGTCGAACCGGACGCCACCAAGGATAACCTCGGCATCGAGCCGTTGC
>CAZLEE010000288.1:0-3882 GCA_964558455.1 uncultured Verrucomicrobiota bacterium | reverse complement strand
ACGTCATGTCCGTTTTGGAAGACCGGACGGGCAGCCTGTGGGTCAGCACATGGGGAGGCGGGTTGGATCAGTTAAAAGACGGGAAAGTGACGGTTTACGGCCCTGCGAACGGGCTTTCATTCCCCCTGGTCCTGTCCACCTGCGAAGGCCGGGACGGCAGCCTTTGGGTGGGAGCGGAATTCACTGGCGGTCTGAGCCGTTTCAAGGATGGACAATTTTCTTATTACACCGAGAAAGACGGATTGATCGGGGCCGCATTAAATCTCATCCACGAAGACCGATCCGGCAACCTTTGGCTCGGCACCAGCAAGGGGTTAAGCTGTTTGAAAAACGGGAAATTCATAAATTATACCAGCGCCAACAGCGGTCTTCCCGGAGACAGCATCAGGGCCATTTGCGAAGATCATGCGGGCAGGTTGTGGTTCGGCACAGAAAAAGGGTTAAGCCGGTGGGAAAATGGATCTGTTGTCAACTTCACCCTCAAGGAGGGGCTTTCCGACAATGTTGTAAACGCCCTTTACGAAGATAAAGAACAAACACTCTGGATCGGCACTGAAAGCGGCGGACTGAACCGGTACAAGAGCGGCCGGTTTACCGCCTATACCATGCAACAGGGGCTGTTTAGTGATCGCATTCTCGAGATACTGGAAGATGACCATGGCTGGCTCGGGATGAGCTGTTACAAGGGAGTGTTTCGCATTCATAAAAAGGACCTGGACAACCTTGATCTGGGCCGGGCGGAAATCGTCTCCTGCATCGCCTACGGCAAAGCGGACGGCATGGAAAGCGCGCAATGCAACGGGGTGGCCAAACCGGCCGGTTGGAAGGCGCGGGATGGGAGGCTTTGGTTTCCGACGACCAAAGGTTTGGTTGTCGCGAATCCCAATCTCAAGTTGAATGATATTCCCCCGCCTGTCTTCATAGAACAAATTATTGCCGACAAGAAAAGAATCGAGATGGAGAAAGGATGGGTGGTGGCGCAAAACTCAAACGGAAACAACGCGGTTCTGGCAGACGACCAGTCTGCCATCACCCTGCCCCACGGCGGCGGGGAATTAGAATTTCAATATGGCGCGCTCAGCTTTTCCTCGCCTGAAAAGGACCATTTCAAATACAAACTGGAGGGAGTTGATTCGGACTGGATTGACGCGGGCACGCGCCGGCTGGCGCATTATAACAACATTTACCCGGGCCACTATCGCTTCCACGTCAAAGCGTCCAACAATGATGGTGTCTGGAACGAAACCGGAACGGCCATTGCACTGGAATTGCTGCCGCATTTCTGGCAGACCAAGTGGTTTCTGGGGCTGACGGCGCTGGCCACCATCGGCATTGTGGGCGGCACGGCGCGTTACATGTCCTGGAAAAAACTGCGACGCAAACTGGCGCTGCTGGAAGTGCAAAACTCGCTGGAAAAAGAAAGGGCGCGCATCGCCCGGGACATTCACGATGATCTGGGTTGCAGCCTGACCCAGATCACAATGTTGAGCGACGAGTCCGAAAAGGGTGGGGAGCGGGAATACCGCGCCAACACCCGGAAGATATCCACCACCGCCCGGGAGATGGCGCGATCCTTGGACGAAATCGTCTGGGCCATCAATCCGGAATACGACACGCTGGAAGGCCTGATCAATTACCTCAGCCGGTCGGCAGACGAGTTTTTGGAAGACACCACCATACGCTCGCGGCTGAAGGCGCCGGCGGTGCTGCCTTCATGCGTCATTGCGGCGGACGTTCGCCATGACCTTTTCTTCGCATTCAAGGAGGCGCTGAACAACTCGGTCAAACATGCCGGGGCCTCGGAAATCCAGATCGAGTTCCTCTCGGAACCGGCCCAATTTCAAATTATAATTGCCGACAATGGGACCGGATTTGACCTGGCGTCTCCGCAAGCCGATGGGAATGGCTTGAAAAACATGCGACAGCGATTGGCAACGATCGGCGGGCAATTTGAGATTTCAAGCCAGCCGGGCTGGGGCACAAAAATCAAAATGACCATTCCGCTGAGGAAAAACAGCCAATGACACCCCAAAAAACAATCCCTACCTTTATAGGGTAGAAAGCAGCGCCGCCATCTGCTAGCTTGGTATCCATTGCAAACGAAAGTTGCCATCGTGGAAGACGACGCGTTAAGCCGCGAGAAGCTGGCCGGGTTGATAAGCCGCGCCGACGGCCTCAGGTGTATTGGCACCTTTGCGGATGGCGAAAAGGCCCTGGCTGAAATTCCACGCTTGAAACCGGACGTGGTATTGATGGACATCAACCTGCCGGGAATGTCCGGCATAGAGTGTGTACGGAGCCTGAAGGTATTGCTGCCGTCAGTACAAATAGTCATGCTCACGGTTTATGATGATATCGGGCAGATTTTCCAATCGCTCATGGCCGGGGCGTGCGGCTATCTTTTGAAACGCACTCCGCCGGACAAATTGCTGGAAGCCATCAACGAGACGCAACTCGGCGGCGCGCCAATGACCCGGCATATCGCCCGCAAGGTGGTGCAATATTTTCACCAATTTGACGTCGTATCCCCCGAGGCTGGAAAATTGTCCAAACGCGAGCAGGAAACGCTTGCCCTGCTGGCGGAAGGCTTCCGTTACAAGGAAATCGCCGACAAATTGGAGATCAGTCCCTTCACTGTGCGTGAATACGTGCATAGCATATATCAGAAATTGCATGTTTCTTCGCGCATGGAAGCCGTCATAAAATACCAGCGCAAACCGGCTGCGGATGCCTGGGGCGCCATGCACCTAAAGTAACAGCCGCCCGTGGAAATGAGTGGACGGCGCAAAGGGGCGAATGATTGCCTCCCGTCATGCCTCCAGTCCGGAGGAATAACCCAAGCCTAAACTACGCGAAGGAGTTGTGTCTTGAGACCGGACCGCCCACTGATTCCTCATCCCTACCATTGTAGGGATTTACGGTAAGCACAGCCCGCGTATTATGCCGCTGGCATGCAAATCCGTCTCAACACAAAGCGCAAATAGGATATGAACACTAAAAAAACTTGTCGGCGGGCTTTCACCTTGATTGAGTTGCTGGTCGTCATCGCCATCATTGCCATTCTGGCCTCCCTGCTCCTGCCCGCCTTGACCAAGGCCAAAGAAAGCGCCTACCAAACCGCCTGCCGAAACAATCTCAAGGAAATCTCCGCGGCCATTTTCATGTACACGGACGATAATAAGGACCGTCTGCCGGGACCCACTTGGGAAGGAATGTTCTTCACCTACAGCTCGATCTATAGGACAACCTTTTACGACAAATCAATGGGGGACGGCGCAGGCTCGTTGCTTTATTACACGTACAGTTATTTCAGGCTTCCTCCTCCGAGCTTTACCGTTCAGACGTCCAAGGTGGCGCAATGCTCGGCGGAAATGCGTATATTGCCTGCAGGCGCGGTCAACCCCTCTGCCGTCTACGGATCGCCATCCGTGATCTATGTGCCGGTCAGCTATTTCACCCCAGTCTGGGTGACCAATCAAAACCCGTTCAGCGGCACTCTCGACGCATCCACTGACATTGTTTACCCGTTCGGCCGCCCGGAGGCGGACGCCTACACGCCGGCTGGAGCTGATTATGACCCCTCAAAAAAGTTGACGCGCGTCTTCCAGCCTTCAACTTCCTGGGCGATGACCGATTGCGATAATCAAATTTTGGTCTCTTTAGGCATCACGGACTCGAGTTATCAAAGCTATGTCCCCAAATATCCTGTCCACGGCAGCAAATCGGCAGCTTATAGAAATTATCTGTACTTTGACTCCAGTGTGCTGACGATAAAAACGGCGCAGTAATACAAGCGGCCCAAAGCCCGGATCCGGCCATCCCCGGAGTTAGAGCCTGTTTGAAAACTCAAAATAGTACCAATAAAATCAGCATTTTTGTATG
>CAZLEE010000287.1:0-3883 GCA_964558455.1 uncultured Verrucomicrobiota bacterium | reverse complement strand
CGGGCAGGCCATCAGCAGGGAAGAGGAAGGAATTTTGTGGCGTTCGCTCGAACATTTTGAGCACCGCTTCGGCCGCCATCTCCTGGATTCGGGGCGAGGCTGGCGCATTGAGTTGGAGGCCCCAGCGGACACCTTTGGCGATTTCAACTTGTTTGTTTTGATATAGGCGTCGAGGACATCGAGCGTGGGTTGGATGACCGGTCCCTTGGGCGTTCGCGCGCGAAGGCGCGCCGGCGAACCCGGCTATGCCCGTGAGTGGGGCTTGGATGAGGAGATTGCCGCCGATGACGCCACTGAACAGGGTGGAACCCCGTTCAGTGGGAGGCCGCAAAGTCAGTTCTGATCCAGACGTTTTCTAACGGTTTGGGCCAGCTTGTCGATTTGAAAGGGCTTGGCCAGAAAATTGACGCCGTCTTCCAGTAACAAATTTTTGCCAGCGACTTCCAAGCTGTAACCGCTGACGTAGATTATTTTAAATTCTGGGTTCTCATGTAAAAGCTGATCGGCCAGTTCCTTTCCACTCATTTCTCCCGGCATCACGAGGTCGGTCAGCAAGAGCCGGACTTTGTCATGGTGTTGTTTCCAAACCGCCAGAGCCTCCTCGCCGCTGGCGGCTTCCAGCACGCGATAGCCAAGCCGCGTCAGGATAATTCGCACGGACGAGCGCACGGCAAGTTCATCTTCCACCAGCAATATGGTTTCGCTGCCGCCCCGCAGGGATGACCGCGCCGGCCGGAAAGATTCGGCGCCGGCAGCTTGGGTCTGGCGCGGCAGATAAACCCGGAAGGTGGTGCCTCGCCC
Source organism: uncultured Verrucomicrobiota bacterium (assembly GCA_964558455.1). Taxonomy (GTDB): domain Bacteria; phylum Verrucomicrobiota; class Verrucomicrobiia; order Limisphaerales; family Palsa-1400; genus DASRLE01. The sequence goes on along the minus strand of CAZLEE010000287.1, from coordinate 3,082 downwards.
AACCTCGCTATACACGTTGATCCAGCCTTGATGCTGCTGGACGATGCCGAAAACGGTGGCCAGCCCCAGGCCGGTGCCTTTGCCCACTTCCTTGGTGGTGAAGAAGGGTTCAAAAATCCGCGGCAGAATTTCCGGCGGTATGCCGCCGCCGGTATCACTGACACTCAAACAGGCGAACAAACCCGGGCGCGCTTGCACGGTCTGCGCGGCGGTGACCTCGTTAAATTCAGCAGCCGTGGTTTCGATGATGATCTTTCCGCCCCTGGGCATGGCGTCCCGCGCATTCACCACGAGATTCAGCAGGATTTGATCAATCATGCCCGGATCGGCATGGATGACCAGCGGTTCCGCGGCAAACTTGAATTGGAGCTGAACCTGCTCCCCCAGCGTGCGCTGGAGCATTTTGGCGATGTTTTCCACCACTTCCTTCAACTTCAGATTGCGCGGCTGCATGGTCTGCTTGCGGCTGAAGAGCAGCAGTTGGCGGGTGAGATTGGCCGCGCGCTCAGCCGCCCTCTCGATCTCGCGGGCGAATTCAAGTTGTTGCAATGAAAGGCTTGGTTCCGATTTCAGCAGTCCAGCCTGTATTTGGATGATCGCCAGGATGTTGTTGAAGTCATGCGCCACGCCGCCGGCCAACTGGCCGAACGCCTCCATCTTTTGCGACTGGCGGAATTGCGCCTCCATTTTACGTTGAGGCGTGATGTCGCGGAACGTCCAGATGCGGCCATAATATTTTCCGGTCTTGTCGCGGACGCACGACGAGTAGCGTTCCAGAACCGTCCCGTCCACCAGCTCGACTTCATCACAGCTTACCGCGTCGGGATGCTCGTAGAGATGGGCGACCTTGGCCATGAATTCCAGCGGGTTTTTAGTCTGGTTGGCGCTGAATTGCAACAGCACGGCGTCGTCCTCGTTTTCGGCGATGGACGGGGGGATTTTCCACAGGTCAGTTAAGCGCTGGTTCTGGAGAATTTTTTTACCCCGGCTGTCCACGACCAAAATACCGTCCATGGAGGAATCCACCTGCGCCTCGAGAAAGGCTGTTTTCCAGCGCAACTCCTCCTTTGCCCGCTTGCTCTCGGTGATGTCGAGGCCCAGGCCAGCCAGGCCGGTCACCTGGCCCGTGTCATCGTGCAGGGGAACTTTCGAGGTCAGGAGCCAGCAGGTGTAACCGTCGGGCCGGGTGAGCTGCTCCTCGCGATTCAACACCGGCTGGCCGCCCAACACCCGCTGATCGTCCGCCTGAAAGGCCGCCGCCTGCTCCGGCGGGAAGAAATCATAATCCGTCCGGCCGAGAATCTCCGCTTCGGAGGTGATGCCGCAGTTGCGTAAATCCATCGGATTCGTCAGGGTTTTTCGCCCGGCGGTGTCCTTGAGATAAACGGCCACCGGCAGGTGGTCCAACAAGGTGCGCAAGAGCGCCCGCTCATGGGCCAAAGCCTGAGCCGCCTGTTTGCTTTCCGTGATGTCCGTGATAAAGCCTTCGAGGGCGAGCAATTGGTGTTGGGCGTCAAAGATCCCTTCGCCTTGTTCCCAAACCCAGCGCTCTGCGCCGGTCGCCGTGCGCAGCCGGTAATTCAGCGTGAAAGGTTTCGCCCGCTTCAAATCCGCCTGAACCTGATTCCACACGGCTTCGCGGTCGTCGGGATGAATCAGGCTGGCAAAGGCGACCACGCGGTTACCCATCAACTCGGCGGCGGTGTAACCCGTCAGCGCCAGCGCCCCGGCGCTGACAAACTCCATGGTCCAGTTCTGGTCGTTGCGGCAGCGATAGGCCATGCCGGGCAGGTTGCTCATCAGCGTGGCCAACTGTTTTTCGCTCTCCCGCAGCGCCACCTCCGCCCGCTTGCGTTCGGTGATGTCCAGCAACGAACTGAGCAGGCAGTCTTTGCCACCGATGACCACCGGCTCCACCGACCATAAGGTTTGGGAGACCTGCCCGAACTTTCCGCGAATTTCCAGTTCGACACTGCGCGAGGACATTCGTTCCCTCACCCTGGCAACCTGTGCGTTCCGCTGTTCCGGATTCGTCCATACACCCAGTTCCAATGCCGTGCGGCCGATCACTTCATCCCGGGTTCGTTGAAGTATTTTCAAGAACCCGGGTTCACATCGAGGTAGCGGTCTTCGTCAAGCGAGGACAGAGCTATGGCTATCGGACTCGATTCGAAGATTCTGGAAAACTTTTCCTCGCTTTCGCGTAAGGCCTCTTCCGCCCGATTGCGTCCGGTGAGGTCGCGCACGATTTTCACCGCGCCAATGATGTTGCCGGCGGCATCCTTGATCGGTGTTGACGTGACCGAGACGTTGACTAGCCTTCCGTCCTTGGTTTGGCGGACCGTTTCAAAGTGGTCCACGCACTCGCCGCGCCTAATCTTTTCCAGAATTTGCTGTTCCTCCGCCTGCCGCTCCGCGGGGATCAGCGGCAGGATGGATGTCCCTACCATCTCGGCGGCGTGGTAGCCAAAAATCTTCTCCGCACCCTTGTTCCAACTGGTGACGATGCCGTTCAGATCCTTGCTGATGACAGCGTCGTCCGACGGTACGACAATCGCCGCCAGGCGGCACATGGCCGTTCCTGCAGCGTTGCTTTCAGTAATTTCGGGATTATTCACAAAATTTGGTCATACCCCGCTAAAAAACTATAAGCCATCTGCAATAAAAAACTCAAAAAATGATTTAGCCGGGGTGCATTTCACTTTTGGGGGTAGCTCAAGCTGAAAGCGGGGTGGGCGGGATCAAGGTTCCGTTTTGGCCGGTTCCTGCCGCAAGATTTCAGATCTTTCCAAGGACAAGGTGACCCACTGGTCGACCCAGCGGCGGAGCTTTTTAAAATTGGTCAACTGGCGGCGCACCTCCGGCAGTTGTGCGGCGCGGATGAAGCACGCTCCGGAAACTAGTCTGGGCGACTTGGAAATCGCCGTCGCGGAGGACCTGCACCGGCTGGGTGCCGCCTTGTTGACTCAGGCCGCCTGCAATTTCTTGCCAAGCCGCCGAACGGCGCCCGATCGTTTGGGCTGAAGTCTGGTCATCCGAAGATTTTCCGTCACATTCTTGCGTTTCAAACCACTCCTTAAGC
>CAZLEE010000286.1:0-3891 GCA_964558455.1 uncultured Verrucomicrobiota bacterium | reverse complement strand
TACAAAAATGCTGATTTTATTGGTACTATTTTGAGTTTTCAAACAGGCTCTTACCGTGACACCGGACCGGGTGGTCATAAACCTGTTTGAGCAAATAACACCAGCGACCCCACCGACCCGCAAGACTTGGGCAATGGACTCAAGGAACGCGTGGTAAAGATCCGCGCGGCCAGTCAATCCAAATTGCTTCGAAATTCGCCGGGATTCAGTTGCGCCCATTACCTGAGTTCGAACGTACGGAGGATTGGCTATAACCGCGTCATACAGGGGCGCTGTTGCGGCAAAAAGGCCGCCCTGAATGGATGGATAATGTTCTCCAACAACAGCAAGAAAATCATCGTTAGAAAGATTAAATGTGACGGCTGGGAAAGATTTTGCGAGCCGCTCTTGCGCCGAGGAAAGCGCAGCCTGGTCTGTATCAAATCCATCCACGATAAAGCGTTGAAGCATTGAACGCGGAAGTTCGTTCAAAATTGCATCAAGCAATTCTCCGTCTCCCACTGCCGGATCAAGGATTCGAATCGACTTCGAACTGTCATCCAATCGCAAGGCCCCGACGATCTGAGCCGCAACAAAAGAAGCAAGGGCATGCGGAGTGTAATGCGCTCCGGTTGCCTTGCGTTTCGCTGCTGCTGACTTGCTGTGGCCGCCTTCCGCAGATGTCATATGCTACTTATAGTCGTCAAATAGATGTTTCGTCAATGTTTAATAATGGAACCGGTCATAGTATGATTCTGGAAGCAAACGGGCGAGATGAGGAAAAATTGAAAACAATGAAAAACTCCTGGAAGACTGTTGCGGGGCGGCTTTTGCCGATCCTGCTCTGGGTCGCGATGCGCGGCAACGCCGGGCCTTCTCCCGACGCCTCCGTCGGCGAACCTTTGCGCCAAATCAGCACCGATGTCTTTCAGTTGGGTGCGGTGCGCCTCGATAAAGCCCGCAAAACCGTCCAATTTCCCGCCCGGCTGAACATGGGCGAAGGCGTCATTGAATATCTCCTCGTCGATGCCCAGGGCAAAACTTACGAGAGCCTTCTTCGCACCGATACCGCGCCTTATTCCATTCATCTCGCCATGTTGCTCATCGGCGCCAAGGGCGCGCCGCAGACCGCCGCCCTCCTCAACGCCCCCGTCGAGCCTTTCCATGTCAATCATCCGAAAACCGGCACGAATTCACTTCCCTCATCGGCCATTTCGGGCGATTCTGTCGTCATTGAACTGGCCTGGCAAACGTCCGCCGGGCCTGAGCGCGTGCGCGCCGAGGATTGCCTGATGAATTTGGCTGCTCACACCAATGCCGCCCGCGGTTGCTGGACTTACAACGGGTCCCGCGTTGTTGGCGGCGTTTTCATGGCCCAACGCGAAGGTTCCATTGTGGCCCTGATCGACGATATCGACGCCATGATGAACAATCCCCGGCCCGGCAGCGATAACGATCAAATCTGGCAAATCAACACCAACGTCGTCCCGCCGACCAACACCGTTGTCGATGTGACGTTCAAACTGGAAACTGCTGTCAACAAATGAAAACAATCTTCACCCTGGCGGTTTGCGCCGCGTTTTTGTCCGTCTCCGCAACAGCGCCGGCCGACCCGACGCCGTCCGCGCCGCACACGCCCGACATCTCGTTTCGCCACGAGGTCGAACATGCCATCGACCACGGCCTGGCCTGGCTGGGAACCAATCAAAACACCAACGGCTTTTGGTCCACCGCCGATCAGCCCGCCGTCACCGCCCTGGCCCTGACCGCTTTCATGGGCGAGCCGTCCGGCGTCAACCAGTCCCATCCTTCCGCCGCCATCCGCCTGGGTTACCAATTCATCACCAACAACGCCAAACCCGACGGCAGCATCTACGCCAAAGGCCTGCAAAATTACAACACCTCCATTTGCATGATGGGTCTGCTCGCGGCGCGCAATCCCGCCTTCGATCCCCTCCTCCGCCGCGGACGCCAGTGGATCATCAGCCAGCAGGTCGTGAATAATCCCAACCCCGCCTTCAACGGCGGTGTCGGCTACGGCGATCACGGACCTTATTCCGACATGAACAACACCATGACCGCGCTGGAAGCACTCTATTACAGCAAACACCTTGCCGCCGACAATCCGGGCGCCGGCCAGGATTTGAATTGGGCCGCCGCCATTCATTTCATTCAATCCTGCCAAAATCTGCCCGCGTCCAACAACGCCCCTTGGGTTTCGACCAACGCGGACGACCGGGGCGGATTTGTTTATCTGCCCGGCGAAAGCAAGGTCGCCCCGTTCACCAACGCGGCCGGGCGCGTCGCCCTGCGTTCCTACGGATCGATCAGCTATGCCGGTTTGCTCAGCTACATTTACGCCGATCTCCGGCGCGATGATCCGCGCGTCCAAGCCGCCTTCGACTGGCTGCGCAATAATTATACCCTGGACGAGAATCCCGGCATGGGTCCCCAGGGACTTTACTACTATTTGCACCTCATGACCAAGGCGCTGACCATTTACGGCGTAGACCAGCTCCCCGCCGCCAACGGCCAATCCATCGACTGGCGCAGGGAGGCGGCGATGAAACTCATCAACCTCCAAAAAACCGACGGTTCCTGGGCCAACTCCAACGGACGCTGGTGGGAACACGATCCCGCCCTCGTCACCTCTTATTCCTTGTTGTCGCTCGAAATGCTCTATCCCTCCCTTTAATCTTTCATGCGCCGCATTATTGAGAATAAATGAACTTTTCCGGCCGCCTGCGTAACTTATCCTATGAACAGCAATGGCCGCGACCCCGGAAACCCTGTATGAACAGACGCTTGTAATTCGAAGCCAGTTGGGCGACGAAGCGGCGTTTGAGGAGTTGCTGGAATTGCACGGGCCCCGGTTGCTGCTGTTCGCGCAACGTATGCTACAGAGTTCACCCGCATCGGTCGCCGACGTGATACAGGAAATCTGGATTGCGATTTACCGCGCCCTGCCAAAGCTGCTGGACGCCTCCAAGTTTCGTCACTGGATATTCCGCATCGCGCGCGACCGCATCTACCGGGAGTATCGCCGGCGCAAGTTGCCGACGCAAACGGCGGACAATGAGCCGCCGACAGAAGCGCCCGAATCGGCGGAATTGGACTCAACAGTTGATCTCGAGGAACTGCACCGCTGCCTGGATTTGATCTCGCCTGAACACCGCGAGGCGCTGGTGTTGCGGTTCTTCGAGGAGATGAGTTACGAAGACATCGCACGCGTCACGAACAGCAGCGCGGGCACGGTGCGCTCGCGTATTCACTACGGCAAAGAAGCCTTCAAAAAAGCATGGAAAGAAAAAATAATATGAACCCTCAATCCTCCTCCTCAACGCCGGATGCTGGCGCAGTCAACGAATTGGTCAAGACAGCCCTGCATGCGCACCGGATCAAACTGCGGGTGTTGACCACGGCGGCATTTGTGTTCGGATTTGTCGCGATTGCCGCCAGCATTTACATCGCCTCCTGGTGGCTGACCATGCTGCCCTGGCAAAGAGAGATGCTCCACGACCCTCCGAACCTCGCGGAACAGGTCAAGCCCAATGAATCCGCCGCGGACGGTGTGAAACGCATAGACAGAATCCTCCGCAAAGAGGCGGCTCTGACATACGTCGCGAGCACGCAGGCAACGGGCCTGGCATTGGCCGTCGGGGTGCTCGGACTGGGGACGCTCATGCTGCTGACGGTGATAGTCCTGAACCGCCGGATTGCGCTCGCCCAGATCAACAACAGCCTCATGCAAATCTCCAATCAACTTCGGGAATTGAAAAATGCGCGCGGCGGCCCGTGAGTGTTCTGCGACACACGCCGGCTGGCGGAATTTTCTTGCCAGGATTCCGGCGCGGGTTCAGAGTGGGCGCGTTCTTTGAAAACAGCGAACAGGGTTTGTTCGCTTTTGAATGC
>CAZLEE010000285.1:0-3902 GCA_964558455.1 uncultured Verrucomicrobiota bacterium | reverse complement strand
CTGTCAAACTCTGGGAGTCTCTCCAGCAGAGCTGGAGGATTTATTGGGTATTAAGGAGATCATACTATGAAACTGTCGGACCGCATCTCCAATGGCCTCCAAAGGTCGTTTCCCATTGTTGGGATGATGCCTTTGTTGGTCGCAACTTTCATCTTCGCCATGGCAGGGGCCGCGGCAGGACAAGGCGTGCTGGAACCCATATCGATTCTGTATTGGGATGGCAGCACGCTTAACGTCGTAGGCGCATCAGGTTACAACATTCCCGCCGGCGCCACCTATGCTATCGACGAGGTGGACGGCCAGGGATTGATCTTGATTGACGGGCCGAATGCAGCCCCGCCCGATCCCACCACCACATCCGTCCCGACCATTACCACACCGAACGGCGTCACTTTCCAGGTGCCCGATGCCGGGAATGTTTCGAGTATCGTGCAGAATGGCGGGTCGGTGGTAGTGACCTACAAAGATGGCTCGACAGCCACCGTGCCTGGCACTTATCAGCCCGCGGGAAGTCCGACGCCGCTGCCAGCACCAGCGGCGCAAATAGGCGGCGAGCTGTGGCCCGTTCCCCTGCCCCCGGATTCCATCGAGAACCAGATGATCAAGGCCTTGGGCAACGACGATTGGATTTTCAACTTCGTCGGCGGCACCCTCCCCCCCGCCGACCTGCCCACTGACTCTGGCTTACAGAATAGTCTCCTTAATGACGCCCAATGGACAGTTGCGGACCAGTCGGGGACCATGACACTCACCTCTCCTGAGCCATCGAGCCTCACTCTGCTCGGCATCGGTGCGGTCAGCCTGCTGGCCCGCTTCCGGCGGGCGCCCTGGAGTCCAGTTGTCTGAAGCCATAACAGCTTAATTTAAAAACGAGCGTGCTTGACCTTTTGGCCGGTTTCTTGGCAGATTCGGGGATGACAACGCAACGCAGAATTTTTCTTTTTCCGCTCCTTTTGGCGCCTGTTTTTCTCGCCGGCTGTCTCACGCACCCGCAGGGAAAACTCGAAAGCAGAAAGGGTGATGAAATTGTCGTGGCCGGCAAATTCTTTCATACCGGCGCCAAGGTCGTCCTTTGGATGGATCCGGGCGGCTATGATGCCTACCGCGTCCAACGGCGGTTTGTCCCCATCGACCAGTCCAGTTGGGAAGATTCACGCCCCCATTTGGACTCCCACCAGCCCAATCGTTACGGTATGCGCGACCGCAATTTGACCCCGGAAGAGTTGGAACGGGTGCGCGGCGGCGGCTGGGATTTGCCCACCTTGCAATCGAATGTCGATCAATTCGTGATTCATTTTGATGTGGCGGGCGTTTCCCGGACTTGCTTCAAGACCTTGCATGACGTGCGCGACTTGAGCGTCCATTTTATGCTTGATCTGGACGGCACGCTTTACCAGACCCTGGACTTGAAGGAGGCAGCCTGGCATGCCACCAGTTCGAACAACCGCTCCATCGGCATCGAAGTCGCCAACATGGGCTCTTACAGCGACAGCGAAAAAGACCCGCTTTCCAGTTGGTATAAAACCAACGCCTGCGGTCACACCATTATCACGATTCCCGCGTCCGCCGGCCCGAACCCGGAGCGCACCCGCAATTTTGTCGGACGCCCCGTCCGCCGCGAATTGGTGCGGGGCGAAGTGCAGGGAAAAATGCTGCATCAGTATGATTTCACCAAGCAACAATACGAGACCCTCGCCAAGTTGACCGCCACTCTCTGCACCGTCTTCCCCAAGATCACTTGCGATTACCCGCGCGAGGCTGACGGCAAGCTCATGACCCATAAATTGCCCGCCGACGATCTGAAAAAATATCACGGCGTCATGGGTCATTACCATATCCAGACCAACAAAGTGGACCCGGGTCCCGCCTTGCAATGGGATTACATCATCGGCGAAGCCCGCCGCCTGATGAAAGAACTTCCCCCGCGCAACGCCAACGGCGAAGTCATCATGACGCGCCCCAAATTGATCGTGGATAATTGAGTAAACCCTTCCATTTTAACCCAAAAAATAATATGCCTGCCATCACTCGTTTCTTGAGCCGCGCCGGGGTCCTGGTTTTCACGCTGCTGGCCGCCCGCGCCGCCTTCGCCGGCGAACCGGGCCAACCCGCACCCAGGGAGGGGGATGAAATTGTGGTATGCGGCCAGTTTTTCCATACCGGCTCAAAAGTCGTCCTTTGGATGAACCCGGGCGGCTACGATGCTTACCGGGTGGAACGCCGTTTCGTGCCGCTTGACCAAGCCGGCTGGCGCGCTTCGTCCGCCCATCTTTCTTCGCCCAGCCGCTACGCAATGCGCAAGGGTTCCCTTTCCCCCGCCCAGATCGAACGCTTCCGCGGCGGTGGCTGGGATCTGCCCACCCTCCAATCCCACATCGACCAATTTGTTTTACACTACGATGTGGAAGGCTGTTCGCGCGCCTGTTTCGAGGCGCTCCAAGACAAGGCCGGCTTGAGCATCCATTTCATGCTCGATCTGGACGGCACCATTTATCAAACCATCGACTTGAAGGAGGAGGCCTGGCACGCCACCTCTTCCAACGACCGGTCGGTCGGCGTTGAAATCGCCAACGTCGGCGCTTACACCAACGGCGAAGAGAACCCGATGGATACCTGGTACAAAAAAGGGGCCGACGGAAAGGAAACCATCACCATCCCCGCCAAATTCGGGGCCAACCCCGAATGGACCCCGCATTTTCAAGGGCATCCGGCGCGGCGGGAGCCGGTCACGGGCGAGGTGCAGGGCAAGCAACTCCGCCAGTTTGATTACACCCCGCAGCAATACAAGGCGCTGGTCAAGTTGACCGCCACCCTCTGCACCATCTTCCCGAAAATCAAATGCGATTACCCGCGCGAGGCCGACGGCAAGCTGATGACCCACAAATTGCCCGGCCCTGAATTAAAAAATTACCAGGGCGTCCTCGGCCATTACCAGATTCAGACCGACAAACTGGACCCGGGTCCCGCCTTGCAATGGGATTATATTATTGACAACGCCCGCGCCATCCTGAAGCAGCCCCCCGTGCGCAACGTCCTTGGCGAAACCATCACCGCCCCTCCCGCGTTGATCGAGGATGACTGACCGGGCGGTGTTTAAACCGGGTTGCCGCCAAAAAGAGCCAGCAGCATGTTGAGTTTTGTTTGCGGGTCGTAATCGGAGCGGGCGATGCGTTCCGCGTAGATGGCGGAAAATTGGCGCACGATCAGTTCGCCCAGGACATCCGGTTCCTGGGTGGCGGACAAACGGCAAAGGTACGGTTTTTTGATGCTGTTGAAGATGGCGCGCGCCTTTTTGAGCGGGTCCGTCTTTTCAAAATGATCGGTCTGGCTGCCCCGCGTTTTGACCCGTTCCAGCCCTGATTCCGGCTCGATGTCCAGGATTACGAGCAAATCAGGTTCAGGGGCGAATTCCTCGTTGCGCCGCATTAATTCCGCCGGGTCCAGGCCGCGCGCGCCCTGATAGGCCATGGTGGAAAAATAATAACGGTCCACGATCACAATCTGCCCATCTTTCAAGGCCGGGTTGATGACGGTTTCGACATGCTCTTTTCTGTCCTTGATGAAAGCCTCGACTTCTTCCTGCAAAGAAAAGCGTCCGGTCAGGGCCGAGTCGCGCAGCATCTGGCCCCAATGACCCGAAGTCGGCTCCCTGGTGCTGACAACGCGGAATTTTCTTTCCTGCAACCGCTCCCGCACGAAACGGGCCTGGGTGGTCTTGCCCGTCCCGTCGATTCCTTCAATGACAATGAGAAAGCCTGGAAAATGATTTATTGGATTCATGCGCAAGACGGCTCCATTATCCCCAAACTTTTGGAGGCGGCAACGCCAAAGATTAAAATTATCCCCCACCGGGTGTGAGACATAATTCTTCATTTAGGCCGCGAGGGGCAGCGCGTCGTTGC
>CAZLEE010000284.1:0-3965 GCA_964558455.1 uncultured Verrucomicrobiota bacterium | reverse complement strand
ATGCTGGCGCTGCTCAACGACGGCGCCATCCTGTCCATTGCCTACGACAACGTTCATTACAAGGACGCGCCAGAAACTTGGAACATGCGCCTGGTGCTGGGAGTGTCCACGGTGCTGGGCGTCATCGGGGTCGTCTCTGCTTTCGGTTTGTTTTATCTCGGAGAACGTGTTTTTAATCTCGACCGGGCGCACATCCAGACACTGATGTATCTGAAGTTGTCCGTGGCAGGGCATCTGACGATTTTCCTCACGCGCACGCGCGGCCCTTTCTGGTCCATACGCCCGGCAAAGGTTTTATGGATGGCGGTGATAGGCACGCAAATTATGGCGACATTGATCGCGGTTTATGGAGTGTTTATGACACCCCTCGGGTGGGGTTGGGCCGGGTTCGTATGGGGCTACGCGCTGCTGTGGTTCCTCGTGAATGACCGTTTGAAACTGCTCGCGTATCGGATTTTTGATCCTGCCGGAGCCAAAGCAACCGGGACCAAACCCGAGGACAAAGCCAAGGCCCCTTCCGATTTGACGCCGCAAATCGCCAAGCGAGCCTATGAACTCTATATGGAGCGATCCCGCAAGGACAGTCCAGCGGTTTGGGACTGGGAAAAGGCGGAGCGGGAGATTCGGAAAGATGAAGGCTATAAATAAAAAACGCGGCCGGGCGAGACATTCCGCACAAGGTCCGCGGTAGGGTTTTACCCCATTTAAGACGGATAGCCCGTCAGCTACCATATCTTCAATGAACAATATAAATACGACAAACACGGGTGGAAGTTTGAAGGCTGAAGCGGGTCTCTGGATTGACCATCGGGAAGCCTTTATTGTCATTCTGTCGCAGACCGGTGATACCACAAAACGGATACAATCAGGCGTGGAGAAGCAAGTTCGGCGCGAAGGCGATCCCGCCACCGGCCGGTTTGAATACCAGGCGGTTGTCGCCGATGATTCGCGCCAAAGAGAGTACACAGGACATCTCGCCCGTTATTACGACGAGATCATCGCCTGTCTGCGTGACGCCGGGGCGGTTTTAATCTTTGGTCCCGGCGAGGCCAAGGGCGAGCTGAAAAAACGATTGGAGACTGAGAAAGCCGCCACGCGAATCCTCACGATGGAAACGACCGACAAAATGACCGATCCGCAGATTATAGCGCATGTTCGCCATCACTTTTGCCATGAAACAGCCAAACAAGGCGTTTAAATGTCTTTAGTTTCAAGGTTGGAAGATTATGGCAGACCTTGTTGCTCCGCAGGCTCCCCCCAAAGTGGTCCCGGTTTCGACCGGCCTCACGAGTGATGAAGTCCGCCGGCGGCTTGAGGAATTCGGCCCAAACACGGTGCCCGATACGGCCCTGCATCCGTTGCGCAGGGCGTTAACCAAGTTCTGGGCGCCGGTACCTTGGATGCTCGAAGCTGCAATCGTACTTGAAGTTGTCCTGGGCAAGTACGTGGAGGCTGCGATCATTTCGGTTCTGCTGGCCTTCAACGCGGCTCTTGGATACTTCCAAGAGGGGCGCGCCCAGGCAACCCTGGCTGCTCTGAAATCGCGGCTCGCGCTGAATGCATCGGTTCGCCGCGATAATGTGTGGGCAACCGTGCCCGCGACCGGACTGGTGCCTGGCGATGTGGTAAAACTATCGGTCGGCACGGTGGTTGCCGCCGACGTGCGTCTGACCGAAGGCGGGATTCTGCTTGATCAGTCCATGCTCACCGGCGAATCCATCCCCATCGAAGCCGGGCCGGGCCGGCAAACCTATGCTGGGGCGCTGGTGCGGCGCGGTGAAGCCGTTGCGGAAGTAATGGCGACCGGAACGCGCACCAAGTTTGGACGCGCCGCAGAGTTGGTCCGCACCGCGCATGTCGAAAGTTCCCAACAAAGGGCCGTTCTGCGCATGGTGCGTAATCTCGCCATGTTCAATGGCGTCATCATCGTGCTGATGGTGAGCTATGCCTGTTTTCTCAAGCTGCCACCGGGAGAGATCATCCCTCTGGTGCTTACGGCGATACTGGCGTCCATACCCGTGGCGCTGCCCGCCACTTTTACCCTTGCCGCGGCGCTCGGCGCGAAAGCTCTGGCACACCAGGGCGTCCTTCCGACGCGACTCTCCGCCGTGGATGAAGCCGCAAGCGTCGAAGTGCTGTGTGTGGATAAAACCGGCACGTTAACGCGCAACAAGCTAAAGGTGACCGCAGTCCACCCCATGCCCGGCTTTGATGAATCACACGTTCTGGGAATGGCCGCCCTCGCCAGTTCGGACGGCGGGCAGGATCCCGTGGACGCGGCTATTCGCGCCGCCGCCAACCAAGCCATCGCCTCCGATCTGCCGAAGCTGGATAAATTCATGCCCTTCGATTCCGCCACGAAGATGTCCGAGGCCACGGCTGTGGATTCAAACGGCGCCACGACCCGCTTCGTGAAGGGAGCCTTTGCCGCAATCATGGGACTTACGCAACCATCGCCTGAGGCGTCCACGACAGCGGACCAACTGGAGGCACAAGGCTTCCGGGTGCTGGCGGTGGCGGTGGGGCCGCCGGCAGCGGTGAGGCTCGCGGGCATCATCGCTTTAAGCGATCCGCCTCGAACGGATTCGGCTGCGCTCATCACGGAATTGCGCTCGTTGGGCGTCCAAACCGTGATGGTGACAGGCGATGCCCCAGCGACGGCAGAGATCGTGGCTCGCGCGGTGGGTCTCGACGGAGCGGTCTGTCCGCCTGGTTTCATCCCCGACGGGGTGCATTCCGGGGATTTCGCCGTATTTTCGGGCGTCCTTCCGGAGGGAAAATACAACCTCGTCAAAGCGTTCCAGAAAAACGGCCACATTATCGCCATGTGCGGCGACGGCGCCAACGACGCGCCGGCATTGCGCCAGGCGCAGATGGGAATCGCGGTGTCAACCGCAACAGATGTGGCCAAGTCGGCGGCCGGCATCGTGCTGACCACGCCAGGACTCGGCGGCATCGTCGCTTCGGTAAAAGAAGGCCGCATGACGTTCCAGCGCATCCAAACTTATGCGCTAAATTCGGTCACCAAAAAAACGGTCCAGGCGCTCTTCCTGGCTGTGGGTCTGGTCATGACCGGACAGGCGATTCTGACTCCCATGTTGATGGTGATTGTAATGTTAACCGGCGACCTCCTGGGCATGTCTTTGACAACGGATAATGTGCGACCGTCCCCGACGCCCAATGTCTGGCGAATCGGCAAATTGACTGTCGCGGGTGTCTTCATGGGAATCGGCGAACTGGTCTTTTGCACCGCCATTCTGGCCATCGGCAAATTTCGCCTGGGTCTTGGAATCGAAGCGTTAAGAACTCTGGCCTTTCTCGCCATTGTGTTTGGCAATCAAGCCACGACCTATACGAATCGTGAACGCCGTCGTCTGGGATCCGCCCGCCCCAGCTCCTGGCTCCTTGCATCCTCCGGGGTGGATTTGCTGATCGCATCAACGCTGGCGATTTGCGGGATCGCCATGACTCCCCTGCCCGTTTTCGTGGTGGGAGCGATATTCGTGGCAGCGGTGATCTTTGGATTCACCTTGGACTTTGCCAAAGTCCCCGTGTTCAATCGGCTCAAAATCGCATAGAGAAAGCAGGGTTATACCCCATGGCGCCCGGACCATTCCCTTGATTATCTTCGCACCATGAACGCGCCCATCAAGCTGTTGACGAAAACGCCATGAAAATAAGTCCCCTTGCCGGAAAACCGGCGCCAAACGAAATGTTGGTTGATGTGCCGCGGCTTATCACCGCCTATTACACCGATGCGCCCGATCCTGCGGTGCCGGCGCAACGCGTGGCATTCGGCACTTCCGGACATCGCGGTTCGCCGTTCAAACGGGCTTTCAACGAATGGCACATCCTCGCCATCACCCAGGCGATTTGCCTGTATCGGACGCAGAAAAAAATCACCGGCCCGTTGTTTCTCGGCATTGACACGCACGCGCTTTCCATTCCGGCCTGCGCCACCGCGC
>CAZLEE010000283.1:0-3990 GCA_964558455.1 uncultured Verrucomicrobiota bacterium | reverse complement strand
TGGGAACGAGCTTGGTCGCCAAATCTTCCGTCTCATCAAAATCGGTTGAGTCGGTGACAGGCGGCATTGCGATGTCGGCCCGGCAGGTGCAATGGGTGGTGCAGCGGGTGGGGAAAGGCGCGCAAGCGTGGCAGGAGCGCGAGGCCCGACCGGGTTCATGCGACGCGCCCGTCCTCTACGTCAGCGGCGACGGCACCGGCGTACCCATGGTGGCGGAGGAGTTGAAAGGGCGGCGGGGCAAGCAGGCGATGACGACCGGTTCAACGCCGGTGAGCGCAAGACCGGCAGAGACGCCTTCAAGGAGAATCATGGGCAGTGGGTGTTTGCGAGAATGCGGCAGGGACCGGGGATAACTGGTTTTCTGATTGATGCAATCCGAACCGCCTTATTGTTGCCCGACGCCTTTCAAAGATTGGTGCGGCGGGAAGGTCCGAATGTCCTCCTGGTTGAAGTCAGCTTCGACCGTCTTTCGCGGCGCGCCCGGGTTTTTGGACCCATGCACGAAACCGTGGGAGGGTTCATTGTTGTTGGGCTGTGGGAACGGAAAAAGTCACAGAAAGGGAACAGACAAAAATCGGAAGTTGCGAAACCATGGCGAGTTTGCCGATGAAGCCATTGCAAAGCAATGGTTTGAAGTGGTGGGCCCGACAGGATTTGAACCTGTGACCAAGCGATTATGAGTCGCCTGCTCTAACCACTGAGCTACGAGCCCAACAGCGAAAGTCTGTCGATTTATGCAGCCAGATGTCGAGTCCAATCGACTGGTTGCAGACGATTCTAATTCTGTTTAGCGTTTTGGGCGGCCAGGATGAACAGCCGGTCGGGGCGGACATCACGGGGTCCATATCGACCGTGAGCGGCGGTAACGCTCTGCACCCTGCACTGGTTGCGTGAGGCTTAGGCCAGCCCATACGGGCCGTAAAAAGCGCAAGGAGGGCCATATCGGAATCGAGGCTGTGGGCATATCTGCCACCTGTGAAACTGATGCAACGTGGTGCCGCCACACCAAGCCGCCCGAAGGGCGGCGGGTTGCGGTGGCTCGCTTGAAGATGAACTCTGCCCGGATGATATTGAAGGATGGCCAGTCCAAGACGCCTCTCCTGCGGTCTGCCCGCATTTCGGAGACAATCACATTGAAGGCTTGATTCTGGGTGCTGGCGGCGACATGTTGAGTGGCAAATGAAACGTGAACCGTTTGAGTTCGTCGCAATATCGACCGAACCAGGCGCAGTAACCGCGCTCTGTCGCGAGCGCAAGATGTTTGCGTTGAATAACTTCCGCAAGTTTCCGCACGACTTCGTTCATATTCTTTTGGCCAATTTTAATGCACGAACAACTTGCTGTATATTAATTGTTAGGCAACAAACAGCATGAAGATTCCCGACAAGATAACCTGTAAGTGTCTCCGTTGCGGGAAGGAGCATACCAATTCAGTTGATTGGTATGTCCCGTCAACGACATTTATTTTTCCCCACTGACGGCTATTATAATTCCCCACGCCGTTCTGAGTTTCCGCCATGGTTGTGGAGGAGATTTACTTGGCTGGTGGAGTGGAGCCAGGAGGGCGCAGCCCGACTGGCGGAACGCAACCAGCCAAGACTTGTGATCCTCAGACGGTCTGCCGGGATTTGGCTTTCTGCGTTCGCACGCTTTCGCCGTCAAATTCCAGGATGGTGGCGTGATGCACCAGACGGTCGATGGCGGCCATCGTTGTCATCGGATCCTTGAAGATCTGATCCCATTTCGAAAACACCAGGTTGCTCGCAATCATGACGCTACGCCGCTCGTAGCGTTCGGCCAGGAACGTGAACAAGACTTCCATCTCCTCCTGGTCTTGCTGGACATAACCAATATCGTCCAAGGCGACCACTGCATATCGGTCGAGTTTCTTCAGGAGCGATTCCAGTTTCAACGCCTTCTTGGCGTTCAGCAACTGTTGCACCAGTTTGAACGTCGGGATGAACAGAACGGTGTGGCCATGTCGCAAGATCAGTTCCCGGCTCAAGGCAGCCACAAAATGACTTTTCCCCCGGCCCGGCAGCCCAAAGGTGAGCAAGTTCTCGCCCCGTTCGACAAAGCCGCCTTCCAACAGCGTGGGTAATTGTCGCCGGATTTTTTCCGACAGCAACGTCTCATCCAGATTGCCCAGGTTTTTGCCATCGGGCAGCCCGGACTGTTTGAGCAGCCGCGCGATGCGCCGTTGTCGCCGGTCTTCAGCCTCGCTTTCGCACAGATGCTGAAGGAACTTCCGGTAGCCCCAGTCGTTTTGTTCAGCTTGTTGCAAAGTATCGGCGTAAATTGACGCCATCGTCGGCAGATGAAAGCTGCGCAACAACCCGGCCAGAGGATCATGCGACATGAGGGGCCTCCTCTCGCAGCAACTCATCATACACGCTCAGATCCACCGTCGGTTCCATCAGGTCCACCTGGGGTGACGGACAAAGTATGCCCCGCAGGGTGGCGGCTCGCCACGGAGGCGCGCCCATCCCCAGCATCTCACTGAGCAACCCTTCAATCGCGCTGCTGCCCAGTTCGGCCGTCAGCTTGAGCAAGCGCAGATACTCCAGTTCACCCGGTCCGGGTCCGTGATCCTGCACCAGCCGGTCATAGGCGCGGCGGTAAGTGCTGCTGGGGAAAAGTTCCTCCCGGTAATGGTAGCGGGCAAAGGCGCCCGGTTTGCGCAGCAGCGCCTGGATCACATGCCGGTAATCAATCACCGCCTGCCGCCCGGGCGCCCGGGTTATTTCCGCAATCCGTTCCGCACCGTGGTAAACCTCCAGGTATTGTTCATAGACCCGTGCCCGCAGCCGGCGCCCAATAAACCGTGCCGGCACGGAATATGTCACGCGTTTGACCCGGATGGTGCTGTGGCTGCAAACCCGGCACTCCACTTCATCATACTCGCACAACCGCGTGGGCGGCAGTTCCCGCATGACGGTCAGTTCTTCTGCCACCTTGGTCTGGCGTTGGCCATTGGCTTTGGTCAGCACCCCGGCCACAAACTGATCGTATGCCGCTTCATTGACAAAGTCCCGCGTTCCGCGCAACAACAGATGCTGCTCCAGGCGCCGTTTCAAATGGCCATTGTGCGACTCCACATCGCCGTTCTCATTCGGACAACGCACTGGATCGTTCGCGCGGCCAACCCGTAATGTGCGACCAATGACAGAAACTCTGGATTGAAATCCCGTTTACCCTCGCCGCTGATTTGATGAGTGGCCGCGCTGCTGTTATCAATCTGCAAAAGCTTGGGCACTTTACCCAACCGGAACAAGGCCTCCTGCAAGCCCGCCCGTAGCGACAGCAACGACTCCGACTGACATCGAGCGGCCCACTGCCAGTTTGAATACGGCAGCACCGCCTGGCAGAGCAGATGGTCCAAGGGGTGGCCGGCGATGCTGACCTTCAGTTCGCCGGCGCGCGTCCAGTCCACCTGCATGACTTCCCCGGGACTGTGCGTCTGCGGAAAGATCACTTCCGGCGCCGGACCATGTTCCAAGCGCCACTGCCGCACCCGCCGTTGAAACGTGCGCAACCGCACCACTTGCCCCTGCTCTGGAAGGAGGAGCAGCAAATGCTCGAACAACGCCTTTGCTTCCAACTCCGGAGCCGTGCTCAAACGGAGTTCGGCCTCTGGCCAGATCGTCGTCAGCGTATCCGCTCGTGTGCGCCAATGCCGCGCCGGTCGTGGCTGACTCAATAGTTCCGGGTGTTTTAAATACTTCCGGGCCGTCTTCCGGTCCATTCCGCTTTTTAATGCACTCATGCCAATACTTCCTGTCCGTTGAAACTCGGTGACGAGCCGGGTCCTTTGTTGTGAGCTGATCATGTGCCTGCAGTCTGCCCGGTCGGGTCTGCCACCCGACCCGGAAAACCACAGGAACTTTCCCCAACCATGGGGAATTTTAGATGTCGTCAGAAGGAAGTTTAGTTGTCGCTAGTGCAGTGTCGCAGAAAAGACTTTACTAATATAGGGTGTCTGTGCCAGAC
>CAZLEE010000282.1:0-4100 GCA_964558455.1 uncultured Verrucomicrobiota bacterium | reverse complement strand
CCGCAAAATCGCGCCATTCTACGCCCCCGACCCTACCAACCCGCCAGAAATGGGCAACGCGAAAACATAAACGGCCAAAAGCAGAAATTGGGAAAGCAGAAAGCTGAAATGGATCAAGATGGTCCGGTCGAACCATCTAATCGCCTTTGGTCAACTGGGAATATTATTCAGCCTCAGCCCCACGCCCCTTTCCGGCAGCATCAAGAATCATGTGTTCGACAGTGTTGGACTCGTTAAAGCTCACCTGCCTTCTCCTGACAAAATTTCCCAAACCCGGCGATAGTCCGCTCCTGAAAGTGGAGTACGTGCAGGTTTCACAGCATCCCACCCACTTGCATCCAAGTCCTTTAAGAAGCCGCGTGCTGCTTGAATGCCTTGCCCTTCACTTACAGAGCCAACTTTCTTTTCAAAAACCTCCCCCAACTTTTCAGCCACACTGCGGGGAACAGAATTCATACGCATTAATACACCGGCTTCTGTTCTCACACCGTGGTAAATCATCGCGGGCAATGCGTTAATCTTTCGTCGTTCGGCGGCGGTCAGCTTATCAAAATCAATCCCAGAAAATTTGCTTAAGGCAGCAATGCCCCAAGTGCCATTGTTTACCAAGACCTTGTAGATGGCTTTGCAGGTGTCTGTTATGGCAGCGGTGTTGCCATCCGCTCCTTCGAAATAATTCTTGGCGATTTCTTGAATGCTCTCACCGTCTACCCATGCTTTAGTGATTCCGGCAATCTGCGCTCTATCCATGCCGGGGACGGTAATTTCATCAAGGCCGCGTTTAATCTGCGGAATTCTCAACATCACACCAAAAAGTTCCGCCATGCCTGAACCACTGCCAAATAGACCTTCAGGCGTCCAGTCAGCAGCTGTCAGTTTCTTTTCTAAATTGTTCATGCCGGCGAGCGCGACGCCAACGCCTTCGCATGAGAAGCCTGTCATGTCTGCCATGGCTGCACGTTCGGGATGCTCGGCAATCTTCATCGCATAAGCCTTGGTGACAGCCAGTAACCTGTCTGCTTTTACTCGCCCGGCGGGTGAATTCCGAAGCACGCCATAGCCGTAAGTGTTTCGCAACAACTGTTCCGTGCTGGCCAAAACGGCGTCGAGGTTCTTTTTCTCATTGATTAAATGAGCCACATAGCAGCGGAAATCTTCCCACTGCTCGCCTTCGATGACGATTTTGAGATTCAACCCAACTGCCACCTCTTTGAGTTCTTCAGCCAGCGCCAGCAAACGCGAAACCAACTCGCCGGTAGCTAGGTTCACAAACTTTACAATCTCCCTTGGATCATGCCCCGAGGCGAGGCCAACCACGCCAACGCTGTCCTGATTCATACGACCCGCACGGCCCGCCAGATTCCAGAATTCACGCGGAGCCATTGATTTGCCATATGGATAGAGATGGGAGGCAAGAAAAACGGATGAAACCGGAAAGTTAATGCCCTGAGCGATGGTTGTTGTGGCACAGAGCACCTTGATAAAACCTTCCTCGGTCAACCACTCCATCAAAGCTCTGGTTTCATCGGACAGTCCAGCATGATGAACCCCGATGCCGTGGTCCAAAAGTTGAACCAATTCAAATTTTGGACTGATTTCCGCTTTGAGGAAATTTTGAACCAATGTTATTTCAGGCGGATTGTTGCGCGTCCGGGGCATTACTTTGGCTGCCTCACGCGCCATACTCCACACATGGGGGATTTGTGTAGCCACCGCGACACTGCTGCCACGGGCTGAAAAAATCATGGCCATCGCCGCCGTCTGTAATCCAAAACCACATTGGCCGCTGCTGTTGATAACCTTGGATTTCGCGACATCCAGCGGCTTGCCCCCGTCGGCATAATGCACGCCTTTGAGGTGCATAGCTTTTGGTGTGCTGGTTAAGGTTTCAAATCGCATCCGCCAGCCGGCACGTTCGCTGCCATTAGCTTCCGCGTGGAAAATTCCGACAATTCTTTCGTTCGGCTTCCAAGCCGTGGTGCTCAGACTAATGGCGCGTCCGGCTTTTGCATCATCCGCCAGCCAGCGGGCAAGCTTGTCCGCATTTTCCACGAAGGGCATCAGCAGCAGGAAATTCGCCTGGGCGCACTCCTGTTTGATGGTTGCGAGCAAAAGCTCCATCCGCATTCCGCGAGATTCATTCTCGATGTTGTGAGCTTCGTCCATGACCACCAATGCCAGTGGACGCGGCACCTTCTTGTTGCGGATTACGAGTTGCAGTTTTTCCGGCGTGGCTACAAGCACATCAAAACCGCGCTTGTCCCCGGTCTGTTTGAGAAGATCGTCCTCGAACGCATCAACCTCGATCGCGCCGGTCAATGCCTCAACTTTCACGCCAATCGGGCTGAAGTCCCGGCGCAAGCGGCGCGTAAGCTGCGCGGTTAATGCCCGGGTCGGGGCCACATAGGCAACCCAGCCGTGTTCAGCATCGAATTGATTAAGCGCCTGAAGAATTCTGAACTGGGCCAGCAGCGTTTTGCCGCCCGACGTTGGCATATCAATCACCACTGCCGTAGCCGCTTGGTCGAGCAGGCCTTGCTCCAGCCATGCCGCGCGCTGAGGCGGTAGTAGTTCAAACAATCCCTGTTGCTTCGTGACTTCGTGGACGAACTTTGTCACACGCGAGTTGACCGCCCTGGCCACACGCCAGATGGAACCAGCCACCATCTGGGTGGACGCCGCGTGCAGCCAGCGCATCAGCATTTCCAGTTGGGAATCCGTCGCCTCGGTCGCCGATTTGATAGCCGAATCAAAATGTTTGGTGATCAGCGCATTGATGCCCGTTGGCTCCCCTTGGAGCATATACTTGGCGAGCAATTCCGACGCCTTGGCCCAGTGATAAAGCGACACCAAACGGAGCGCCATCGCCCGGCTTCCGACATTGCTGCCCGCATCCAAAACTTGCGTTTCAAAATCTTTTTGGTCTTCCCGCAAGCCAACGATGATTTCGCGAATGCGATCCAAGTCATCCCAGTTCTGCTTGCGGAACAGACGCACCCAACACTCGAACAAGCGATACAACAGCCGGCGATCCCATTGGGCATCCGCCACGGATGGAACGGCGCACAATTCGGGTTCGTCCCGATACCAGCGGCGCAAATCTGTCCAACGGTCGCCGCAATAGGCCAGTGCCGACAAGTGCAACAGATGCAAAACTCGCCGGTCGGTTTCCACCGGTGGCGGCACCATGCGACCGATTTCAAACGCGCGCCAAGCTCCGGCGGCACACTGTTCGCGCAGAGCGGCGTCGCCGGACGTGGTGTTCAGGAATGCTTCAAGGCCCTCGATGGCGGCCATTTCGTAGGCGAGCGCAAGGCGTGAAAGCAAATCATCATCGCCTGGGCGCGCAGCGGTGACATCCAGCCTTAATTGTTCGCCAATGGCTTTGTTGACGAGGCGCACATTCGCAATGTCCAGACCGCGGTTGCGTTCACTCTCGCCAACGGCCTGCACTGCCCAGTGCTGATCCACCTTATCCAGTGTTTCCTTGGTGACGTTCACGCGGCACCTCCTGTCTGCGGGCGGGCGGCGAGAGCGCCGAGAGTTTGGATGCTATTTGCAGGAAGATAAAGCGCCAGCAGTTCGATACCCATTTGGGCGGGGCAGTCCTTGGCCAATGCCGTGACTCGCACCCGCACGTCATCTTTGTGTGGCGGCACATCACGAACCATCATTCCGAAAACTCGCACGTCGCTCTTGTTCGCCAAATAACGTCCCGCCGCGTCTAAAAATTGATTTTTCCACGCGGGGCCGGTCGCGGCGCGATGCCCCAGATACCGGACCAAATCATCGCGGATGACCGAATTATCCCGCAAATCTTCAAGCTGTTGTTTTAACCCGGTAACGCCATAGCAGGCACCGGGCGGATAGGCCGCGTCGCTGGAAGTTTTGACCTCGCCGAAAGCAAACCGGTTTTTTGCGCCGTCCTTGTGAAAGCCAACCAAATCAGCGCCGGGCAGACTGGAACCGCGTTTGCGGATGTCGCGGCCATCCGGCCATGGAAAATGACAGTCACGGTGATGCGTCAAATAACATTCCGCCACGGCTTCGCCGACGCGCCAATTTTCGACAGGGTCGGATTGGGCGAGCGCGGCGTTGAC
>CAZLEE010000281.1:0-4110 GCA_964558455.1 uncultured Verrucomicrobiota bacterium | reverse complement strand
TGCTGGCGCCGAGGTAAAAAGTGTTCCATCCGTCCATCTCAAAGAAATCCGTCACCATTCTCACCCCAATCTCATGCAAATCTCCCGCCACGCATGTGCCCACCATTGTGCCGGCGTGCTTATCCGAGGCAAAAATGTGCGAATAAAGCTGGGACATGATGAGCTGGGTGGCCGCCGTGCAGTAATGCTCCTGCGCCACGCTGATTTCGTTGACCTGCCACAAGCGCCCCACCTCGTATTGAGCGGGCTGGAAGACGTGCAGGTAAATCTCCTTGATTGGAACACCGGCGGCGACGGCGTTGAGAATCAACCGGCTGGCGATGTGCCGCTCGCCCATGAGGAGGGAATCAAAATATTCGCGGGCCAGCCCCGCTTGCGGCGCCTCCGCATTGAGATACGTTGGAATATCCGCCGGCAGTGAAGACAGCCGCGCCAAGCCGATATTGAGATACTCCACTGCCAGCGCTCCGGCTTCTCCCCCAAGTCCGGTCTGGATCACTGCGCGGGTGAACTCCAGATGCCGAGCCAAGTCTTCCGCCGGAATGCCGCGTTTGCCCAGCATGACCTTGGCCCAGGCTGCGTAGCTGATGAAAATGGCGGGGTCGCCTGCATCCATGGCGTCGGCCAGATAAGCCAGGTGAAAGTTTGCATCCTGCAAACATTTCCCGCGGCCAGCCGCGCCATAACGCCGCGCCAGTTCGGGTTGGGCGGCAAACTGCCGCCGGACCAGTTCCTCCGCCAGCGCCGCTTGCCGTTGGCGCAACAGCTCACCCGGTCCTTTTCGGAATGGTTGATCCATGTTCATCTTCAGGAGGCCACATGTTCAAAGCAGCGGATTTGGGTTTCACCGGGCGCCAGTTTTAATCCTTTGGGAATGTCCTTATGCGAATCATGGTAGAGATGGCTGTGATGCCAGGCGCGGAAGCTTGGTTCGTCTGCCCAGAATGTGAGCAGCCAAATTTCCTCGGGCCGTTCGGCCGGACTGATCACTTCCATTCGCAGGTAGCCGGGGGTGTGATCGACAAGGTGCGGACGGACGCGGAAGGCCGCTTTCACCTCGTCCGCCAGACCGTTGACGATGACGAATTTACTGAGAGCGACGAACGCGCCGGGGGTGGCGGCGGCGACAGGAGAGGGTGACGCTCCGCCCGGAACTGAGGTGGTTTCGGTGTTGGACATCATGAGTGATGTGGTGAGGGGTTTTTCAAGCAGGAAGCCTGGGTTTCCGGCGCTATCCCGATCTGAACCGGTTTGGGCGCGACACCAAGCAGGCGCTGGACTCGCGGAAAATAAACTTTGAAGGTCGTACCTTTGCCGACCTCGCTGTCAACGTCAATACGCCCGCCGGATTGTTGCACAATGGTCTGGCTGGTTGCCAGGCCCAAACCAGTGCCTCTGCCCTCGGGCTTCGTTGTGAAAAACGCTTCAAACATGTGCGCTTTGATCGCGTCGGTCATGCCGGTTCCCGTGTCGCTGACACTGAGCATCACATAGTCGCCGGCAACGGCGCCGATGTGTGTCCGCGCGTAGTTTTCATCGAGCGTGGCGTTGTTGATGCTGATGGTCAGTTTGCCTCCGTTGGGCATGGCATCGCGGGCATTGACGACCAGATTCATCAGCACCTGTCCGACGTAGCCGGAGTCGGCCCTGATCCGTCCGATTTGTTCTCCGGGAACAATCGTCATCTCGATGTTTTCATTGATGAGCCGGCGCAGCATTTTGTTCAGGTCTTTCACCATGTCATTAAGGTCCAGAATGACGGGTTGCACCGGCTGTTTGCGGCTGAAGATCAGCAGTTGCCGGGTCAACCCGATCGCGCGCTCGGCCGCCGACTGAATCGTCTCAAGCTTGTCTTTGAATTTCGCGCCAAGGCCGGGTTCCTCCAACATCAAACCGCTATAACCCATGATGACCGCGAGAATGTTATTGAAGTCATGGGCTACGCCGCTGGCAAGCTGGCCAACCACTCCCATTTTTTGCGCCTCAATATACCGCGCCTCCAGATTCCGGCGCTCTGTGATGTCGCGGATGTTGCATTGAATCATGTTCTTGTCACCGACTCGATAAACGTTGCTGACAAACTCCACGGCGATCTTGCGGCCATCCCTGGCTTCCAACGGAAGGTTTTCGTAGCGGACGTACCAGTCTTTTTGCAGCCGATCAAGCATGGCCTTGTTCGACTCAATGTCCTTGAACGGGCTGAGTTCGCCGACGGTTCTGCCGATCATTTCACCTCGGGAAAACCCCAATAGTTTCAAAATAAAAGGGTTCACATCATTGATGCGGCCCGTGTCGGCGTCCAGAATCAGGATGCCATCCTTTGCCGATTCGAATAGCCGGCGGTAATTAAGTTCTGAGACGCGCACCCTTTGCTCATCGCTCTCAACTTGTTTCGTCTTCACCTGAGCTTTTTCTATCCGCAGGTCAGGCTTGGCCCCCCGCTGTTTTTTATTCCTCATCTTTATTTTCCTTTCGCCATAAGCGGTTACCATTTCCATCTCCCGGCTTTCGCCTGGGACAGGGAAGCGGACTCTTCGCCGCATTGATGGTGAAAGACGATTGTTTGAGCACCGCTTTTCCCTGCTGGTTCCTTAAGGCCTCCAAATCCTTTCGATGGATTGCTCTTATCTTGCATACAAGATAATCTTCCACATTACCCGCTCCTATGCTAGTGCGGGGTTCTGGATATCCATGTGGCATAATAAGCCGGAAGTTTCTGTGGGCGCTATGGGGTCTTCACCCCATGGTTGGCGGCCTGACTGGCAAACCGATGCTGGTCCTGAAGATTGGCCGCCGGAAACCAGCACGATTGGCGGGGGGCGGTCGTCTGTTGATGCGCTTTTATTGCAGACTTTTCAGCGCTTCTTCGGCTTTTTGCCTTGTTTCTTTTTGGGTTGATTTTTGGATGACCACTCGCAAGGCCTGTTGGCGTTGGACTATTGAAATCGATGGCTTGTTTTGGGTGACGGCCCGGACCAAAGCCCCGCAAGCGTCGTTGGCAACCGCAGGCTCGGAAGCAAAGGCAGCGAGGCGTTCGAGCGCCGCAGCGCTGGAAATTCCTTGCAGGACGGCAATGGCAGTGGTTTTCTCGTCCGTCCGCCGCAACAGCGGAATTATCTCCTCCAGCTTTGCCAGTTTATCTTCTTTCTTGAGCTTCTCATCGCCAAGAAGGAATTGCAGATAACCTCGCATCGCCAGAATTCCGTGCGACGAGTTGCTGTCTGTCTTGGCGGCACGCAACAGAGGCTCCGCCACCGCTGCGTCCTCCGGCCAGGCATTGGGCCAGGTACACAACGTGCGTAACGCTTCCTCTTGGAACGATTGGTCCTTGTCGTCGGTTGCAGCGGCAACAGCCGCCAGGGCGTCGCTTCCACCGGCCGCGACCAAGGCATGCAGCGCAACTTTCCGGTCTTCCTGTTTGGCGCTCCAGATTAATGACAGCAGTGACGGAACGCATTTTGTCCCGATTCGGCCACTGAGCGTAACGAGGGCGTTTTCGATGCGGGCGCGCTCGTCGGGAATTTTGGATTTTTCCAGAGCCTGCACAAGTTCGGTAACTTCGTTGGATCCACCCAGGGCTGTAAGCGCCTCGATCGCGGCGCTGCGAGTTTCCATGTCGGGATCTCCAACCGACTGCGCAATAAGAGGCGCGGCTTTTTCAATTCCACGACGAGCCGCCAGAGTGATGAGCGCCCGGCGCATCCTGCCGGAAGAATTTTGGAGCCGGGCGAATAATTCTGAATCAACATTGGTCCCTGCCAGCCTGGTCAGCGCGGCCAGAGAAGCCTGGGAAATTTCCGGGTCTTCGTCGGCAGCGTCATCCAGCAGCACCGGCAAGGTGGAAGGATCGCCCAAACGATCAAGAATTTCGATGGCCACGCGCCGCAACTTTTCCCCGCCACTTCTGGCTGCCTCCGTCACGACCGTTGTGGCGGCGGCGTCTCCGCGGTCAGCCAGCGCCAGCAACAGCAGCGGTTGACGGTCTGGAGTTGCCGCGCGAAACGCGCCCGCCACGGCCTCTGTCGCTTCTTTGCCCGGAAGTTCGCGCGCCACCCGCAACCCGATGTTGAAGCAGGGGCGATCATTTGATTGCAATTGTTCCAGCAAAAG
>CAZLEE010000280.1:0-4297 GCA_964558455.1 uncultured Verrucomicrobiota bacterium | reverse complement strand
ATGATTTCATAACCCGGCGCGAGAAACTAGACGTGGAAGCTCAGCCGCATACGAAAGACAGGCCAGCATCGGAATGGCCAGTTGCACGAAGGGC
This sequence comes from uncultured Verrucomicrobiota bacterium, assembly GCA_964558455.1. Lineage (GTDB taxonomy): Bacteria > Verrucomicrobiota > Verrucomicrobiia > Limisphaerales > Palsa-1400 > DASRLE01. The sequence continues at coordinate 4,203 of CAZLEE010000280.1, read as the reverse complement.
CGTCGCGTCTCGCGGGTCAGCGTGTGGAGTATGGGGGCCAGAATAAGCAATCCCACCGCAAACCAAGTGGACAATCCCACCACCAAACCCAGGATCATCACGCATAGGGCAATGCGGTTGGGGCCAAAGAACCCCACCAGCGTCTTGGCCAGGACATCCGCCCCGCGCGATTCCGCCAGCAGTTTGCCCAGCATCACGCCCAGGCAAATAACCGCGGCCACGCCGCCCAGGGTTGTGCCAAGCCCGTCCTGAAACGCCTCCACAATTGTCAACCATGGCTTGCCGGAACCCACTCCCACCAGCAAGGCCGCCACGAGCAGGGCCAGAAACGCATTCAGCCGCAGCGCGATGACCAGCAGCACCAACACGCCCACCCCCGCCAGCGCGAGAACTATCAGCAGCCATGGAGCAGGCGTCATATTGCGAGGCCTTTTTCTCCATTATTTTGTTGATTCATCCGTCGCATGGAACTGCTTCATCGTTGCCCGCCAGGGGGGAAGGAATCAAGCCTTCAGAAAGTATCCCCGTTGCTTTGGGCTGATGGGCATTTCGAGTTTTTCCATGACGGCCAGCATGTCCTCCCACACTTTTCGTTTTTCTCCCGGGGCCTGGTTGCGCAACAAATAGGCCGGATGAAATGTCGGCATCAACGGGGTGTCGCGGAACATGAGAAAATGCCCCCGCAATTTTCCAATGCCTTCCGTTTTGCCGAGCAATCCTTCCATGGCTGTCGCTCCCAGCGCGACGATCACCTTGGGCCGGATCAGTCCGATCTGTTCCAGCAGATAGGGGGAACAGGCGCTCATTTCCTCGGCGGTCGGCTTGCGATTGCCGCTCGTTCTGCCGGGGGTGTCCGGACGGCATTTCAGTATGTTGGCTATGTAAACCGTGTCGCGCCCCAATCCCATCGCCTTGATGATGCGTGTCAACAATTGCCCGGCCATTCCGACAAACGGCTCGCCCTTTTCATCTTCGTCCGCTCCGGGCGCTTCGCCCACAAACATGAGCGCGGCATGTATGTCGCCCACGCCGAATACCACGTTTTTCCGGCTGCTGACGAGATGGGGACATTTCAGGCAGGCGTCCACCTTGGCGCGCAACGCCGCCATGGCTGTTGCCCGGTCTTGATTCGCTACAATCGGGGATTCGGACGGTGGAACGGTCGGAAGGACAACCGGGACGGCAACCGGGGCGGCAACGGGCGCCACAGGCTCGGCGATTGGAACTTCCATTTTTACCGGGGGCGTTTTTTCCGCAAGCGGCGGCGCTTCGCGCAACTGCTGCAGGGTGCTGGCCTCGACGGTCAGAAAGCGGGTCCCGCCGTTTTTTAGAGCGCGCAGATGCTGCTCGGTCGCCTCAAGAACACGTGAATATTCACTGGTCACGCCGCTCATTTTACGGATCAACTGACGTCAAGCACGGCAAACTTGCTATTTGTTGTTCACCGGCAATTCACCGCCCTTAGCTCAACCGCATGGGCATGACGACGTAGAGGAACGGCCCCTGGATTTTAAAAACTCCCGGGCTTAACTCGTCGATCAGTTCCAGAAAAACTTCGTCTTCCACCAGTGCGCTCAAAGGATCGATCAAATAAGCCGGGTTGAACGCGATGGACATTTCCTTGCCCTTGTAATTGATTGCCATGCTTTCGCGCGCTTCGCCGACTTCGGGTGAATTGGCGGTGATGGACAAATTATTCGGGGCGACGGTCATTTTGACGGAATTCGCCTTGTCGCTGGTCATGATTTGCGCCCGGCGCACTGCGGCCAGAAGTTCTTCGCGAGGCAGGCCGATCCGCTCCTTCATTTCGCTGGGAATAACCTGCCGGTAATTCGGATAATTTCCTTCCACAAGCTTGGATGAAAGCAGGATGGAAAAGCCTTTGTCATCGCTGAGGTTGAGCGAAGCTTGATTTTCGCCCAGTCTCAATTCCACATTGCCTTTGTCGCCCAGCAAACGATTTAATTCGGTCACCGCTTTGGTGGGAATGATGAATTCTCCCTGGCTATTTTCGGGAATATCCACTTCTTCATCCACCATGGCGAGTCGGCGGCCATCAGTGGCTACCATCGTCATTTTGTGTTCTTTGAGGCTGATGAAAATTCCGTTGAGAACGTAGCGCGACTCGTCGGTTGAGATGGCGAAGGAGGTTTTGCGCAACATCGCCTTGAGTTTTTCCTGTGTCAAAGTGATTTTCTTGTCTTCCTTCAGGCTTTTGACGGGAGGAAATTCATCCGCGCTCAATCCGTTTATTTTATAAAAAGAGGCGCCGGCCCTGACGCTGCAGGCATGTTTTTCATCCACTTCCATCTCAATTTCCAAACTGGCCAATTCACGGATGATGTTGAAAAAGCGTTTAACAGGAATGGTTGTGGAACCCGGCTTTTTCACCTTGGCTTCCACTGAGCAGCTCACCGTCACATCGAGGTCCGTCGCGGTTAATTCCAGGCGATTGTCGGCGGCGCGCAACAACACATTGGAAAGAATCGGCAAGGTCGTGCGTGTGCTGACGATGTTCTGCACCGATTGCAATCCGTGAATCAATTGTTCTTTGGCGATGGTCAGATTCATGCGTCTCCTTAATAGTATGCTTCTTTAAAGAAAGAAAGATTATTATTAAGGGTTGTGGATAAACAAGGAAATCTTTGTTGTCAAGGCTGGGGCCAACAACTTATGACAATTTTTTATTGTGAAGAAGACGCCTGTTTGAATCGAGAAAGTTTTGAAAGTCATAGTTATTGGCAAACGGCACAATCAATTCACAAGCATTTCATACCTGAAGGGCCCGGTTGATAACATTCCTCAAAACGGCTGAAACTTCCTGAACTTCTTCCATGGTCGAATCGCGGCCCAGGGAAAACCGGATCAACGAATTGGCGGCCTCATTACTCGCCCCCATCGCGCTCAGGACATGGGACGGCTCAATCGACCCGGCCGAGCAGGCGGAACCGCCCGAGGCGCAAACCCCCGCCAGGTCCAACCCCGTCAAAACCGTGGTGCTGTCGCATCCTTCCACAGAAAACGCCACCGTGTTGGACAGCCGGTGGAGCGGCGATCCGCGAAAGGTCACCCGTTCCATCGAACGCGCGGACTCAATCAAACTGCGGGTAAGGGATAAAAGTTGTTCCGCCGGGAAAACCGGGGTTTTGACAAATCGTTCCGTCGCCTCGGCAAAACCAATGATGCCGGCAACATTTTCCGTTCCGGCGCGGCGTTCATTTTCATGCCCGCCGCCAAAAATGATCGGATCGGGCAAAAGCGGCGATTTGATGAACAGCGCCCCGGCCCCCTTAGGTCCGTGAAATTTGTGGGAGCAGGCAGAAACCAGATCGGCGTTGAATTGTTGAATGGAGGAGAACGGCAGTTTGCCAAAATATTGCGTGGTATCCGTGTGGAAAACGACGCCCCTGGAACGGCAAAGATCGCCCAAAGCCGCCACCGGCTGAATTGATCCCGTTTCGTTATTAGCGGCCATGATTGAAACGAATGTGGTGTCGGGGCGAAGCGCCTTTTCCAAATCCTGCACCGAAACCAGCCCCTCGGCATCGACCGGCAAATACGTGACCTCGTATCCTTCCTTAAGCGCAAGATATCGAAAACTATGCAGAACGGAATGATGCTCAATGGCCGAAGTAATCAGATGCCGTCCCTTTGGACGCAACAGTCTTGCCGTGCCAAAGACCGCCAGATTGTTGCTTTCCGTCCCGCCGCTGGTGAACACCACTTCGCTCGGTTTTGCGCCCCACACCTTAGCCACGCGGTCGCGCGCGTCATCCAACAAGGCGCGGGCCTGGCACCCAACGTGATGCACGCTGGACGGATTGCCAAAAACATCGCCAAAAAACGGCATCATCGCCTCGCGCACCGCAGGGTCGAGAGGCGTCGTGGCATTATAATCAAAATAAATCGTCTTCACGAGAGCGGAGAAAAGCCGCAAAAAGAGTGTGGCACACCCGTCCCCCGAAGGCAAAAGCGGAAAAACAAACATTCATGTCGCCTTTCGTCTGCTTGTAAAAAAAAATTTACCCCCCCGAAAAACCCGAAAAACCCGAAAAAGCACAGGGACAAGGGGGGGGGAGAAAAAGCAGAAATTGGGAAAGTAGAAAGATGAAATTTAAATGGGAAAGGCTTTCTGTTGGTCGTCATTGATCCTCGTGTTACGGGGCGAGAAAAAAAATTATGGGGCTGTGGTAACGTTACAAA
>CAZLEE010000279.1:0-4360 GCA_964558455.1 uncultured Verrucomicrobiota bacterium | reverse complement strand
CAAACTCTGGGAGTCTCTCCAGCAGAGCTGGAGGATTTATTGGGTATTAAGACCGGCGCAAAGTTTGCCCCAATCCGCCGGCGTCCTGCCGCCGGGAAGATTGGGCTGGCCCCAAAGCACGGCGTTGATGTGCAGCCCGGGAAAACCAGCCGCCCTGGCCTTGTCCCGGAACCGGTCCAAAGCCGCGCGCGCCGCCGCGATGGAACCAAAATTGTCCAGGAACTGGCTCATCTCGTAAATGGAGAAGTAAGGTTTCCCGTCGATCCTCCAATAGTTCGGACGCTTGAAATAACGTTCGATCACCAGATCGTTGATCTTGTCCCAGGTCGCCGGCAAAACCTTGCCCGGATAAAGGAGCTTGATCTGGTTGGACGGATTGTAGCCCTGAATGTCGTACCAGTCGTGATTGGCCCACATGATGGCGAAGCGCATCCGGGCATTATTGGCGGCGTTCAGGAAACCGTCGTCCAGGGCGCGATCCAGATAGGGGCCGTCGTCGTAATAATACCAGTCAAATATAAATGTGTTCACCCCGTAATCGGCCGCGGCATTGATCTTTTGCGCCATCACCCGCGGATCGGACTCATCCGCATAACCCCACAACGGAACTCTGGGTTGCCTGTGGCCGGGGAAACGGGGTTTGGCGCTCCGAATCAGGTCCCACTCGGTGAACCCGGGATGCTTGGCCTTGTCCCAGCGCGGGTCCTGGTGAAAACCGGGATAGTAATAAGCCGCCACGGTAAAATTAGAATCAGCCGGCCCCGCCGCCTTGAGAGCAGGAGCCATCAGGGCGAAGGCCGCGCAGAGAACCGGCCAGAATTTCCATTTCATGAGCCAGAGAATACGCCGCCGCCGCCACGGTGGCCAAGACTTGATGAGAAAGAAAACAGCCCACGCCATGAGTGACCCGCTTTTAAATTGCCGCCGGTGTGAGAATTTGCAACCAACCGGCGAAGGCGTGGGCCAACCTCATGAGCTGGCTTGGAACTTGTGCCAATACAGGGCCAAGGCCAGACCGTTGTTTATGATGTGGAGAATTGCCGAAAGCCAGATCGAGCCTGATTTCCATCGCACCCAACCCAAAAGAAGCCCGATGACGATGAGGGGAATGAAAGCGGACAGACTCATGTGGATTGCGCCAAAAAAGACTGCGGTCACCAAGATCGTCCACAGTCCCAAACGTTTTTCGAGAGCGCCGAACAGCAAACCGCGAAACAACGTCTCCTCGACAATCGGTATGATCAATGCGACGGAAGCGACGGTGGACGCAGGATTCGACCGCACCATGTTTCCGAGCATTTGCAGGGTCCATCCCTGCTCGGGCGGATGTCCGGCAAGAACGGTGAAGGCCTTCTCATATAACCAATTTAAAAGCAGGACCAGACAGAGGCCCGCCACGGCCGAGCCTGCCTGTCTCCAGGACAAAGATTGCGGGACAACGAATGGGGCGCCCCATGGTTGCCGCCGAAAAGCAAAGCCAAGCGCGACCAGGACCGGGACCGAACCCACTATGAGTCCCATGGAGTAATCCCCCGGACGAGGAGACGATTGAACCAGCCCGACCAGCAACCCCCCCATTACTTGGGATGCCGAGTAAAACAAAAGCCAGCCCGCCGCAAATCCGAGTCCGGGTGCGCTGGCCACGCCAATCTTGAAGCTCTTTGTCAAAAGCACGACCAGCGCGGCCGAAAAAAGCACCATCAGTGCGGTGGCGCCGATGTCGAAAGGGGCGGGATAAATCTCGCGGGCCTTATGAAACTGCATAAGGCAGAGATAATTCATAAAAAGCACTTCTCTCACGTCGTCGTTTTTGGGTGAAAGCTTTTGGGCTTTCTCCAATTCTTGAACGGCTTCGTCAAATCGCAGCAGGATCGACAGGATCATGCCGTGCTTGAAACGCGCCTCAAAATTCTGCGGGGCAACGCGGCAAGCCTCCTTGAGGGCGGCTTCACCCAGAGCCGGTCGTCCGGAAAACAATTGGGCGTCTCCAAGTCCGACCCACGCCTGCAAGTTTTCCGGCTCGATCACCAGAGCCTTCTGGAAGTAAACCGCCGCATCGTCCCGGCGGCCAAGGTTGGCAAACGCAAACGCCAGCAGGAGGTTTTCCTGGGCGTTGCCGCGGTGGGACGAGAGGCGCCGGATCAAAAGATCGCGTGCTTCGCTGCTACGCCCTTCCGTGATCAAACACCAAGCCAGTTGCTCGTAACTGTCGTCGCTGTTTGGATCCAGCAAGAGAGCGGCCTTGAATTCTCCAATCGCCCGTTCGATCTGCGGCAATTGCTCCAGGCACAACCCGGCCCAGTAGTGGGCGGATGCGTTGGTCGGCGCGAACTTTGCATATTGGAGGAATTGATCCGCCGCTTCCTGGTATTTTTTCAGGCCGTAGTAGCAAAGTCCCATGGAATTGTGAAACTCCGACTTGGAAGGCGACAGCTTCAGAGCCGTTTGATAATTGTTCAGAGCCTCCTGATACCGCCCTTGGACCCGGCGGGCATGTCCCAGCTTTGACCAGGCGTCCGCATCAGATGCGTTGGTTGCGACCACGACCGAATAGAACCGTTCTTCTTCGGCGGCTTTTTTTGATTTTAAGGCGGCCTCGCCGGAATTGGTCTGCGAGTTTTGCGCCGAACCTGGCGAAGATTGAACCAGCAGCAGGGCCATCGCGATCAACAGAAAGTTGAATCTCATCCTCAAGTCCCTTCCGGCAGAGGTCGTGCGTTTACCCAATCACCATCGCGGCCCTGCCCGGTTGTTTTGATAAATCAACCCCGTCGCCGCGCCAAAAGCAACTGTTATCGCTCAGACACTTGCGGGCGGAAGATTCAGCGGGATGGATTCCAGCGTGTCATAAACCGCGCCCTGCGGGAGAAGCGTGCTCTCCATGAGATCCACTCTTGCCACCTGCCACTCGCCAAAGTCGCGGTTCCGCTCCCGGAGCAAAGCTTCCGTCACCTGTTTTCGCACCGCCCCGTTCAATTTCGAGACGCGGCCAATCGTCAGATGCGGGCGGAACGGGCGGTCCTCGCCGGCGCAACCGCAGGCCAAAAGGCGGGCATCCATCTCTTCTTTCAGGCGTTGCAGGCGCCGCAATTCACCAACCAACCCCGCCCAAATGATTTGCGGCCGGCTCTCATTCGGGAAGCACCCCAAGCCCGCCGCACGCACTTTGTGTGGCGTGTGTCCATTGCAGGCGGCCCTCACCGCCGCTTTGATTTCGGGGATGCGCGCGAGTTCAATCGCCCCAAGAAAATTCAGGGTGAGGTGGACCTGTTCGGGCCGGGTCCAGCGTATTGCGCGCGCCGGGATTTCCCTGGCCAGGCCCGCCACCGCCGCTTGCAGGCCGGTGACGATGCCAGCCGGCGGGAAGATCGCGACGAACAGCCGCTTTGTTTCGGTTTCAGGCATAAATTTTCATCCGCGCCCAACCATCGGCTGATGACGCCGCTTACGCCGGCGCGGCCGGGGTTAGCTGGCCCCTTCGGCGGTTTTCCTCAGCGTCAAAAAAGTTTCCTTCAACGTATGGCTGACAGCGCTTTCAGGTTCCGCCAAAAGAAGTTCCTGGTAAACGTCCAGGTAGTCGTTCCGCAGCCGGTGGAATAAATGCAGGAAATGGCGCAGGAAATCGACACAGCCCAAAATGGCCACTTCGATCCCGCCAAGTTCCTCATATAGTTTTGCCGCATATTCGCGAACGTCCGGGTCGATCTTGTCCGTCGTAATGAACAGATAATGCCGGATTGTCGTCTTGTGCGTTTTGATCTTTTCCAGCGCGATATTAATGTCGCCAATCATTACGGCTTTCATCTTCATTTCGTAAGCCGTGACAACGTTGTCATCCCCCAAAAGCGTGATTTCTATGCCCCCCGCCGCCCCTGTTTGTTTGTCGGCGGCGTTGTGCGAGTGCAGATGTAATATCCTCTCGCCAAGCCGCTCTGCGGCCGCTTTATACGCGGCGGCGATGACCAGAACCGGCAGGCGCGCGGAATTCCTGCAAGCCAGATGCTGTGTAATGAGGTTGACGATGGACTCGGCGGCAAGGGGCAACTGATCGGTCGTCCGCTTGATGTCGGTCAGCAGATTCTTCAGGGTCAAGTCGCGCTTGTCGCGTTCGATGATGAGCAACCGCATCGTTTCATCCATGACGTTCCGCGCAGAAACTCGTTTTTTCTGCACATCATCAAACAATTGAAGCACCGCCTTGTACATCCCGGCGGGGCGGCCCTCCAGCTCCGCATCCGGGGTCAAAATTATGTTCTTTGTCCGAAATCCCGGAGTCAGGTAGGCCGTCGTCGGGTTGATGGGCAAAGTGTAAGAGCCTGTTTGAAAACTCAAAATAGTACCAATAAAATCAGCATTTTTG
>CAZLEE010000278.1:0-4417 GCA_964558455.1 uncultured Verrucomicrobiota bacterium | reverse complement strand
ACGCAACAAAAAAGGGCCGGGAATTGAATATTTAAGAAATCCGTCTCACACCCCAAAGGACCAAAGTGGAACCGGTTGAGACCGGAATCAACGCGGAAGCGCATCAGACAAATAATCGAGATTAGTCGAGATTGGAATTACTGGGGGAACAAATGGAAGGGCGTCTGTAGGAGAGATGCCGGGTTGTTGTAAGGTTTTCCTCTACAACAAAATAACGCTTTTCCCCCTACTAACAAGCTTGACCCTTATAGTCGAAGTACGCTAAAGGTAGCAGAGTTATTTATTGTGGCAACTGGACAGCGCAGTTTTATCTTAAAACTTTATGACTAAACGTGATCTGGTAATTAACATCAGCGAAGAGACAGGCATGGTGCAGCAGGACGTGCTGCGAGTGGTGCAAAAAACACTCAACCATATCTCCAACGCCGTGGCCAAGGGAAAGACGGTTGAGCTGCGCAATTTTGGCGTTTTTGAAGTGAAAGTGCGCAAGGCGCGCATCGGGCGGAACCCCAACCGTCCGGAGACCGATGTCCCCATTCCCCGTCGCGCCGTGGTTAAGTTCAAGCCCGGTAAAGAAATGCGTGAAGCCGTGTTGAAACTTTCGCCGGCGCCGACCGCCGCTCAATAAGAGCGGGCGGATGTTTGCTTTGCGACCCCGGTCTGGGACGGGGTCGTGTTCTTCCAGTTTTTTCCCCAGGGGATTTGCTTCCGGGTGCCGCGCTTTTTTTCGCAATTGGAATATTCTTGGGAAGCTTGGGCATTGTCATTTGCCGGAAAATGAGAGACGCTTCTGACCGCACAAGCATGAAAGATATTGCCATTGTCACCGTCATAGGCCGCGACCGATCTGGCGTCGTGGCGCAAATCACCAATTACCTGTTCGAGAAAAGGGGCAACGTTGAGGCGCTGGAGGAACAGGTGACCCGCGGACAATTCAGCATGACGCTGGAAGCTTCATGGCCTAAAAACGGGTCGAACAAGGTGGCGGTCAGCGCCGGATTGGCGAAACTGGCGGAGCATTTGGGCATGGAAATCAAGGTGCGGTGGACGGATCCCAAGCGCCGCCAACGGGTTGCCATCATGGTCACCGGGGAACGGCATTGCGCGGAGGCCCTGCTCGCGGAGCATCAAAGCCGGCGGCTGAAGGCGGACCCGGCCGTGATCATTTCCAACCGGCGCGACATGGCGCCCCTGGCCAAATCGGCTGGTCTGCCGTTTGTTTTCATTTCGTGGCAGAACCGGGTGACGGCGGAAGATCGCGCGCTCAAAGTGCTGGATCGATATGGGGTGGATTTTGTGGTGCTGGCCCGCTTCATGAAAATTTTGTCGCCCAACTTCGTCTGGCGTTACAAAAACAAGATCATCAACATCCACCCTTCCCTGCTGCCCAGTTTCCCGGGACCGCAACCGTATCGCCAGGCCTATGAGCACGGGGTGAAAATCGCGGGCGTCACGGCCCACTTCGTCAGCATGCACCTGGACGAAGGCCCGATCATCGCGCAAGCGGCCATGTCCATCCCGGCCAACGCCACGCTCAAAGAAATCGTCCTGGCCGGTCAAAAGCTGGAGGCAAAGACGCTGGTCAAGGCGGTGCGCCTTTATCTGGCGCGGCGGCTGGACGTCTATTGGGGCGTGGTCAAGCAAGTTTGATTTCGGCCTTTTTAAAGCGGCGGAGTCGGTGTAGGTTGAGCCATCGTGAGTAGCATCCTGACCGGACTTTTGTGCGCGGCGCTTTCCACCAATGCGCCGGTGGCGGTCAGCAATCTGATCGCGCAAAAAACCGGCATCTCCGTGCCGGTCGCCAATACCAACGACCCGGTGGAACGGGACTACTACAAAATCCTCGGGGACGACAACGACGCGGAACAGGACGTGATCAAGTGGTCGGACACAGCGGACTCCGGGCCGCGCATAGGGGGGGGCATTTCGGAGGTCAACCTGAATTCCCGCGTCCGGGAGCGGCTGGACGGCATCAAGAAGGAATACGAGGCCTTCATCGCGCAACATCCGGACCACGTCAAGATTCGGCTGGCCTACGGCAGTTTTCTTAACGATACGCACGACGAGGAAGGGGCGGTGGCGCAATGGGACAAGGCGCGGCTGTTGGACCCGAAGAATCCGGCGGGATGGAACAATCTGGCGAATTATTACGGGCACCGCGGGCCGGTGGCGAAGGCTTTTGAATACTACGACCAAGCCATCGCGTTGAACGCAAACGAGCCGGTCTATTACCACAACCTGGCCACCACGGTTTATTTGTTCCGCACCGATGCGGAGACCTACTATCATTTGACCGAGCAGCAGGTCTTTGACAAATCGCTTGAACTTTACCGCAAAGCCATCCGGCTGGCGCCGGACGATTTCATATTGTTCACCGACTATGCGGAATCATTTTACGGCACCAAGCCGCCCCGCTGGAAAGATGGGTTGACGGCGTGGACGCAAGCGTTGCAGGTGGCCCATGACGATTTGGAGCGGGAGGGGGTTTGCATTCACCTGGCGCGAATCAACCTGAAACTCGGACAATACGCCGAGGCGCGCCGGGATTTGGACGCAGTGACCAATGAGACATTCACCATCCTCAAAAAACGGCTCGTCCGCAACCTCAACCTGGCGTTGCATGACGCGACCAACGCGCCCGCCCCGACCCTGACTCCGCCGACAAATAGCGGCCCGGCTTCCATCGCGAATCCTAAATCTTCACCTTGAATTCCTCGCCTTTTTTGAGCGACCTGGCGAAGGCGGCCAGCAACTTCGGGATTTGTTCAAGGTCTTTCAAGCTCACGATTTCCACCGGCGAATGCATGTAACGGTTGGGCAGGCTGATGAGCGCGCTCGGGATGCCGCCGCGCGTCCAGAAAATCACATCCGTGTCCGTGCCGCTGCTGTTGGAGGTGGCTTCGTGTTGCAGCTTGATTTTCTGCGCGGCCGCGACCTCTTCAAGTCGGGCCACCACTTCCACATGGTTGGGGCCACCATGCGTGATGGCGGGGCCATGTCCGATTTTTATGTCGCCGTGCTGCTGCCGGCTCACGGTCGGGTAATCGGTGGCGTGGGTCACATCGACCACCAGGGCGATGTCCGGTTTGAGGGTGTAGGCGATCTGGCGCGCGCCGAGCAGGCCGACTTCCTCCATGATGTTGGAAACGGCCAGGATTTCGGGATTCAGTTTGCCTTTGCTTTCCTTGAGCTGGCGCAAAGTTTCAGCCACGGCAAAAGTGCCGATGCGATTGTCGAAGGCGCGCGCCACCGCCAGGTCGCCGCGCAACAGGTCGAATGAATCGGTCAGGGTAATCATGTCGCCGACGCGCACCAGGCCTTCGGCGTCCTTGCGGCTGGTCACGCCGATGTCGATGAACAAATCCTCGATTTTCGGAACCTTGCGTTCGCCCTCGGATTTCATCAGGTGCGGGGCGACATTGCCCACCACGCCCTTGACCGGGCCGTTTTTGGCATGGATGACAACGCGCTGGGCCTTGGTGATGGCAGGATCGATGCCGCCCACTTTGCGCACGTAGATGAAGCCTTCGTCATTGATGAAATTGACAGTCATGGCGATTTCATCGGCATGGGCGGCCAGCATCAAACGGGGCGAACCGCCTTTGTTGAGCACGGCGACCGTGTTGCCGTAAGCGTCGCTGAACGTCTCGTCGGCATAAGGGGTGACGTAATCGAGCCAGACACGCTGGCCGCGGGCTTCGTGGCCCGAAGGGCTGGGGGTGTTGATCAACCGTTCCAAGAACTTGAGGGATGCGTCTTGCATGAGGAAAGTATAAAGGCTGGAGGCCGAAAAAGAAGGCTAAAGGCTAAAGGCTGAAAAAACGGAAAAACTGGCGATTGCCGTGACGAATTCCGGGCGGCTTTGTCTATAATTCCAACATGAACAGCCCCGTCCGAGTCATTTGTTTCACGATTCTGTTGTCGGCGTTTTCATTTCGCGCCGGGGCGGAGGATTTCACCAATGCCATCCATGCGTTTTTGCAACATCGCGGCGATCTCGAAAAGACGGCGGGCGCCATCGTCGTCGGCATTGTGGATGATCACGGCAGCAACGTTATCAGCTTTGGGAAGTTGGATAACGGCACCGACCGGGAAGCGGATGGCGACAGCCTGTTCAACATCTATTCCTCGTCCTGCACGTTTACCGGGCTGCTGCTGCAAGACATGATCGAACGCGGGCAAATGAACCTGGATGATCCCGTGGCAAAGTATTTGCCCAAAACGGTCAAAATGCCGACCCACAACGGCAGGGAAATCACCTTGCGCCATCTGGTGACGGAAACCTCTGGCTTTCCCTATCTGGATGAATACCTGGAATACTTCGAGCCGAAACGGGCGGACAACGCATTTGCAGATTTCACCCTCAAAGATTTGTACGCTTTCGTGTCTGGCTATCAATTGACCCGCGACCCGGGCT
>CAZLEE010000277.1:0-4439 GCA_964558455.1 uncultured Verrucomicrobiota bacterium | reverse complement strand
TATAAATATGCAGAATACGAAATTTACACTGCCGGCGGGTACGTTACCCTCCTGCCTGGTTTTGATAACCTGAACAATGAACCGACGAGCGAATGATTCGGCGGGGGCGCTTGCTGCGAGAGTCTGGACGGCTCGCTGTAAACAAGCCTGTGCTCAGAAGCACGGCAAATATGCCTCGGCGCCAAGCCGCGCAGTCACCAGTGGTCAAGACAGAATGTCAAATGATTATTCGGAGGAGCAACTGACCGATTATCCAGACATGATCTTGCAGGCCGTGTGCAATTGCCACGCAGAAACTAGAGAAACCCGCTTTCCATAACCAATTTAGAAATGATCGACGTAAAAGAACCATCTGCATTGAACGAGGCGCTTCGCGCCGCGTGTGAAACGCGCAGCCTGAAAATCGGCCCGGATGCGACGCGGGACACAGCGCGCATATTTCACGACCTGTTCGGCAGTCAGCCGGCGATTATTGTCGCTGACACAAATACTTTTCGCGCCGCCGGAGAGGCGGTGGCCGATTCATTTCGGGCCGCGCAACAGCCGATGCTGGCGCCATTCCTTTTTCGTTCGCCGGGCTTGTATGCGAAACATGAATTCGTGCTGGAGTTGGAAACGGCGTTGAAGAAGCACGCGGCCATTCCAATTGCCGTGGGATCCGGGACGATCAATGACCTGACCAAACTGGCCTCTCACCGTACGGGACGGAATTATATTTCGGTTGCCACGGCAGCTTCGATGGACGGTTATACCTCGTTCGGCGCCTCCATCACGTTTCAGGGTTCGAAGCAAACCTTCCAGTGTCCCGCTCCCGCAGCGGTGGTTGCGGACCTGAATGTTCTGTGCGCCGCGCCGGCCATCATGAACGCTTGGGGATACGCCGATCTGGTGGCCAAGATAACGGCTGGCGCCGATTGGATTGTCGCGGACGCTTTAGGCGCCGAACCGATTATTCCCCAAGCCTGGGCCATCGTGCAGAGCCGTCTTTCCAAGATGGTTGCGGATGCGGGGGGTGTGGGCGCGGCGGATCCGAAGGCGATTGCATCTCTAATAGAGGGCTTGATTCTTTCCGGGTTTGCGATGCAAGCTACCAAGTCCAGCCGCCCCGCTTCCGGAGCGGAACACCAGTTTAGCCATCTTTGGGATATGCAGCACCACCAGCACAACGGGGTAGCGCCTTCGCACGGTTTCAAAGTGGGAATCGGCACGCTGGCCGTGACCGCGCTATACGAATGCCTGCTCGAAAAGAGATTGGATGACATAGACGTGGAGCACTGCTGTGCGGCTTGGCCGGATCAGGCGGGCTGGTTGGAGCGGACTCATCAGATGTTCGGCCTTGGTGAGTTGGGGGCGGTGGCTGCGCAAGAAATCGCCGTCAAAGCCTGCGACCCGCAAAGTCTGCGCGTTCAACTCGAGGGGTTGCGCGAGGTTTGGCCACAACTCAAACAGCGGCTGCGCCATCAACTCATTCCCTTCAATGTGCTGAAGAAGTTGCTCAAAGCAGCGGGGGCGCCGACCGAACCGGAACAGATCGGCATCACGCGGGATCGGCTGCGAGAAAGTTTCTGGCAAGCCTATTTCATTCGCCGCCGTTTCACGGTTCTGGACTTGGCGGTCCGTGCCGGCTTGCTGGACGAGTGTCTGGAGGAGCTTTTTGGGTCGCGTGGATTTTGGCCGGGTCCATCGCAACCGCGTCCGGCCGTCGTTAATGCAGGACGCTAATGGACTCAGCCACCGCCCCACCTGTCATCCGAAGCAAGGGATCGGGCTTTCCGGCAATGCTGCGGATATTCGAGCCGCCACCGTCGGCTGCGGTAAAGATAACCTCTCCGGACGAAGTCCAAGCCGGGTATCGCCTCTGGCGCAACCGGGTTCTGATCGCGACGATTATCGGCTACGCCACGTTCTATTTCGTTCGCAAAAATCTCGGCATCGCCATGCCGGTAATGGAAAAGAGCCTGGGAATCTCCAAAACTGACCTTGGTTTGTTCCTCACCTTGCACGGCGTGCTTTACGGCATAGCGCGATTTGTGAACGGCTTTTTTGCGGACCGCTGCAATGCGCGCGTGTTCATGGTGGTCGGTCTGGTCGCCTCCGCGCTTTTGAATGTCTGCTTCGGCCTGAGTTCCACAGTGGTCACGCTGGGGATTTTTTGGATGCTCAACGGCTGGTTTCAAGGCATGGGCTTTCCGCCCTGCGTGCGGCTGATGACTCATTGGTTTCCGCCCAAGCAGCTCGCCACCAAGATGTCGATCTGGAACATCTCGCATTCCATTGGGGCGGGTTTGATTGTAATCCTGTGCAGTTATCTTGTCATCCATAGCTGGCGGCTCTGCTTCTTCGTCCCGGCGGCGATTGCGTTGCTCAGCTCGGTATTTCTCTGGTTCAAACTGGCCGACACACCGCCATCGGTGGGACTTCCGGAGTTGGAAGGCACTCAGGCGCGCAATCCAGAAGAGCAGGCCGACGATTACAAACAGATTCTGTTCAGGCATGTGTTTAGCAACAAATACATCTGGCTGATTTCGCTGGCGAACTTCTCTGTTTATACGGTGCGTTACGCCGTGCTTGACTGGGGTCCGACGTTGTTGACGCAAGCCAAGCACGTGGAACTGGCCCAAGCGGGCTGGATGGTAGCCGCCTTCGAGCTGTCGGGCCTGGTCGGCATGTTGTCCTGCGGCTGGCTAACGGACCGCGTCTTTGGCGGCCGCGGCATTCGCGCTTGCTTCTTCTACATGGGGCTGGCAGGCCTGTCGATTCTCCTGTTCTGGAAGGCCTCCGGTGAATCCCGGACTTTGAATACGCTGTTTCTTTGCGCCTCGGGCTTTTTCATCTATGGTCCGCAGGCATTGGTCGGCATCATCGCTGCCAACCTTGCCACCAAACGCGCCGCGGCCAGTGCCAGCGGATTGACCGGGCTGTTCGGTTATGCCAGCACGCTGCTATCCGGCTGGGGGTTGGGCTGGCTGGTGGAAGTGCATGGATGGAATGCGGGATTCACCGGGATGTTGGTTATCACCGCCGTCGGCGCCATGCTTTTTCTGCTGGGGTGGAATGCCAAGGCCGACGGCTACGCAGAGGCGCGGTAAGGCAGGCAGCTTCGTTTCTGCGCTAATGCAGACGGTGGACGACATCGGTTATTGCGGTTGGGCCATTACCGAGTCGGGTTTCGTCCGTCCGGCCTTAACGATACGGCTTTTGCGACCCATGTCCGAGCGAGAAAGCAAGGACTAGATTTTAAAGTTGACTTAGAATTTTGCCTTGTCGAAACTTCCCAGCAACGCGACATCGTGACTTGTCGAATGGCAACCAAGTCCAGTAGCAGCCGAGCATGACCAAATAATTATGCAAAACATAACCGGGAGTTGGCTCCTTGTTTGTCTCAAAGCTCCGGTGGAACGGGCACCAGGCAGTCAAGGCATGACCACAAGAAATTCGTGAATTCTTTGCCGCAAAGAATATCGCTTGTGGCGCAAACAGCGTCGGTGCTGCTGGAGGAGATGCAGGGGGGGCTGTGGGGTGAGTGGCTTCCTGGCGAGCACGCCTTGTGCGCGCAACTCCATGTGAGCCGCAAGACGTTGCGGGCGGCTCTCGACCGGCTTCAGCAGGAGGGAGTCGTGAAGTGCGGACGTGGACAGCGCCGAAGAATTGTCTCGCGTAAGCCGGCGGTCGCCACATGCCGGAGCAAACGTGTGGTCTTACTGATGCCCACCGAGCTGGAATCTCTTGAGCCTTTTGTCGTGTGTTTAATCGACCGCTTGCGCACGTATCTCGCCGAAGAGGGCTACCAATTTGAAACCCATGCCAGCCAAGCCCTCTATCGGGCGCGGGTGCCCGAGGGGTTGGAAAGCCTGTCCAAGGCGCTGAACCCCGCCGGTTGGGTGTTGCTGCACTCGACTGAGCTTATCCAGCGATGGTTCGCAGCCCGCCAACTGCCGTGCGTCGTCGTGGGATCCTGTTATGACGGCATCAGGCTTTCCTCTGTTGATGTGGACTATGATGCGATATGCCCGCACGCCGTCAACCAGTTCATTTCGCGCGGGCATAAACGCTTGACGCTCATCAAACCCCAGCTGGCCACGCCTGGCGACACCCGGACGGAAATCGCTTTTCTCGAAGCGGCAGCCCGGAAAAATGCGTTCGGAATTCACGGCGACGTGGTGAAGCATGATGGGACAGTCGCTGGCGTTTGCATGCGGGTGGACAGCCTGATGGCGCGAGCGCAGCCGTCCACCGCATTTCTGGTATCCCGGGCGCATCACTTTCTTACGGTCATGACCCGCTTGTTAAGCAGTGGCGCACGCGTCCCTCACGATGTGGCGTTGATTTCATGCGAAGATGAGAGCTATCTGGAGGCCATCACCCCGACGGCGGCCCGCTACTCGAAGAACCCCAAGGCATTCTTTGCCAACACATCACGCCTCGTCATGAACATGATC
>CAZLEE010000276.1:0-4464 GCA_964558455.1 uncultured Verrucomicrobiota bacterium | reverse complement strand
TATGCTCAAACGTCTCGGCTGAGAAATACTGACTTTTCAAACAGGCTCTTAGACAGAAATTTGGCATCTGGGGTCAGCAACTCTGGCTGTTTGCGAGCGGGGAATGGAATGAGCCGTTGATTCTGGAAGTCAAAGACCGGACCACCATTTCGAGCAACACCACGCTTCCGCATGACGAACCTGATTACGCAGCGGCATTGATGTTTGTGTTAAGCGAATCAATCAAAATCCTCGGTCAACTGCGCCGGGAACAGATGCAGGCCGGGGAAATAAGTCTGACGATCCGGTTTTATGATTTTACGGAAGTCGGGACCAGTTATCGCTATCAACATCCGCAGTTTTTGAATTCCGTGATCAACCAGACTTTTGAGGCCATGTTTGGGGAGATTATGCAGAGCGCTTTTAAACCAGTCCGGCAGATCAGGATTGCGATGTACAATCTGGAACGCCTGGACACACAGCCGACTTTATGGGGGAAAACGGATGCCGAGAGATGGGGTGCTTTGGACTTGGTTGCCCGGCAATTATCGGATCAGTTCGGCAAAAATGTGTTGATGACAGGCTCTGAATTGGCTTTGAGGAGACGGGATTCGGCACACATAACGCCGAAGGCAAAATGCCCGTTCACACCGCAAAGGGAGATGGTGCTGAAGTTGGGGACGGCAAATCAGGGTGAAGGGGACGAAAAAACGTCCTCCCCAATCTGACACCGCAGTGCGGTGCCACTTGTCCCCAAACGCATCTTTTCCCGTCTGTCGTTTACTCCTTGGTTCCGATTGCCTTTTGTCCGGCGGCCTGTTCCTTGCCCAAGCCCATGGTCAACGCGGTCATGCCGGCCAATCCGCCAAGCTGCATGCTTTCCACGGCGGTGCTGGGAACGATGACAATGGTGGAATTCTCCTTTAAACCTTCATAAAGCATGTTCATGGCCCGTAAGTGGAAGGCAATGGGATTGTGCTCATAGCTCTTGCCCGCTTCGTTAAATTTCTCCGCGATCTGGCGTTCCGCATCGCCCAGGATCACTCTGGCCTGGCGCTCCCTTTCCGCTTGCGCCTGCATGGACATTGCATTCTCCAGGCCGGACGGAATCAGAACATCCTTCACTTCCACGGAAATGACATTGATGCCCCAAGGCTCGGTGCGCTCATCAATGATCTTTTGCAGTAGAGAACTGATTTTGTCCCGGCCTTCCAGCATATCGGAGAGCAAGGTCTTGCCGATGACGTCGCGCAGGGCGGTCTGGGAGGCCCAACTGATGGCGCTGCGGTAGTCCGCCACGTCCAAAGCCGCCTTCTTCGGGTCCATGACCTTCCAAAACAGCACGGCATCCACATCCACCGGCACGGTGTCCTTGGTCAGGGTTTTTTCCGCCTTGAACCCGGTCGTGATGACGCGGGTGTCAATCCAATAAGGAATGGCGTCAATGACGGGAATGATGAAAAACAGCCCCGGCCCCCTGAGAGATTGGAAATGGCCCAGGCGCAATACCACCGCCCTGTCCCACTGGTCGGCCACTTGAATTGCGGAAGAAACAATCATGGCCAGGAAAAATGCGCTGATGCCAATCACGCCGGCCTCTAAATTGTCGCAGGCTCTGTATCTGGCGTAGGCCAAAGCTGCGCCAATGCCCAAAATGACAAAGAATACCAAAAGTGCGAACGATCTGTTTTGTCTCATATGAATGATCTCCGTGAAGTGTTTCGTTTTCCAGGCTGCACTGGCAAATAGAAGCAGCTTTCATGTCCACGGCGCAATTCTAATCGCAACATTCCGCAGGGCTGCTCCAAAGTCTGGGAACGTCGCCGGTCAAGTAATGGATGTTTCCCGGATGGAATCATGTCAATACGATGTTTCAATCCGATAATAAACCGCCGACGGGGAGGGGTTGGTGCTGACCCATCTCGCAACGGAATTGGACGGCGTCACCGTTGCCGCAATCTGAAATGGACCCGATAAATTGGTCGCGCTTAAAATCTCGTAGGCGCGCCCCGCCGTGCTGGTCCATTCCAATGTCGTGGGCGGATGGCTGATCGAAATCGTGATGGGCGGCTCGGTCCCAATCAGCCGGATCCAGGTGGTTTGGGTGCGGTATTGATGGCCCGCGTTGTCGGTCACAATGACGTAAAACGGGTGCAATCCCAAGCCGAGGTTCGTTCCCGCAATGGAGAAATACGCGGTGGACTGGTTGGTCGCAACGGCCCATTGGCCGCCGGTGCTGAATAATTGGATGGCGCTCACATTGCCGGTGTTGGCCGCCACGGAAAATTCGAGGGTGGCTCCGATGTCGGTGTTGCTGCCGCCCAGCAACGTGTTGAGCGTGGCGCTCAAGGGGGTGTTTTGAATGAGGACGCCCTGCACCGCGCGGGTTTGCGTGCGCACGCTCGTCCCTTCATACGCGACCGCGATCAATTCGTGATAGCCGTCCGGCAAGCCGGTTGTGTCCAGCGTCCAGCGAACGGGCAGGGAAAGCTGCCCGGACGCCAGGCAGAGATAATTGCGCGGCTGCAAATCGGACAGGTTGTCCTGCAACAGGCTTGATCCGGCTGGCTGCACCACAAGATCGGGCGGCGCATTCAAGGTGGCCTGAATTCCCGATGCGCTCCAGCCGGGGGATTGTGCGTAAATATTAAATTCAGCCACGGTGTCGTCGGAACTGAGGTCGCCAATATAAACTCCATCGGCGGTTTGCAAGGCGGGCGCGCCATTCACTTCATCGACCAGGCTCTGCACGAATTGGCCGATGGTTTCGCCGGAGGTGGTGTTGGTCACGCTCAAAATCACTTCGGCCCCGTTGGTTTTTGTCACGGTCAGTTGCAGCCAATCCCCGACAGCGGGCGCGTTGTTTATCAGCAGGTCATGATAACCGGTCGCGATGGTGTCAAGAAAAACATTTTGCGCCGGCGTCAGAAAAGTCGTCGGCGCGCCGGCGGTGTTGGTTGCGTCCGTGTCCAGGGTCACATCCGTTCCCGGCACGCCGGGAAGGAGCGATGCCAGTCCGATCCGGTCACCTGTCGCCACCGCGCCAACGAAAGTTGTGTTGCTTGCCTGGTTCAGGACGAACGCCAGATTGCCGGCGATGGAGGCAAGGGTGTCGCCGGTTGAGACGGTGTAGCTGTTGGTTATTCCGTTGAGTGCGACCGACAGCCGGTCTCCCGCGCCCGGGGGAATGTTGGTGATGGTTTCAAACCATGTCCCGTCAACAAATAAATCCACCTGGTCGAGAGGCAGGTTGGCCGTCGCGGCTGTGAATGTGAGTTGGAGATTGGTCTGGCCGGAAAGCACGGCGGTGCCTGAGGGGAGCGTGTTCCAAGTCCCGTTGCCGCGCTGCGCGAATGGGGCGGCCAACGGTTCCCCCACCGTGAGACCCTGGTAGGGATTCGCAACGCTCAGATAATACGCTTCCGCCATGCAAAATCCCCGGGCCTGGTAGAAATAATCAAGCGGGTTGGGGAATTTTTGCGGATAATTGCAAGGCTCCACCACCGTGCCGTAACTGCCGGCGGCGCCCGCTTCCAAAAAAACCAGCAACGGCGTCTGGCCGCTGTCCGTGAAGATTTCGCCGCCATATGAGGTGAGATCGTCCGCCATGGCTCCGGCTGCAAACGCGTTGGCGGGCAGGGTAAAGCTTGTCAAACCCGTCTCCAGTCCCAACAAATTGGTGAAGCTGGTCGAATCGGAATTGGTGCGGGACATGTCATAGCCCCCGCGCAGACGCGTGTCGAAAATGGCGTTGTCAAATTCGGAATAGCGGACATTTCGCGCCACGTCGTCCGTCTTTTCCAGATAAACATTCTCCGATGGAAATGTGCTGTCGCTGGCCGCGCCGCGTTGCAGGATCATTTCCGCTCCGGCCAGGTTGCTGTCGGTGAGCATGACGGTCAGGAACGGATTGGTTACGGCCGTGTTGGGCGGAGCCTCGCCGAATGGCAATTCGCTGAAGGCGTAACTGTTGTTGGAATCGTCCGGCAGGGAGCAAGTCACCGGCAGTCCCGCCGGCGGAGTCGTATCCGGTTTGAAGCCGTAAAACAATCCCGATGTGGTGCTGTTCAACCCATTGCTTCCTGCCAACTGATAGGGGATGTCCATGGAGAACAACACAATCTGAATCTGGTTGGCCAGGTTTTCGTTCTGCAACTTGTTCAGCAGGGGAATGACCAGGTTGGTTTGAAATTCGTCCGTGGCGCAATAGACTGAACCTCCCGACCATTGATTGGTCAGGAACAATACATTTTGCGGCGGAACCCCCCGTTGCTCGCAGTAATCGTTTGCCAACTGAACGGAATTCGAACTGTTTTGATTGACAATAACGGCGACATTCAAGCCGCTGCCGCCCCCCCAACTCGAGATGGCGGTGAGCGCGGATGCGAAGGCGCAAATGACTGCCGGACGCAAGTGCATATCACGTTACAAATAACACAAAACCCCCTCGATTCAACAATCGGCCATGTCGTTTTGCCTGCGAAT
>CAZLEE010000275.1:0-4476 GCA_964558455.1 uncultured Verrucomicrobiota bacterium | reverse complement strand
TTTCGCATCAGCAGAAAAAGATGAACGAAAAGGAGCTGCGGGAATTCCGCGCCCGATTCGACATCCCGGTGCGGGACGAGGATGTGGTTGAGACTCCATTTTACCGGCCGTCGAAAGATTCGCTGGAGATCAAGTATTTGTTGGAACGGCGGCGAAAGCTGGGGGGATTTTTGCCCAAGCGGACGGTGACGGCCGAGCCTTTGCAAACGCCGCGAGTGGAAGCGTGGCCGGATTTTCTGAAGGGATCAGGGATGGCGGAGCTTTCGACCACGATGGGATTTGTGCGGTTGCTGTCCAACCTCATTCGGGACAAGACGATCGGGCGGAATGTGACGCCCATCATACCAGACGAGGCGCGGACGTTTGGGATTGACCCGCTGTTTGCGCAGGTGGGGATTTACTCCTCGAAAGGGCAGCTCTACGAGCCGGTGGACCGGAGCGGTTTGAGTTTTTATCGCGAGGCCAAGGACGGGCAAATTCTGGAAGAAGGGATTACCGAGGCGGGATCAATGGCGTCGTTTGTGGCGGCGGGGACGGCCTATGCGAATTACGGGGTCAACCTCATCCCATTTTACATTTACTATTCGATGTTTGGCCCGCAGCGGGTGGGCGACGAAATGTGGCTGGCGGCGGACAGCCGGACGAAAGGTTTTTTGCTGGGAGCGACATCGGGGCGCACGACCTTGAACGGGGAAGGGTTGCAACATCAGGACGGGCACAGTCCGATTCTGGCCGGAACGATTCCGACGCTGTACGTCTATGACCCGGCCTTTGCCTATGAGATTGCCATCATCGTTTGCGACGGGATGAAGCGGATGTTTCATGACGGCGAGGAAATCATGTATTACCTGTGCCTGTATAATGAAAACTACGCGATGCCGGCCATGCCGCCCGGGGTGGAAGAAGGCGTGCTCAAGGGGCTGTATAAATTCAAGACCGGGGCGGAAGGGAAGAAACACAAGGCGCAGATATTAGGGAGCGGGAGCATCATCCGGTCGGCGTTGAGGGCGCAGGAAATATTGGCGGAACGGTATGACGTGTCGGCCGACGTGTGGAGCGCGACCAGTTACAAGAATTTGCGCAACGAAGCGATCACGGCCGAGCGCTGGAACCGGCTGCATCCGGCGGAACCCCCGAGGAAGCTGTATGTGGCGCAGCTTTTGGAAAAGGAAAAAGGCCCGTTTATCGCGGTGTCGGATTACATGAAGATCGTGCCGGACCAGATCGGTCAGTGGGTGCCGGGCGGTTTGACCACTCTGGGCACAGACGGGTTCGGGCGGAGCGACACGCGTCCGTCTTTGCGGCGGTTTTTTGAGATAGACGCCGAATCCACGGTGGTGGCGGTGTTGCACGCGCTGGCGCAACGCGGCGAAGTGCATCCAACGGCGGTGGCGCAGGCGATTAAAGACTTGAACATTGACCCCGAAAAGCGGTTTCCTCAGTTGCTGTCGTTTTAAAACACTTATATGGATCTGAAATTACCTCCGTTGGGCGAAGGAGTTGACTCGGGTACTGTGGTCAACATCTTGGTTAAAGAAGGCGACTCAATTCAAAAAGCGCAGGCGATCATCGAATTGGAAACCGGCAAAGCCGTTGCGCCCATTCCTGCGACATCCGCCGGGACAGTGACAAAAATCATCGTTTCGGTTGGCGACAAAATTTCGGTGGGGCAGGCCATTCTGACTGTGGAAGGCGGCGCTGCCTCCCCGGCGCCGGCCCAGCCGGTTGCGGCCGGAGCTGTTGCCGCTCCCGCGCCACGCCCGGCCCGGCTGGCCATGGCGGTGCGGCCTGAAACGAGAGAAGAAACTGTTGTGGAAGCGGCTGAGCCGGAAGAGGACCTTTCCGGGCCTGAACCGGCATCGTCGCCGACGATTCGCCGGTTGGCGCGCGAATTGGGCATCAATCTTCGGAAGATACGCGGCAGCGCCGGCGGTGGACGGATTGTCATGTCCGACGTGCGCGGTTACGTAGAACGACTGCAACGGCAGGCGGCGCAACCCCGGGGCGGCGGGGCGGTGGCGAAGACGGCGGCGGCGCCGGTTGATTATTCCAAGTGGGGGCAGATAGCGCGCAAGCCGATGACCACCTTGCGCAAGATGATCGCGCAACACATGAGCGACAGTTGGGCGGCCGTGCCGCGCGTCACGCAATTCGACGAGGCGGACATCACGGCATTGAACGACCTGCGCAAAAAATACGCCGAAGTCTACGACAAAAAAGGCGCGCGCCTGACCCTGACCACCTTTGTGTTGAAAGTCGTGGCGGGCGCGTTAAAGAGGCATCCGGTGATCAACACCAGCGTTGACACGGCGGCCGGCGAAGTGATTTACAAGGAATATTACAATATCGGCATTGCGGTTGACACCGAGCAGGGGTTGATCGTGCCGGTGCTGCGGAACGCGGACCAGAAGGACATGTTCATGCTGTCAAAGGAATTGAATGACATGGCGGCGAAGACGCGCGACCGGAAGATTGCGCTGGAAGAACTGCAAGGAGGGACCTTCACCCTGTCGAACCAGGGCGGCATCGGGGGAGGGCATTTCACCCCGGTCATCAATCTGCCCGAGACCGCCATCCTCGGGCTGGGGCGGGGCGCCATGAAAGCGGTGGTGCGGGGGGGGAAGATCGAGCCGCGCCTGATGCTGCCGCTGGCGCTTTCCTACGACCACCGTGTGATTGACGGTGGGGCGGCGGTTCGTTTTATGATTGACTTGGTGCAGGGTTTTGAGAATTTTGACGAAAAGCAACTGGGCTGATTTCATCCGGCCCCAACCCAAAAAAATTGTGGAATCCATTCAAACTGAAATTGTAGTTCTAGGGGCAGGCCCCGGCGGTTACGCCGCCGCGTTTTACGCGGCCGACCTTGGCAAAAAAGTGATTCTGGTCGAGCAGGACAAGAAACTGGGCGGCGTGTGTCTCAACCGGGGCTGCATTCCCTCCAAGGCGCTGCTCTACGCCTCCAAAATGATTGGCGAAGCCCGGGAATCGGCCAGGCGCGGCATCACCTTTGGCCCGCCGCAAATTGATTTGGACAAACTGCGGAGCTGGAAAACAGCCATCGTGGACAAACTGTCGGGCGGGGTGAGTTTTCTGGCGAAAAAGCGCGGGGTGCAAGTCTTGACCGGGCGGGGATATTTTGAAGGATCGCAAACCTTGCGGGTGGAGACTGCCGAGGGGCAGCAATTCGTCACCTTTGAAAAAGCCATCATCGCGGTGGGTTCCAAGGCGGCGTTGCCGAAAGCGTTTGACCTGGGCAATCCGCGCGTGATGACCTCGACGGAAGCGTTGGAGCTTGAGGAAATTCCCGGGGAACTGATGGTTATCGGCGGCGGTTACATCGGGATGGAACTGGGGAGCGTCTATGCCAACCTGGGAAGCAAAGTGACCGTGATTGAAGCATTGCCCGGCATACTGGCCGGGGCCGATCCCGACCTGGTTCGTCCGGTGCAGAAGCAGGCGGAGAAATCCTTCCGGGAATTGCGTTGCAACACCAAGGTAACCCAGATGTCCACCAAAGGGGCAAAGATACGCACCGTGACGGTGGGGCCGGACAAGGTGGAGAAAGAAGAGTTTTACGACCGGGTGCTGGTGTCGGTGGGGCGTGTGCCGCGTTGCGGGGAACTGGGGTTGGAAAACACGAAAGTCGAGCAGGACGACAAAGAATTCATCAAAGTCAACGACAAGCAGGCGACGTCCGACCCGTTTATTTATGCCATTGGCGACATAGCGGGGGGAGTGTTGCTGGCGCACAAAGCCTCCAAGGAAGCGCGGGTGGCGGTGGAAACGATCACGGGAGAAGACAGCACGACCAGCGGGGTGATCATCCCGGCGGTGGTATTCACCGAACCGGAAGTGGCCTGGTGCGGAGTGACCGAGGCCGAGGCAAAAAACAAGGGAATGACTGTGGAAGTGGCGAAATTCCCGTGGGGCGCATCGGGGCGCGCCCTCACCTGCGATCATTCGGAAGGATTGACAAAACTGATCATCGATCCGGCGACGGAACGACTTTTGGGGGCGGGCATGGTGGGGTATGGGGCGGGGGAATTGATAGCGGAGGCGGTGGTGGCCATAGAAATGGGGGCGACAGTGCGGGATTTGGCGGAATCAGTGCATCCGCACCCGACCCTGTCCGAAACCCTGATGGAAGCGGCGGAAGTTTTCTATGGGTATGCGACACACACGTATGCGCCCAAGAAGCGGGAGGGCTGAAAAAGGAAAGCAAATGAGGAAAAGAGCAAAAAACTCAAAAAAACCTCAAAAAGCCGTTGACATGTAATCGTTGGGAACCTATTTTCAACAAAGTTATCGGGCTTGACACAGCAATCGACCATTATGCCCCGAGGCCCTTTTGGCAAAAAAGCAGAAGGGACAGGGGCAGTGGTTTTTTGTCGTTTTGCACGGTCAGGAATGCAAGCGATTTTGGCTTTTGCCCATGTAGCTCAGTTGGCAGAGCACGTCCTTGGTAAGGACGAGGTC
>CAZLEE010000274.1:0-4507 GCA_964558455.1 uncultured Verrucomicrobiota bacterium | reverse complement strand
CGTTTGATTCAACTGTGGATGCTTTCTGCATCCTCCCTATAAGTACACGGTTTTTTAAAAGTACAAGTTTACATTGTACATACACAACGAAAATATTTGTGGGTAATGCTCAGCCCGAAGGGAGAGGGCCGGGGTGAGGGCGGGACACAACAGTCAACCAGATTTCACCAAAGAAAAAGGGGCATGCGCCGTCCGTCTCCGCAGATTTTTTTAGCCTTTGGCCTTGCTTACGGTTTTTCTTCCTCAGCTATGTTCCGAATCCAGATGTTGCGGAAACGCACCGGGTTCTTGTGGTCTTGCAACTTGATGGGGCCGCGTGCCGGCAGTTCCTTCAGGTAGTTGCCATATCTCCTATGATCCGTGGGACCAAGCAAGGCTTGCTTGTGATGAAGCAGAACGCCGTTTTGTATGACAGTCACGCTGGCTGGCCGGATCAAACTATGATTCTCCCCAAACCGCGCCGCCTCGAATATAATGTCGTAGGTCTGCCATTCGCCGGGCTTCCGGCACGCATTGACCAGCGGCGGCGACTGCCCGTAAAGCCCGCCGCATTGGCCGTCGGGATAAGTGGGGTTGTCGTAGCAGTCCAGCACCTGCACTTCATAAATGCCTTGCAGAAACACGCCGCTGTTGCCCCGTTCCTGACTATTGCCCACCACCTGCTCCGGCTCGGCCCATTCCACATGCAGTTGAAAATCGCCGAACGTTTCCTTGGTCGCGATTTCCCCGGTGCCGGGCGCCACTTCCATATAACCATCCTGAAGCTTCCATTTGACCGGCCCTTTCTCGCCCTTCCAAGCAGAAAAATCATGCCCGTCAAACAGGACAATGGCATCCGCAGGCGCAGGCGCGTTGTCGCTGAATTGCGCTCCGGGCGTCACCACGGGCGGCACGGGACGGTTGGGATCATGCACATGCCACCGGCCAGAGGGAAGCATGGGGGTGTCGGTGTAACCCGGTTTGTCCCCGGCTGGCGGCGTGCTGACCGGCCCCGCCGCAGGTTGCTGTTGGCACATGCATCCGGCGCAGCCCGCAAGGGCGACGATGGCGCAGTTGACTAGATATTTTTTCATGGACTTTATTTTATGTGGTTATAAAAAATCCCGGACTATTGCCGCACTTTCCTTGTCTCCGACCGCTGGAAATCTTCGTATGCTTGACGTATCCCCGTCTCAAAATCAATGACCGGCTTCCAGCCCAGCGTGAAGATGCGCGAGCTGTCCATCAGTTTGCGCGGCGTTCCATCCGGTTTGCTCGTGTCCCAGACGATCCCGCCCGTGAATCCGACGATCCGCCTTACTTGTTCGGCCAGCGTCTTGATCGTCAGTTCCTCGCCTGATCCGACATTGATGAATTGTTCCTCGCTGTA
Source organism: uncultured Verrucomicrobiota bacterium (assembly GCA_964558455.1). Lineage (GTDB taxonomy): Bacteria > Verrucomicrobiota > Verrucomicrobiia > Limisphaerales > Palsa-1400 > DASRLE01. The sequence goes on along the minus strand of CAZLEE010000274.1, from coordinate 3,138 downwards.
ATTTTGCATCAGGAAAACGCACGCCGCCGCCAGATCGTCCGCATGAAGAAACTCCCGCAACGGCGCGCCGCTGCCCCAGCAAGTCACCGTCTTTGCGCCGGCCATTTTGCCCTCGTGAAATTTGCGGATCAAAGCGGGCAGGACATGCGACGCCTGTAAATCATAGTTGTCGTTTGGCCCGTAGAGATTGGTCGGCATGGCGCTGATGTAATCGCAGCCGTATTGTCGCCGGTAAGCCTGGCACAATTTTATCCCCGCAATCTTGGCCACGGCGTACCATTGATTGGTCGGCTCCAATGGCCCGGTCAAAAGGGATTCTTCCTTCATCGGTTGCGGCGCCAGTTTGGGATAAATGCAGGAACTGCCCAGAAACAACAACTTCTTCACCCCCGCCAGCCGGGCATTGTGAATCAGGTTGTTTTGCATCTGAAGGTTCTCATATAGAAAACCCGCTGGGTTGTTGTCGTTGGCCAGAATGCCGCCCACCCGCGCCGCAGCCACAAACACGTACTCCGGTTTCTCGGCGGCATAAAATTTCGCCACCGCCACGGCGTCGAGCAAATCCAGCTCCGCGTGGCTCTTGCCTATCAGCCCGCTAAACCCCTGACGCTGCAACTCCCGCCATATGGCGCTGCCCACCATGCCGCGATGACCGGCCACATAGATTCGCGCTTCTGCTTTCATTTTGCGATAGGATGGAATTCTTTCCACAAAAAGCCTAGCTAAAAATCGGTCTCTATTTGTATTCTGTCATGACCATGAACAATGTGGTTGAGATCAAAGACCTGCGGGTGGAATACCCCGGACGGTCATGGCGTGAAAAACCGAAGTTGGTCGTGGAAGGTTTGAATTTGCAAGTCCGCTCCGGCGAAGTCCTCGGTTTTCTGGGGCCGAACGGCGCCGGCAAAACCACGACCATGAATGTCCTGCTCGGATTCGTCAACGCCACCGGCGGATCCGCCTCCATTTTCGGGGTGGATGTGCGCGAAACCATCGCCCGCCAGCGCATCGGCTACCTCCCGGAGTTGACCTATTATTATAAATTTCTCAGCGGCGAGGAGTTGCTCCGCTTCTACGCCCGCATCTTCCGCATCCCTTCCGCCGAACGCGAAGCCCGCATCGACTCCGTGCTTAAACTGGTCGAACTCGAAACGGTTCGCGGTCGGCTGATTAAAACCTATTCCAAAGGCATGCAGCAACGCGTCGGTCTGGCCCAGGCTTTGATCAACGACCCCGATCTCCTCATCTTGGACGAACCCACCAGCGGTCTGGATCCTCTGGGCCGGATGAAGGTGCGCGAAATCATCCAGCGCTTGAAGGAACGCGGCAAAACCGTCTTCTTCTCTTCCCACGAATTGGGCGAGGTTGAAACCGTTTGCGATCGCGTTGCCATACTCCACCAGGGCCGCTTGCTGGTCGAAAGCGCGGTAGCCGATCTGGAGCGGCAATACCAGGGCAACCTCGAACATGCCTTTCTCAAAATCATCGGCTATCAACCCTCACCCTGATATGAACAACGTTCTGGCATTGGCGGGCGTGGTAATCAAGGAGCTTTATCGGCGCAAGGATTTCTACGTCCTCTTCGTCATGACCGCGCTGATCACGGTCGTTCTCGGCTCTGTGAAATTTTTCAACGACGACCGGGTCGTGCGCTATCTCAAGGACACCTGCTTGTTGCTGATCTGGATTTCCTCCCTCGTCATTGCCATCACCACCACCGCCCGCCAAATCCCGGCGGAACGCGAAAGCCGCACCATTTTCCCCTTGCTGGCCAAGCCGGTGAGCCGCGCCCATTTGATCGCTGGCAAATTCCTGGGCTGCTGGCTGGCCTGTGGTTTGGCCTTGATTGTTTTTTACCTCTTCTTCGGTGTCATCACCGCCTCGCGCGAACACGCCTGGCCTCTGACTGTTTATTTCCAGGCTTTCTGGCTGCACTGGTTTTGCCTCGCCATCGTGGTTGCCCTGGTCTTGCTCGGATCGGTCGCCTTCACCGCCCCCTCCTCCAACGCCACCATCACTTTTATCATTGTGCTGGGAATCCTCTTTTGCGGCGGACACCTCAACACCGTTGCCATCCACATGGGCGGCGTCTCCGGCAATATCCTTTACGCCATTTATTACTGCATCCCTCATCTGGAATGGTATGACATCCGCGATTTTGTCATCCACGATTGGGGGCGGGTTCCTTGGGCGGCCTGCCTGGGAGCCACTCTTTACAGCCTGGTTTATTCCGCGTTCCTGCTCGGCGCAACCTGGGTGGTGTTCCGGCGAAAAACCCTCACCGTATGAACCGGCTCCTCCTCTTACTGGCATGGGTATGCTGCTTCACCCTGGCCACGCTCCTGGCCCCGGTCTTCCAAGCCATCCAAACTAAACAGTCCCCCGCAGGCAACGCCCTCCTCGTCCTCGTCGGCGACAGCCGCCGCCTCTTCGCCAGCCAATTCTTCACCATGGCCGACGTCTATTTCCACAGCGGCTACTATCCCACCATCTTTGACGCCACAAAAAGGGAGGGGCCAACCCACCTCGATGTCGCCTCGCGCGATGAAGACCACAATTCCACCAACGCACCCTCCGGCGCCCACGTACCCGATGACGACGACAATTTCCTTGGCCGCCCCAAAGATTGGATCGACGCCTTTGGCCGCAACTTTTTCCCCACCACCCACTCCCATTTGACAGGCGCCAACTCCCGCGAAATTCTCCCTTGGTTGAAACTTTCCGCCGAATTGGATCCCAACCGCATCGTCACCTACGTCACCGCCGCCTACTGGCTGCGCACCAGCCTGAACCGCCCGGCCGAAGCCGAGGCCTTCCTGCGCCAAGGCCTCCGCGCCAATCCCGACAGCCCCGAAATCCTGCTCGAACTGGGCCGCGTCTTTTTCTACAACAAGAATGACGCCCGCGTGAGCCACAACATCTTCGATCTTGCCCTGCAAAAATGGATCAAGCAGGACCTCGCCCAAAAAGACCCCGACCCTCATGTCCGCGAGGAAATCCTTGGTGAAATGGTGCGGGCCGATGAAAAAACCGGTGATCTCAAACAATTGCTGGCCGACTTGGAGGCGCTGGACAAAATCTCCCACAGCAAACCCACCATCGAAAAATACATCCAGGACACCAAAGCCAAACTGGCCC
>CAZLEE010000273.1:0-4530 GCA_964558455.1 uncultured Verrucomicrobiota bacterium | reverse complement strand
AAGGCCGATCCGATCCGGATCTTGATTTCCTCCGCCGTGCGTTCGCCAATCATAAGATTATAGGCGCGCTTCATGTGCGCGACAATCGTCTCGTCAAACTCATCGCCTCCCACGCGCAAACTGCGGCTGAACACAATGCCAGCCAGGGAGATGATCGCGATTTCGCAGGTGCCCCCGCCAATATCCACAATCATATTCCCCGCCGGTTCATGCACCGGCAGACCGACCCCGATGGCTGAGGCCATGGGTTGTTCGATCAAATAAACCTCGCGCGCGCCGGCATGAGTCGCGGAATCTTTTACCGCCCGTTTTTCCACTTCAGTGATACCGGAAGGGACGGCAACCACCACGCGGGGCATGACGAACTTGCGATGATGAACCCGCTTGATGAAATGCCGCAGCATGGCCTCGGTGATCTCGAAATCGGCGATGACGCCGTCTTTCATGGGCCGGATGGCCACAATATTTCCCGGGGTGCGACCCAACATGCGTTTGGCCTCGTCGCCCACCGCCAGCACATTCGTAGTGCCGGCCTCGATGGCCACGACTGAAGGCTCGCGGAGCACGATGCCCTGATCCCGTACATACACGAGACAGTTGGCTGTACCCAGGTCTATACCGATATCGTTGGAAAACAGGCTTTTAAATTGCGCAAACATGAACAGTGCCTACTACTTCCCCCGAGCTTACGGATACCCCCCTCCCCCGGTCAAGTTTATAAGTACTCTTTATTAATGACACATTTTCACCCCTTCTCCTGTTCCTGATCTTCGCCCCATCCCCATGAGGCCGGGAAATGAACCTTTCCAGCCGCGGACGGGATTGATATATGGATGGTTACTACGGGCGACCCCGCTGAATTTGAAGTGGCCGACAAACTCCTGGCCCGTGCCCGGGCGGGAGAGGCGCAGGCTTTTTGCGAACTGGCCGCGCAGCATGACGCCCGTCTCCTCCAGGAAGCCTGCGGCTTGTGCCGCGATCAGGACACGGCCGAGGACCTCGCTTCAGAAACGCTGGTCGAGGCCTGGCGCAGCATTGCCCGTTACGACCAGACCTGCCGGTTCAGCACCTGGCTGTTTTCGATCCTGCTCCATCGCTACCAGAAACATTTGCGCCGCGCCCGGTCGCGTCCCGTTGCCCTGGCTCAATTGCCCGCCATTGAAGCGGAGGAACGCCGCCGGATTCAGGAAAACGTCCCATCGTCCGGCCCGTCGCCGGCGGAATCCGCCGAACAACGGGAGTCGGCGGACCGTTTGCGCACCGCTATTGAGACGCTGCCGGAGAAGCACCGGCAAATTGTCCTGCTCCGCTTTTTTGAAGACGCGTCCCTGGCGGAAATCGCCGTCCTGCTTGGCTGTTCGGCGGGCACGGTGAAATCGCGGCTCCATTACGCCCTGGAGAAACTGCGGGAAATGGAAGGCGCGCTGAACCTTTCCGATCTGAGAAGGGATAAACAAGTGTGAAAACGCCGGATCAAAACTGCCAAAACTGCCGCGAGGCGATCATGCTCGACGCCGTCAGCGCGTTGCCGGCGGAACAACAGGCGGCCATTGAACAGCACCTGGCCGGGTGCGTTGATTGCCGGGTCCGCGCCAGCGAGTTGCGCGGGACAACCGGAAACTTGAGGCGTTTGTCTGAGCGACCGGTAAGGCCCGGCACGAACTTCCGCAATCGCTGGATCACGGCGGTTCAGAGCGCCAATCAACCCTGGTCGCTGGCGCAGGCGGTTGCCGGGTGGATGCAATGGGGCCGGTTGGTGGTGTTGCAAAACCGCCGGGCCATGTCAGCGCTGGCTTCGGTATGGGTATTGATTCTCGTCTTCAAGCTTACCGCCCCGGATGTGGGCCAGCCTCCGCCCATGACCATGGCGCGTTCGCCGGTTGAAATCTTCCGGGCGCTAAAGGCCGGGAACAATATGCAGATCGTATTTGACCGGATGGAACAGGAACCCGCGCCGCCGGTGGCCCCCGCCGTTTCGCCCCAAAGCAGTCGCCCGACAACCCAACCGGTGACATTCCGGCGGGAAACCAGCATCAACTCTGAGCCAAGGTTCATCTCGTGAAAGAATTTCCTTCCGCTCCCGGATTCTGGCAACGCGCGACAGCCGTCGTCTTGTTCGCCGCTCCATCCGCCCTTGTCGTATGGGTGACAGCAGTCAACGGTTTTTTCCTGATGAGATGGCTGATCGCCTTCTTTTTTCTGGCCTTTGCATCCGTCATTTTCGCGGCAGTGTGGCGGCATGGGTTTGACTGGTTTTTCAGCAGGAAGGCGCTGCGATTTCATGCCGGCGTGGCGCTGGCCCTGATCTCGCTCGTGGTTTTATTTTACAGCGAAGAGAGCTGGCGCGGCAAACGGGCGTGGGCGGCATTGCAGCGCGAGGCGTCCGCCCGCGGCGAGTCATTGGAATTCAGCTCGCTGACGATTCCCGCAATTCCAGACGATCAGAATTTTGCCAAGGCTCCGGGAGTGGCCGGGTTGCTCGAAAATACGAATAGCCAGCCGTTTTATCACGGAACGGCCGACAAATGGCGGCCCACAGGCTGGGTTTCGCAGCAATTCACCGATCTCGTTTGGTGGCAAAAGTTCTTTCGCAATCGCGCGGCAAAATCTGTCATGGCAAAACACGGAACGAACGGCCTGACCTTTCCGGCAACCCCGGAGCCGCAAACTCCCGCTGCCGACGTGTTATTTGCGCTAGGCAAGTTTGAAACCAATCTGGCCGTGTTGCGCGCGGCCAGTCAGCGACCGGAGTTGCGCCTGCCAATCGACTGTAACAAAGGTTTTTTTCTCTGGTCGGAACTTAATAATTCGCCGCTGCAATCGCTCAATGAGGCGGCGCATCTGCTCTCCCTGCGCGCATCCGCGGAATTGCAGCAGGGACAAAGCGAAGCCGCCTTGCAGGACGTCCTGCTCGCTTTGCGCCTTGGGGAACTGGTGTCGAAGGAACCCTCTTATTTTACGTACCGGCGTCCCTGGGACATAGCACAATTTTACCTTCAGCCCATCTGGGAAGGCCTGGCGGCGCATCGCTGGAATGACGCCCAACTCGCGGCGCTTCAAGAAAAACTGAATGGGGTCGATATGTCTGCCGAGTACCGCCACTGTCTGCGCGGCGAGACGCTGGCGATAATGAACCTGTTTGACCAGTGGCTGGCGTATATTGCGGACCGGCCCACGGAATTCGCCCGGCGCGTGACTCCGCTTTCGCCCAAAGAGGACGATGGCTTTGTGGATTGGGTGGCAAGGATGGTCATAAAATTTTACCCCGTCGGATGGCTTTATCAGGACAAGGTATGGATATACCGCTTCTACCAGCGCCACACAGATCCCTTGATTACCGTAGCTCTTCGAAATCAGCCGCAGCAGAAATGGAACGCGGGAAACCCGGTCTTTGCCGACCCGATCATGGCCATGTTCGCGCCATTGGCATTACGAGGAGATTTTCAAGGTACCTCGGTAGGGTTTCTGACACTTCGGACATTTGTTGAGCAAGCGGCGGCTGCGTGCGCGCTTGAACGATTTCGTCTGGCCCAAGGCAAGTATCCTGAAACGCTCGAAACGCTTGTGCCTGATTATCTTCAGCAGATTCCTGCCGATTATTTTGTCCCGACCGCCGCCCAATTGAAATATCTCCGCACGCCGGATGGCGGGTTCAAGCTCTATTCCGTTGGCTTCGGGGGAAGGAACGACGGAGGCAAGCCCAATCCATCCATCAACCCGCAACAGAATCTTTTCTGGCCATTGAGCGAAGACGTGGTCTGGATTCAGCCTGGAAAACGCTGATCGAACACCCCGCGAAGGGCGGACCGGCCTTCCGCCTTTTATCGCGCCGCGTTAACTACTGTGTGACCAACGCGGAGAATGACCCCAATTACCCGATGGACAAAAGTGCGGTCATTTACGGATCGACGAATATGACGATTCTTAATTATTAGTTTATATTACCGTGGCAGCATGAAAATCTCGCTGGCTTACAAGCTTGTGGTGACCGGAATGGCTCTTTCGGCCATGAATCTTATTCTAGGTCGGCTCGGGGTTTCCTCCGTGCCTATCGAACCGAAAGGAATTATTACCCACGGTGTGTCGTTTGCGGTCGCGGGGTCGCATCCCGGCGACCCAATGCGGCCAAGCGCGAACTTTCAAACCACCAACTTTGCGTTTATTTTCCGCGAGGGGAAATTGTATCTCGTCATGAACAAGGGGACCAACATTGAAGAGGTGGAGCACTACCGCGAATGGGCAAAAATGCCTTCGCTTATCGACTCGAACAGCGCTTATCATCTGGCAACGAATTGGCTTTCACGCGTCTATGTGGATGTTCCGACCCTGAATCGAAAATACGAACTGCATGTGGGCCAGCCATCGTTTTGGGCCAGCCCTCCGGAGCGGTGGGGGGAGCAAGGGAGCAATCTCACCACTCTTCCTCTTTACTATGTGACCTGGAGCAAGGGGGATTATCAGGCGGCCAAAGTCGGGATTTTTGCTTCTTCGACGTTTGTAATGGGTATCAATAGAACGGTATCTCCAGTT
>CAZLEE010000272.1:0-4541 GCA_964558455.1 uncultured Verrucomicrobiota bacterium | reverse complement strand
CAAGTCTGGCACAGACACCCTATATTAGTAAAGTCTTTTCTGCGACACTGCACTAAGTGGTTGGTAGATAAATTGGAGCGAGCGAAGGGATTTGAATCGTGCCGCTTGTTTTTCATATATTTGTAAGTATCTGGTAGAAAGCTATTTATAGAAATCTAGTTGAACGTAGTTTTCGCACCAAAAAGCAGGAATTGGCATCGACCTTGTTGCAAATTGTTGCAAAACCACCCTTCTTTCGGGCAGCTATTGGCCATCACGGTTGCGCTGCGTGTCTGGTCATTTTCAGATATGTGCGCGCAGAAACCGTGATTCGGATGCTGGTTTCTAGCTTTCATTCGTTTGACCTGAGTCCGGAAGGGAGTTCGAAATATACATGGTGGCGCAAATCTCCTCCGTGGGGACGAATTCAATTTCCCCTTCATCGTTCTCAAACGCGAATCCGTTGCGACCGGCCAGCACGCGAAGCCGATGTTTGTTATCGATGAAAAGGCGAGGTTTGCCGCTTCGAAACAACAACATTGACTGTTTTGACTCCTCCAGATGGTCTTTGATGAAATTGCCCGCCAAGCCTCTTTTGTCCGCGCCTCCCCACATTTTCAGGATGCGGCCGTCGGGGGCGAAGGCAAGGATGCAACCTTCAAAAACCGCCAGCTTAATAAATTGAATGGCTTCACTTGCGATGTCCTGCTGCGCGGCCATCCTTTCGATGAACCAATGGAAGTCTTCCACCGACAGGGTGGTGAGCTTCGGCCGTGCTTCGTCTTCGTTTGGAGATGTCATAGCATTTCCAAACTGTCACAACAGAAGCGCGCCGGGAACCATTATCCGACCCCATCGGAAATCCTGCTACCGGGATAGCTAAAATTCCAAATTTGGTGCCGCTAGAACGACGTGACGGCATTTCGCCAATTGCAGGATTTCTTCATAGAGGGTAGGCAAGCACGCAGCCATCTCGTTTGCCCACGATCAATTACGCGCTCTTTACCATGTGCCAGTCGAGGTCAAATCGGGTGAGATATTTGCGGAGTCGATCTGCATCGTTGGCTGTTTTTCGATTTTCCCTCGTGGCGGCAAATAGTTTACGCCCGGCGTCGGAAAGTGAAGCGGACTCACGGCAAATATTAATGACGAAGGCGAGTTGTGCCTGGTCAAATAGATCAAGCTTCTCCCTAGCGTTGTCATTGAGCACCGTCGCCAGCACTGCCAGATGATCACCGTCAGAGATCGCCGCCGACCAGCCTGCCTCTAATCGCTTAACTTCCTCAACCAGGACGGGAGCGGTGATGCGACCACCGGTTGACAACGTGGCCATGCGGGTAATACAGGCATTCAAGTCGCGGAAATTGGCGGACCACTTTGCCACCGGCGACTGGGCGAACTTCAAAAAATCCTCGCGCACTTCTTTGCTCATCGTGACGCGCAGACTGTTCTTGCGCGCAAATTGTTCCAGCTCGTAATCAAGATTAGGCTCGATGTCCTCTGGGCGCTGGCGAAGACCAAGCAAATGAAATGTCCAAAGGTTTGTCCTTGCCAAAAGGTCTTCGCGAAAACGGCCTTCCCGCACGGCGAGCTGTAGATCACGGTTTGTGCCGGCGATCAATTGAAAATTGCTGCTGGCTTCGACGTCGCCGCCAAACGGCAAAAAGCGTTTTTCTTCCAGCGCACGCAACAGCATGGCTTGTTCGTCGTCGCCCAGTTCAGCGATTTCATCAAGAAAGAGGAGACCCTCGTCAGCCGCGCGCAGCAAGCCGGGGCGATCTTTCACGGCGCCCGTAAATGCTCCTTTGACATGTCCAAATAGGGCCGACATGGCAGAGTCGCCGCGCAAGGTGGCACAGTTTACTTCCACGAACGGCCCCGAGATTTGGTGGCGGGACTTTTTTAGTTCATAGATGCGCCGCGCCAGTTGAGATTTGCCCGCGCCGGTGGGGCCGGTGAGAAGAATCGGTTCCTTGGCATGAATCGCCACATGCTCGATCTGTTCGATGAGTTGGTTGAAGCGTTCATTGCGGGTGGCGATACCGGATTTGAGGAATGTCCGTGCCTCTTTCTGCTCTGTGCCGAACCGCGAGGCCAGACGGTCGTATTTCGAAAGGTCGAGGTCAATAATGGCGAATTTGCCATCCGGCCCGCGGCGTTTGGCGTCGGCAGGCGAGGACTGCAGCAGGCGTCCGGGGAAGTGGCGCGATTCCGTCAACAGGAACAGGCAGATCTGCTGCACATGTGAGCCGGTGGTGATGTGGACCAAATAATCTTCCGTGTCAGGTTTGAAATCGTAGCTGCGCGCAAAATCATGCAATGCGGCATAGACCTCCTGGAAATCCCACGGGTCAACCAAAGGCTGCGGCGTGCCCTTCACTTCCGAATTCGGAGAGACGCGGGGAATGTCGGCCATGATTAGATTAGCCATGTCCTTGAACTTCGGATCGTAAATCAGTTCAAACCGGTCAATCGGAAGTTCCGGGTGCTTGCATAGGGAAATCGTCGGGCGCCACTTGTTCCAGCGTTCCTGGTGAAAGCCGGAGTCCAACACCGTGCCCAACAAACCGAATACAACCTGCTTCTTCGAATTCATAGCATTTATTCCTGTCTTTTAGAATAACCGCTAGTTTATCAAGCTGGCAAACCAAAACCAATGCGGTGGTCTAAATAGACCTAACAACCTTGTATTAAGTATTTTACATACTGCTTGAACCGGCCGCGTTTTGGTTGGCATGAGGCCTGCGATAGGAGTTAGCAGAATTTAACGAAAGAAACATTATGGCCAACAAAACTTTGTTCCAATCCCTGCGCGGAGCGCTCGTTCCGAAGACCGATTCCGTCAATGAGGCGGGCGGGCCGGCCTACGCGCTCCCGGCGAAGCAAGCTCTCGCCCAATACGCCATGACCGGCTGCATGAACTCGATCTTCTACGCCTCGGCGGATGATCAGCTCCAAAAGGTCCTGACCTTGGCCGCCCAGGTTGATGCCGAGTTCCTCGCGAAGACGGCGGTTTATTCCCGGCAAAACGGTTTGATGAAGGATATGCCCGTAGTGCTCTGTGCCGTGCTGTCGGTTAAGAACCCGCAACTGCTCCGTACCGTCTTTGACCGCGTGGTGGATGACGGAAAGATGCTGCGCAACTTTGTGCAGGTCCTCCGTTCCGGTGTGGCCGGTCGGAAGTCTCTCGGCACCGTGCCGAAGAAACTCGCGCAACGCTGGTTGGCCTCGCGCACGGACGAGCAGGTGTTTCGTGCGTCCGTCGGAAACGATCCGTCCCTGGCGGACCTCATCAAGATGGTTCACTCGAAACCCGCCAACGCGAGCCGCGAAGCGCTCTATGGATATTTGATCGGGCGGAAGCACAACGCTGAGGTGTTGCCTGAAATTGTGAAACAGTTTGAAGCCTTCAAGGCCGGTCAGCGCGATGTCGTGCCCGACGTGCCGTTTCAAATGTTGACTGCCTTGGATCTCGGGAAGGCGGAATGGACGGCCATTGCGAAAAACGCGCCATGGCAAATGACGCGGATGAACCTGAACACCTTTGCCCGTCATGGTGTGTTCGAGGATCAGGCAATGGTAAAAACGATCGCCAACCGTCTGGCCAATGCTGATGCCGTGAAACGCGCTCGCGTGTTTCCGTATCAGTTGCTCGCGGCCTTCAAGTCGGCTGGCGCCGATGTGCCGAACCTGGTGCGCGATGCGCTCCAGGACGCGATGGAAGTGGCGACGCAAAACGTGCCGCGCATGACCGGAAAGGTCTATGTCTGCCCGGACGTGTCTGGTTCCATGGGTTCGCCCGTGACCGGTCACCGGGTGGGCGCGACGACGGCCGTGCGGTGCATTGATGTGGCCGCATTGGTGGCGGCTTCCATCCTGCGCCAGAATCCGCAGGCGGAAGTGGTGCCGTTTGAGAACGACGTCGTGCAGGTGAACTTGAACGACCGTGACAGCGTGATGACCAACGCGCAGAAACTCGCCGCAATTGGCGGTGGTGGAACCAACTGCAGCGCGCCGCTCGCCTGGTTGAACAAGCGCCAAGCCAAGGGCGACGTGGTCGTGTTCGTCTCCGACAACCAGTCGTGGGTGGATGCCAAGGGTGGCCGTGGCACTGAGACGATGCGCGAATGGTCGGTGTTCAAGCGGTTCAATCCGCGGGCGCGGTTGGTGTGTATTGACATCCAGCCTTACGCCACGGTGCAGGCGGCCGAGCACGAGGATATCTTGAATATTGGCGGATTTTCCGACCAAGTGTTTCAAGTCATCGCGGCCTATGCGGAAGGCCGCCTCGGCGCCGATCACTGGGTCGGTGAAATAGACGCGCTCACTTTGTGAGCGGACGCCAGGGAGTTCGCCCGGCCGCGTCAACTGGGACGTGGCCGGGCCGGGATGAAAATATTTTTGCGGGCCGAATGCCGCCTGGGACTACATCAAAACTGTAAAGTCTCGGCAAAAACTTGTCGGCCCGCGCTCGACGAAAACAGTTTGATCTTTGAAAAACTTTGAGGCGGCGGGAATGCCCGCAGGACTACAGGTAGAGCGTCTGGCCCAAAGCCAGAAGG
>CAZLEE010000271.1:0-4568 GCA_964558455.1 uncultured Verrucomicrobiota bacterium | reverse complement strand
CTGCGCCTCCGGCGTGTAAGCTTGCAATGGCTCAAAGCCGGGGCGCCGTGAGCGGCGATTGCACCCGGCAAGCGCTTTCAGGGTGTGGAAGTTCCGTTTATATGCGATTGTTTTACAGAAGGTATTTCGCTCTGCTGGCCGGGCTGGGCCGCGCGCTTGCCGCGCCTGATCCCGCCGCGGTTTACGCCTGGTTCGGAGGCGATGCATCTGATCCGGCTTGCCTTGAATATCAAAAGTGAAATGCTCGACTGCATGGTTTTATGACAATACCTGAACTATTTGATTTGCGTGGCAAGGTCGCGTTGGTGACCGGCGGTTCCCGCGACCTCGGCCTGGACATGGCGGGTGTTTTAGCCGAAGCGGGTTGCGACCTCGTGATTACCTCCCGGACGTTGAGCAGCGCGAAAAAGGCCGCAGCCCAACTGCAGACGCTCTATCACCGGGAGACGCTTCCGCTGGCGCTGGACGTCAAGAATCCCTCTGATGTGAAAGAGATGGCTCGCAAAGCGGCCCAGTTTAAAGGTCACATCAACATTCTGATCAATAACGCCGGAGGAAGCCCGGGCAGTGGCGGCAATCTCTTCGAGCGCATGCCGGAGGAAATCATGGAACTCGTTTCCACCAACCTCCTTGGCACCTTGTATTGCTGTCGGGAAATCGGCGCGCTCATGGTCAAGCAGGGGCACGGCAAAATCATCAATATCGCTTCCATCGCCGCCCTGGTCGGACGTGACAGGCGGGTTTACGAGCGCAGCCAAATGCGCGGCCAACCGGTGGACTATGCGGCCGCCAAGAGCGGCATCGTCGGGCTGACGCGCGACCTGGCAGGTTTGCTCGGGCCAAAGGGTGTGTGTGTGAACTGCATTTCACCCGGCGGCTTTGACCGGGGGAATATACCGCCAAAGTTCGTCGAAGAATACAGCGACCGCACACCGCTGGGCCGCATGGGCCGCGATGGCATTGACTTGAAAGGGGCTGCCCTCTTCCTCTCATCCCCGGCTTCCGATTACGTGACCGGACAGAACCTGGTCGTGGACGGAGGATTCAGTATTTGGAAATGATTCAACCCAAGATTCTCGTTATTGGCTGCGGCAGCATCGGCGAGAGGCATCTGCGGTGTCTTCTCCAGACCGGGCGGGCTGCCGTCGCTGTCTGCGAAGTCAAAACCGATCTGCTGGAGCGCATCCGCCAGCAATACCATGTTTCAGGTTTTGGGGATCTCCAGCTTGCGCTGCAATCCGAGCGCTGGGACGCCGCAATAATTTGCACGCTGGCCAATACCCACATTGATTTTGCCCTGAACTGCCTGGCCCGCGGGTTGCACGTTTTGATTGAGAAACCGCTCGCTCTCGGGTTGGAACGTTCCGGCGAGTTGCACCGCGCGGTCGTGGCCTCCGGCAAGTTTGCCGCCGTAGGCTACGTTCTACATTTTCTGCCTTGCCTCAAGAGTGCTCGCGAGCACCTTCGCGGCGGTGAATTTGGCAAACCGCTCCAGGTCTCCGTCAGCACCGGCCAGCATTTCCCCACGTTTCGCCCTGCATACCGTGAGATTTACTACGCGCGGCACGAAACCGGCGGGGGCGGCATCCAGGATTCCCTCACTCATAATGTCAACGCGGTCGAGTGGCTTCTCGGCCCGACCACCCGCGTCTTCTGCGACGCCGCCCATCAGGCCCTCGAAGGAGTCAGCGTCGAGGACACTGTCTGCGTTACCGCCCGTAACGGCGAGGTGCTGGCCAGCTATGCCCACAACCAGTTCCAGGCTCCTAATGAGACGACCTACCTAATCCATTGCCAACGAGGCAGCTTGAAAATCGAGCCGCACGAGCAGCGCTGGGGCGTCTGGCCCCGTGGCGCTCCCGGCTGGAAATACCACCTCGCACCGGTCCAGGGCCGTGACGATCTCTTCATCGCGCAGGCCAACGCGTTTCTTGACGGTATCCGAGGCGCGCCTTCTAACCTCTGCACGATCGAAGAAGCCATTCAAACCCTCAAATTCAACCTTGCCGCCCTCCAATCCTGGCGCCAAGGCGTGCCTGTCAACATTACGTGAGATCCAGTTCCAACACTTTCCACACATATTCATGAACTTATTTACGGTTTCCCTTTCCAGTTGGCGTTTGTCGGCCTGCTGTGCCGCGATGCTTCTCGTGGGTTGGGTTGCTGCGGGCCAGCCCGCAACGACCAACCTGCCTCGGACCGCGCCCGCCGAAGCCATGGCTTTGGACCGAATCCACGCTCTGCTGGCCGACAAGTCCCATCCGCTGACCTGGGTTTTCACTGGCGACAGCATCACCCACGGCGCAAAGCACACGCACGGCAGCCGCACTTACGTCGAGCTTTTCGCAGAGCGGGTCCGCTGGGAACTGGGGCGCGGTCAGGATATCGTCATCAATAGCGGCATTAGCGGCGACCAAGCCGATGGAATTCTCCGGAACTTCGACTGGCGTGTGGGCCGCTTCAAGCCGGATGTGGTTTCCATCATGATCGGCATGAACGACTGCACCCGTGGGCCGGAAAAACGTGAGGAGTTCCGAAACAACCTTCGTGAGTTGATTCACCGTATTCGCGGGCTTGGGGCCGTGCCGGTGCTCCACACTCAGAACATCATCGATCCGGCTGCGGCCAAAGAGCGCGGGGACCTCCCGGCCTACGCAACCATTGTGGCTGAAGTGGCGTCCGAGCAAAAGACCGTATTGGTGGACCATTGGCAACATTGGCGGAGCGCCTGCAAAGATCCGCAGGTGTTAAAGGAATGGCTCAATGACCCAATCCACCCCAACGCCCGCGGGCACCGTGAGCTTGCTATCCTCACCTTTCAGGTCTTGGGCATTTACGCGACCAACAGTCCCACCTGCCAGCCAACAGCCTCAGCGCTGCAATGAAATCGCCCACGCCGGTCCGCAGGAAAAACGCTAAAGATCCGAGGATGCAAACTGCTGCCACCGCGCCGAAACGATACCATGTTGGGATCGTTGGTTATGGTATGGTTGGGTAGCCTCGGCCCATCCCGGCGATCAACGCGACCACTTTGGACAGGTCTCGGTCATCTTGTTCCTCGCGCAAACTCGACCCCGCCGAACTACGGGCCAAGCACGGCGCCGGGATAGCCGTTTTTAATGACCTCGATGAAATGCTGGCCGACCCGGCCATTCGAACCGCCCAGGTTGGCAAGCATCTTATTATCGAAAAGCCACTCTGTCTCTCGCTGACGACTTGCGCAAAATGCATCAGGCGATACGACAGGCCGGCGTGAAAACCTGCGTCGGTCTCGAATGCCGCTTTTTAAGCCAGTTTCTGGCAATCAAGCCGGTAATTGAGCGCGGCCTGCTCGGCACCCTGCACTATGGCGAGGTAGACTATTACCACGGCATCGGCCCCGGCACGGCCAGTTTCGCTGGGCGGCGGGAAAAGAACAGGGCGGAAGCTCTCCCATTTCGGCAGGCTGCCATGCGCTGGACGCTCTCTTGCTTTGCCTGGGTGACGACGTCGCAGAGGTTGCCAGTTACCGATCCAAGTCTCAGAACCCGCTCTTTGCCTCTTACGAATATCCCGGGACAGCGTTACGATTCTCAAGTTCCATAGATGAGCGATTACCAAGAACGAAGGCCCGGGTTGTGCTTTCTTCCACACGCGTCGGCAAAGCCAAACAGCGGCGGAAAAAGATCATAGATGTTCCGTAAAGTGACAAGCAAAAATGAATTGGCGCGGTGAAGCGCGGGGCTTAACGTCAGCCGTAATAGCTCAATGCATGTTTGCAAAATTGCAAAGGGAAATACGCCCGGTACGATCTGCGGATCGGAGAACCAGGCCGAGAGTCGTTTGCGCTGGTTGAACTGCTTTGACCGCACTAAATCAATGGGCCAGGTCCAATTTCTCTCAAACTAAAAACCAGATAACAGCAACATGAAGACATGATTCCGGGTCACAGAGCCCCTGCGGGGTATGAAAAACAAAATTCCTATCACATAAAAAACAGATAACAGCAATATGAAAACAAACATCCAACAAATCTGTAAAAAATATCACTCCGCTGGCCGCACGGCTTTGGGAATGATGCTTGCGTTAGGCGCGCAAACCTGTTTCGGCCAGAGCGGGCCTCAAGTCCAATCTGTCCAGCCCATCTTAACAATGGAGCACGTCCGGGTTACGTTTTCCGAGCCGGTTGATCCTGCCTCGGGCACCAACATCGCCAATTATTCATTCGTGGGAGGCGCAGTTTCTGTGCAGAACGCTTACTTCGTCACACCCTCCGTCGTTGAATTATACACCAGCGATCAAGTCCCCAATTCGGCCTACACCTTGCAGATTGGCAATGTGCTCGACACCAATGGGGTCAGCATGACTTCGACGCAGCTTAATTTCACCTCCTGGAACCTGACCGTCTCTCCGCTGCGATATGACGCCGGCACAACCACGACGCAGCCTTCCGGTCCTGTTAATCCGACCAATCTCAGCGCCGGCCTATGGTCGCAATATCTCCCTTCCGTATCCGGACTGAGTGTGGGACCTATAATCAACGATAATTCCACCGGCTACAACGCGTGGAATATCACAGACCCGTCCAC
>CAZLEE010000270.1:0-4569 GCA_964558455.1 uncultured Verrucomicrobiota bacterium | reverse complement strand
GTGACGGATTTCTTTGAGATGGACGGATGGAACACTTTTTACCTCGGCGCCAGCATGCCCGCGCAGGCCGTGGTGGACACCGTGGCACAACGCCATGCCCAAGTGCTGGGAATTTCGAGCGCGATGTCTGCCCACTTTGGGGCGATCTGCGAACTGATCCAGATGGTTCGCGCCCATACGGCCTGTCAAGGCGTCAAAATATTGGTCGGCGGTTATGCCTTCCTGGTCGAGCCGGACCTTTGGCGAAAAATGGGGGCCGACGGCTGCGCGCCCAATGCGCAGGAGGCCATCACTCTGGCCAACCGGCTGATGGCCGAAGGAGGCCGCACATGAAATCGTGCCCGGAGGATAAGGGCTTCGCTTTTCTTTGCGCCCCGGACGGCGCCATTCTCCAGGTCATCAGGGGTGAACTTGCGCCATCCGTGCCGCTCCCGCCCGGCGCCACAATCATGGACCTGATGGAGAAGGCGTCCGTCTCGAAAACCCGGCTGTTTCTTGCTGCTCTGAACGAGCGGCAGGCTGCTTTTGATTGGGAATTGACCATGGTCGTGGCAGGACAAACCGCTCCGATGCATTTTGCCGGCGCGGAGCATGACGGGAAATTGTTAATCGTGGCCGCGAGGAGCAGCTCCGGCCTGGCGCAGCTCCATGACGAATTGATGTCAATCAACAACGAGCTAACCAACGCCCTGCGCGCAGCGCTCAAGGAACTCAACCGGCAAAACCGCCAAGAGACCTTGCGAGACAGCCGCCTTTACGACGACCTCTCCCGGTTGAACAACGAACTGGCCAACCTTCAGCGCGAGATGGCCAGGAAAAACGCCGAACTGGGGAAGTTGAACGAGGAAAAGAATCGCTTCCTTGGCATGGCCGCCCATGACCTGCGCAGCCCGCTGGGGGTGATTCTCACCTACGCCGAGTTTCTGGAAACCGAGGCGGCGGCGGTGTTGAACGAAGAGCAACGCGAGTTTGTCGCCACAATCAAGGACATCAGCGAATTCATGCTCCGAATGGTCACCGACCTCCTGGACGTCTCGGCCATTGAAGCCGGCCAATTGAAACTGGACCGGCAGCCTGCCGACCTTGGCCCGCTCATCCTTCGCAACGTGACGCTGAACCGCGTTCTGGCCTCCCGGAAGGAGATCGCCGTGGAACTGGCCCCAATTCCCGCCTTGCCGCCAATCCCGCTGGACGCCGGCAAAATCGAGCAAGTTCTCAATAATCTGCTCAGTAATGCCGTCAAGTTCTCCCACCGCGGCAGCACGGTGCAAGTCCGCCTAAGCGGTGCGGACGGGTTCGTGACCGTTGCGGTGCGGGATGAGGGGCAAGGCTTACCGGCAGCGGATTTGCCCAAGCTGTTCAAGCCGTTCAGCAAGACCAGCATTCGCAGCACGGGAGGCGAACAAAGCGCCGGACTGGGACTGGCCATCGTCCGCAGGATTATCGAAGGCCACGGCGGCCGGGTCTGGGTCGAAAGCAAGATGGGTATGGGGTCCACGTTCCTCTTCACCCTGCCTGTGAGCGCCGCCAACAGCGCCACGGCTGCCTCACCAATCACAACGCCATGACGCCAAAGATCACCAACATTCCGGAATCCGGCCAATTCATCCGGTCTGAGGCTGTGGCGCCGTCCGCTCGCGGCAAAATCCTGGTGGTGGATGACAACGCCGCCATGCTCAAGGCGACCGTGAGGATTCTTGAACACGGCGGCTATGAAGTCACGCAAGCCATTGACGGCGCGGAAGCCCTGCGCCAAGTCCGCGCGCTCCGGCCCGACCTCGTGCTGCTGGACGTGATGTTGCCCGATATTTCCGGGCCTGAAATCGTGCGGCAGATGCGCGCAGAGCCGGAGTTGGCGGACATCTCCCTCGTTCTGCTCAGTTCCCAGCAAACCGGACCGGAGCAACAGTCCTCTGGTTTGGACGCGGGCGCGGATGGTTATATCGCCCGGCCCATTGCAAACCAGGAATTGCTGGCCCGTGTCCGCTCTCATCTCCGGCAGCGCGAACTCACCTGCCAGTTGCACGCCAGCGAAGCCCGCTTCCGCGACCTGATCGCCCAACAGCACGATAGCGTTGTTGTGGTGAGCCGCGACGGAATCATCCAGTTCGCCAATCCCGCAGCCGGGAAGCTGTTCGGACGCCCCGCGGCGGAGTTGGTTGGCCGCCCTTTCGGCTTTTCCATCGAGGAAGGCGGAGTTCAGGAGATCACGCCGCATCGCCCCGACGGGAAAATCGCCGTCGCGGAAATGCGGACCGGCTCAACGGAATGGAACGGCCAGCCGGCGTGGGTGGCGGCGATCCGCGACATCACCGAACGCAGCCAGGCGGAAGAGACCCTGCGGTTGCAAAACGCCGCCTTGGAAGCAGTGGCCAATGCCATCGTGATCACCGACCAGTCGGGCAACATCCTGCGGGTCAATGCCGCTTTCACGGCTATGACCGGCTACACCGCACAGGAAGTCGTCGGAAAGAACCCCCGCATCCTTAAAAGCGGCAAACAGGATGAGGTCTTCTATCGAAATCTCTGGCAGACGATTTCCTCCGGCCAGGTCTGGAAGGGGGAACTGACCAATCGCCGCAAGGACGGCAGCCTCTATGTCGAAGAGTTGACCATCACCCCGTTGCGGAACGCCGACGGCGTGATCGCCCGTTATATTGCCATCAAACAGGACATCACCGAGCGCAAAGAGGCCGAAAACTTGGTGCGTCTATCCCAAGAACGATACCACAATCTCATTGACAACGCCCGCGATGCGATCTTCACCATCGCGTCGGACGGCACGTTCACATCACTGAATCCCGTCGTCGAGACCATCACGGGGCTTTCGCGGGCCGATTGGATCGGCAAGCCGTTTGTTCCAATGGTCCATCCCGATGACAGGCCACTGGCCAGGGAGATGTTCAGTCGCGTTTTGAAAGACGAGAATCCCCCGGTGCATGAATTGCGCAGCAATCCAAGCTTGAGTCGTCCGATCCTCATGGAGATGACCCTTGCCGCCCTGAAGGACGAAAGCGGGAAAATCACAGGTGTGTTCGGCATTGGCCGCGACGTCACCGAACGCAAGCAGGACGAACTGAGACTTCAGCAGAGTGAGCGGCGCATGCGCGCCATCACCGACTCGGCGCAGGATGCCATTCTAATGATGGATCCGGAAGGCCGTATCTCCTATTGGAACCCGGCTGCGGAACACATTCTCGGCTACACCGGTGCCGAAGCCCTCGGCCAAAACCTTCATGACTTGATCGCGCCCGCGTGTTTCCACCCGGCGCACCACGCCGCCTACCCGGCGTTTCTGCAAACAGGCCAGGGAGCCGCCGTCGGTAAAACGGTTGATCTGGAAGCCCGCCGCAAAGATGGCCGGGAAATCTCCGTCCAATTATCGCTTTCCGCCATCCAGATGAATGAAGGCTGGCATGCCGTGGGCATTATCCGCGACATCACTGAACGCAAGCGGGATGAAGAGGCGCTGCGCGCAACCAAACTCCAGCTTGCTCATGCCATGAGCCTGGCGCAATTGGTGGCTTGGGAATATGACGTGGCCAGCGGACTCTTTACCTTCAGCGACAGCTACTACGCGCTCCACGGCACCACCGCCAAATTGGAAAACGGCAACCTGATGTCCGCCGGGGATTTCACCCGGAAATATATGTATCCGGACGATGCGCATCTGGTGGCAGAAGAAACTGGCAAGGCTGTGGCCACGGCTGATCCGGACTACCATTCACAATTTGAGCACCGCATTTTCCGGCGGGACGGGGAGCTGCGCTATGTGCGCGTACACATCTCCGTTATTAAAGATGCCGCGGGACGGACCATTCAAATCCAAGGCGCGAACCAGGACATCACCGAGTCCAAACGGGCGCAAGTCGAACTGGAGCACCTCCAAAAGCAACTGGTGGAAGCCTCCCGCCTGGGCGGCATGGCGGAAATTGCCACCAACGTGCTCCATAACGTCGGCAATACGCTCAACAGCGTCAATATTTCCACCGACCTGATCATTGAAAGCGTCAAACAGTCCAAGACATCCAGTCTGGCCAGGGTTGTGGCCTTGCTTGAGGAACACGCGCAAGACCTTGGGGAGTTTATAACCCATGACCCGGGTGGCAGGCATGTGCCTGCGGTTTTGGCCCGGCTTTCCGAACATCTGCTGGCCGAGCAGACGAAAATCGTCGGCGAATTGGATTCACTACGGCAAAACGTCGAGCACATCAAAGAGATTGTGGCCATGCAGCAGAGCTATGCGATGGTCGGCGGGATGAAGGAAATGATTGATGTGGTCAGCTTGGTGGAAGACAGCCTGCGTCTGAACGAGTATGCCTTGAAACGTCACGGCGTGGAAGTTGTCCGCGAATTGCAAAAGGCGCCGCTCATGAACATCGAGAAACACAAAATCCTGCAAATTCTGGTGAATCTGGTCCGCAACGCCAAGTACGCCTGCGATGATTCGAAGCGCGCGGATAAACGGCTGACAGTGCGCATGACCAACGGTGATGGCTGGATCAGGATATCCGTCATTGATAATGGAATTGGAATTCCACCGGAAAATCTGACGCGCATTTTCAATTA
>CAZLEE010000269.1:0-4591 GCA_964558455.1 uncultured Verrucomicrobiota bacterium | reverse complement strand
ACGCAACAAAAAAGGGCCGGGAATTGAATATTTAAGAAATCCGTCTCACACCCGAACCGGCGAATTCCCCGCCTGAAAAGCAACATAGTGGTAGCGCGTACGGGAATCGCACCCGTCTTTCAGCCTTGAGAGGGCCGTGTCCTAACTGATAGACGAACGCGCCATCCTGGACTTCGAAAGAGTATGGCCAACCTCCCAAACTGTCAATGTCGCGCGTCCTGGCCCGGCGATTTCACGTCGGACGGACAGGTTCACGCTTTGATTTTTTTCAAGCCGGCGTTCACTTTATCAAGGTCGAAATAGGCCGCGTCCCACGCGCCTCCGATCCACTCCTTCATCTGCTCGTGCTCTTCGTGCTTGGGATCCGCCATTGCTTCCACAAATCCAGCGTAGCCGTAGCTTCCGCCGCAGTCCTCTGGAGGACAAGCGTTGGCTCCGCCAAGGCAGGAGGGATGTTTGAAGTCGGCTTGCGGCGGCAGGATTTTTTCAAGCAGGATTTCGTGTTCCCAACTGTCGCCCAAGTCGTACTCGTAAATGAACTTCGCCCTCGCCGCCGGGGCGAGATCGGTCACGGTATAGCGCCTCTCATCCTGCATTTCGGGATCCCCGGCGTCACATCCGCAATCAGTCTGGCCGAAACATTCGTTGCCCGCCACAAACTGATGCAAGTGGGAGTCCTTCCAGCCCATTGCGGTCTGGATGACGCAGTGCAGACGGTCGAGTTTCATGTCCGCAGGCAAGATGACCCGCCGCCAGATGAAAGGTTTGTAGCCACGGAGGGTGATTTTCAGTTGGTAGAGCGGCGTCCCGCCGCCTGTGTTGTTTAGTCGGATCATATCTGTTTGTCCGGCTCTAAGTTACCGAACGGATAAAGCGGACTGCAAGCACGTACATCCTGATTGGACGATTCGCTGTCTGATTTGGTCTGAATTTCGGCGGGTCATGCGGTCAGTCTGGCCAGCAATCCCGAGAACCTGTTTTCCGTCCGGTTGTTGCCAACCGCCATGGCCAGGGCCTTGCGCTGCCCGATGAGCACGACCAGTTTTCTGCCCCGGGTGATGCCGGTATAAATGAGATTGCGCTGCAAAAGCATATACTGCTGCATGGCCAAAGGCGTGACCACCACCGGAAATTCCGATCCTTGCGATTTGTGGATCGTGATGGCGTAGGCCAGGGCGATTTCATCCATTTCGCCGTAATCGTAAACCACTTCCCTCCTGTCAAACCGGATCGTGACCTCGTGCTCAACGGGGTCGATTTTCATGATCTGACCGATGTCGCCGTTGAATACGTCTTTGTCATAGTCGTTTTCGGTCTGGATCACCTTGTCGCGCGGGTGGAACTGCCAGCCAAATTTTTCCACCACCGGCTCGCCGGCCCGCGCCGGGTTCAATTCGTTCTGGAGCCGGACGTTCAGTTCGCGGATGCCCAACGAGCCGCGGTTCATCGGGCACAGCACCTGGATGTCGCGTATGGGATCCAGCTTGAACTTGGACGGGATGCGGTCTTTGACCATCTCCACCAGCATCGCCGCAATTTCATCCGGCTCCTCCCGTTCAATGAAGAAGAAGTCCGACTCCTGGCCTTTGGGCGGGACTTCGGGCATGTGGCCTTCATTAATCCGGTGGGCGTTGGTGATGATGCGGCTGTGGGCCGCCTGTCGGAAGACTTCGGTCAGACGCACCACCGGCACGACTTTGCTTTCGATCACATGCCGCAACACCATCCCCGGTCCCACGGATGGCAACTGGTCGATATCGCCCACGAGCAACAAGGCGGCTTTTGGGGGCAGGGCGCGCAGCAGGTTGGCCATGAGCGCCACATCCACCATTGAACATTCGTCCACCACCAACAGATCGCAGTCCAAAGGGTTCGCTTCATTCCGGCCAAAGCCGCCGGTGGCGGGTTGGACTTCAAGCAGCCGGTGGATCGTCCTAGCCTCGACTCCGGTAGTTTCGGAGAGCCGCTTGGCGGCGCGGCCGGTTGGCGCGCAGAGCAGGCAGCGCACTTTTTTGGCCCGAAGGATCAACAGAATGGCATTGACCAGGGTTGTCTTGCCCACGCCGGGTCCGCCGGTGATGACCAAGGCCCGGTTCGACAAGGCGAGCTTGAGCGCTTCCCGCTGGGTGGGCGCAAGTTCCTTGCCGGTTTTCTGTTGACACCAAATGACGGCCTTCTCGAAATCAATCATCGGGAATGCGGAGGAAAAGCCGGCAAGATTCCTGATGCGGGCCGCGATGATTTCCTCCGCCCGTTTCAAGTGGGGCAGGAAGATCAGGTCCTGTCCGGCGATGCTTTCCCGCACCAGGTCGTTGCCGGCCAGGGTGCGTTCCAGGGCATCGGTCACAATCTTCGATTCCACCTGCAGGAGCTTGCCCGCCTCCTCTTTGAGCAAATCCACCGGCAGAGCGCAGTGACCCTGGCCGGTTGCTTCAATCAGGACGTGGCCCAAGCCGGCGCAGGCCCGGATCAGTGAATCCGCCGGGATGCCGATTTTCTGCGCGATTTGATCGGCGGTTTTGAAACCGATGCCATGAATATCCCTGGCCAAACGGTACGGGTCGCTCCGGACTTTCTCGATGGCGTCTTCGCCGTAGGTTTTGTAAATGCGCGTCGCCCGGCTGGTGCTGACTCCGTTGGAATGGAGGAAGAGCATGATGTCGCGGATGACCTTTTGGCCGGCCCAGGCTTCCTTGATTTGTTTTCGCCGCTTCGGGCCGATGCCATCCACGTTTTCCAGACGGGCGGACTCCTTCTCAATGACGTCAAAGATGCGTTCACCGAAGGCGCCCACCAGTTTTTTGGCGTAGATGGGACCGATGCCTTTGACCATGCCGCTGCCCAGGTATTTCTCGATGCCTTCCTTGGAGGTCGGCGCGGTGCTGGTCAGCATGTCCGCCCGAAACTGGAGGCCAAACACCTTATCCTGAATCCAATAACCTTCGGCCGTGAGCCATTCGCCGGGATTGGCGGACGGCAGGGAACCGACCACGGTTACCAGATCGGGGTGCTTCTTCGCTTTGACCTTGAGCACGGTCCAGCCATTTTCTTCATTATGAAAAGTCACCCGTTCGATCAGCCCCGAAAGGCTCTCTGGCAAGGTTGACGACTGGGTTTGCACGCAGGGGGATTCTGAAGCCGGGAAGGGTGCGGTGGCAAGTATCCCTTGGCGCGGCGGGGCGTGAGACGAATGGCAATAAGGCGCCCGTCCACCAACCTGTTATATTCGAGGCGATTTAACTGGCTAAATCGAGGTGGAGGGCACAGAATTGGCCATGAAAATGATTAAATCCCCCGGCCGCACTCTCCACCAGCAACCTTTGATCGCGGGTCAGGTCTGGCGTATGGCGGAAGGAAATCTTCAAGTGGGGATGGTTGGCAAGCTGCTGGTCCATTACAAATTGGGCAAACCTGACGCCATTCGCGTTCCCAATTCCATTAATTGCATCAAGACCATCGAAAAATTTCTGAAAGCGAAGAAAGCCGTTCTGATGGCATAGCTCGCCTCGCTCCCGAAAACGCGCGGAATACAACCGCTTAAACCGCCGTCCGGCGGTCGGTCAAGGAGCGATCCATTGCAAAATGGCGCGGGGATTTTGGGCGGCGGGAGGCCGCGCTCTATTCAGGTCCGGGAATTGGCAAATACCAGGGCTGTCCCAGCACCACGCTGCCGCGGGCCGGTCCCGCCACGTAATACGGTATCTGGTTAGTTTCCGACTTTTCCTGACTAATGCCCACGTCGAAGATATTGGTTGTCAAGTTAAGGTGAACCGATCCCGCCGTGCCTGCGGTCTCCGTGTCGATCTGCCCTGTGTAGTGGACATGGTTGGTACTGCCGCTGACCTCAACAATCAAGCCATCGCCCATGCCCAGCAGGTTGAGTTGCAGGTTGACCGTGTTGAGCGAAAAGTAATACAGACCCGCTGTCTGAACGTTGGTGACCATGATGTCGTTCACGTTGGGATGAACCCGGTCCCAGATGGGTTCCAAGTCGGCGTAAGAAACATTGGTCACGCCAATGCCATTCGTCGATGACTGGAAATTCGTCCACTCCGGGAACGAGGGGATCGCGGCGGTGAAATTGTTGGTAAAATTCGGGAAATAGGCGGAGACATTGGCCTGTTTGCCCGCTTTGCGCAGGAAGATTCCCTCGTGTCCGTTGGTCAAATTAACTTCGCGAAGCAGGGTTGATCCGTTCCAAGTGTTCGTATTGGTTCCGCTTGCGTTGGTGGCGCGGTCCAACTCAATGGCGAGCGCCTTTACCACATCGATGGTGCTGATGAGGATGGTGTGAATTTTCGGTCTGACGTTGGTGGCGCCGGTGGTCAGGTTGGTGATGGGGACGTTCGTTTGATATTCCGCCACGATGGAGAACGTGAACGATTGGAGGGATGTTTGCGCGCGGAGGCTGCCAGCAGCCAGGACCAATGCCACGCCCGTTGCCAAAAAACCGAATCGAATCATTTTATTCATAATACTTCACCCCACGGCTAACAGCGCCGATTCGCCTAATCTGTCAGGTTGCTCCCCATCCGGTCAAGCCTGCCCTTTCACAACCGGTGATTCCGAATAAGACCTTTTGAACTCCGGA
>CAZLEE010000268.1:0-4628 GCA_964558455.1 uncultured Verrucomicrobiota bacterium | reverse complement strand
CTCCGCTCCGTCGCTCTTCTCCGGAGTTCAAAAGGTCTTATTCGGAATCACCGGACAACACCTTGCGGGATTGCAATGGCCGCGGCAAGTGATAACATTTCAACCGCATGATCTGGCGCGTCATAATGTTCTGGCTGCTGGGCGCAAGCCTCGCCTTTGCCGATATTCCACGGCATTTCAAAACGCCCACGCCGGTCAACTTCCAATTGTATGTGGGTGCAAACCCATTGCCGGATAATTACGGGCAAACGACATTGACGCCTATAACGCAGGATGATCTTGACCAACAACAGCGATTGAATTTTCTTACAGCCGATTCCATGTTGTTGGTTTCCATGGCGACAGGCACCGAGGCTGATCTGCCAGAGATTCTGGCCGCAGAGGGGGCAGGAGCGGGGCTCAAGTTGGCCTACCGCGATGACGACGCCCTAATCGACGACTTGGCCCGGTAGGGCATCGCGTACGTGCCATTTTTCCCACTCGGCGGGTTCACGCCGCTACAGTCGTCCACCCTGTCGTCCGTCGCGGACCGTCTCGGGGTCAAGCCGATGCAGGTCGCGCTGGCATGGCTGCTGCACCGTTCTCCCAACATCTTGTTGATCCCCGGCACGTCGTCGGTCGCCCATCTCCGCGAGAACCTGGCCGCCGGGAAGTTGACGCTGTCGTCGCAAACCTTGGCGGAGTTTGACGTTGCGTCCTCCGCGACTTTTGGCCAAGCTCCAGGTTAAAGGACGAAATCGCGAAATTAGACAGTGGAAATGCAATCTGGCGCCGGCGTGCGCGCGATCCGCCGGGTGCGGCGTGGTCATCCTCGCCGTCACGGCACTGCTCAACCGCCTCGGTTTCCGGCTGAAACTATAAATGACAATTTTACACTGAACGGCGTCAGTTTGACCGCCTCAAACTGGATCAAGGCGGGTCGATTCGTGACCGGAAATTTGCTCGCCCCCTCCTTTACCAACCGCCCTGCGCCGCCCTCTTTATGAGCCGGGAGATTTGGGCCGGCTTTATTTTAAGATGACCAGCCGGCTGGAACCTTCGCTGATCAAATCGAACATCACGCCTTTTTTGGCGTCAACCGCCTTCATGGCCTGCCGGAATTGCTTCAGATTGGCGATGCGCTGGCGGTTGATTTCCTGGATGACGTCGCCGGGCTGGATGCCCTCCGCGTCCGCCGGCGAATCGCGTTCCACCACGGTCACAATGACGCCCGAATCCGGTTCCAGTCCGTAGCGTTCCGCCAGGTCCGATGTCAGCGCCTGAACCGTCATGCCGAAGGACGGCGATTCGGCTTCCGGCGCGCCGGACAGGGACGGGGCGGATTGGGCGAGGCCCAAGTCGGAGGGCAACGCCTCCGTCTTGACCGTGACGAGCAGATGTTCCCGGCCCCGGACAACGCTGAGCGCGAGATTGTGGCCGGGCTTTTCCAAGGAGATGGCGTCCTTGAGCTGGCGCGCCGTTTCCACAGGCTTGCCCTCCACCGAGACGACCACGTCGCCGGCGCGTAAACCGGATTTGGCCGCCGGTCCTTTCGCCCGGATTTCGGTGATGACGATGCCGGATTCGGTGTCGGGCGCCAAATCCTTGCCCAGATCGCGGTATTCGCGCTCGTCCTTCAACTCGGCGATGCCGATGCCGATCCAGGAGCGGGTGAATTTGCCTTCGGCGATCAGATGGTCCTTGACCCTTTTAGCCAGGTTGATGGGAACAGCGAAGCCGATGCCGGTGTTCATCCCTTCGATCATGGTGTTGATGGCGATGACTTCGCCGTAAAGATTAACCAGCGGGCCGCCGCTGTTGCCCGGGTTGATGCTGGCATCGGTCTGAATGAAATCCTGATCGGAATAGCCGCGGGTCTCGCCCTCGAAAGAGCGCCCCTTGGCGCTGACATGCCCAAAAGTCACGCTATCGCTCAGGGCAAAAGGCGCGCCGACGGCCAGGACAAATTCGCCCACGCGGGTGGCGTCGGAATTGCCCAGCTTGGCGGGAGTCAGGCCGGTGGCCTTGATTTTGATCACCGCGATGTCGGATTCCGGGTCGGTCCCCGTGATCTCAGCCGGATAAGACCGTCCGTCCTTGAAACGCACCTCGATTTTGTCGGCGTTTTCGACGACGTGATCATTCGTCAGGATGTAGCCGTCGGCCGTGATGACCACGCCGGAACCTTCGCCCATTTGCGGGCGGGAATGATAGTGGTGGTGGTGATTGTGGTGGCGCGGTTGCTCCTCCTGGGGAATCCGGTTCGGCCCGGCATCCTCATCCTGGGCCTGATCCTGGTCCTGATCCGCTTTTTCCGTGATCTCAATGACGACGACCGCCGGGGAGACCTTGTTCGCGACCTCGATAAAGGCCTCATTAAGCTGGCGCGCCAGGGTCAAGCCGGGGGAATCCTGGGCCAGAACAGACGCGGCGCCGGAGAGGAATGTCGCAGTCAGAAGCCAGCAAAACGAAACCTTGAAAGGGTGCATGATTCTCACCCGGGAATCATCGCACCTTTGCGGGCGATTGCCAAAAAAATTCACGCCGCCCGCGCATCCGCGCATTGACTTGGCCGTTCCGGTTGGTTAGATTTGCCGATGATGGAAGCCACCGTTCAAGATGTAATCGAAAAACTCCTCATACTGCAAGACCGTGACCGCCGCCTGTTACGGGTCAAGGATGAATTGGCCCGGGTGGCGCCGGAACGCCAGATGCTTCAGGAAAAAGCGGCCGGAGCCAAGGCCAGCCTGGACGAGGTCAAGACCAAGGGCAAACAAGTCGAAACTGAGCGCAAGAAACTCGAGCTGGAAGTGGTCGGCAAAAAGCAACAAATCGAGAAATATGCCTTGCAACAATTCGAGACCAAAAAGAACGAGGAATACCGCGCTCTGGCCCACCAGATTGACACCTGCCGGGAGGATATTTCCAAGCTGGAAGACCAGCAATTGGAATTGATGGAGCAGGCGGAAACCGTGCAGAAACAAGTGCAGTCCGCTGCGCGCGAAGCGGAGGAAGCGGTGAAGGCAACCGAAGGCCAATTGAAGGAACTCGCCGGCCGCGGGCAAAGTCACAAGGCCGAGTTGGCCGAACTCGAAGCCGGTCGCAAACAACTGACCGCCGGCATTGAAGCGCAGGTGTTAAAACGCTACGAGCGCTTGTTGCACAACAAGGGCGACAACGTGGTGGTGGGCATCGAGCATGGCGTCTGCGGCGGGTGCCACATGAAATTTCCCGTCCAGGTCATCGTCACCTGCCAGGCCCACAACGAGTTGGTCGGCTGCCCCAACTGCGGGCGCATCCTTTATTACACACGCGACATGGATCTGATTGTATCGGACTAGCCCGCACTTCGGACCGGTTTTGCGCGGTATATTTTAATTGGGAAATCGTGCCATGCCACTACCCCCGGACTATCACATGCATACGCCGCTCTGCCGCCATGCCAGCGGGGAACCGGCGGAATACGCCGCCCGCGCGGTGGCCGTGGGTTTGACCGAAATCGGTTTCTCGGACCATTCCCCCATGCGCCGTGATGACTTCGACAATTGGCGCATGCGATTCGACCAATTGGAGGAATACGTCCAAAAAGTGCGGCGGGTGCAGAAGGACGCGACCGGGTTGACGGTCAAGCTCTCGCTCGAGATCGATTATCTGCCGGGACAGGAGGACTGGATTCGCGAGTTGGCAGGGTGTCAGGCTTGGGATTATTTGATCGGGTCCGTGCATTACGTTTCCGATTCCTGGGCGGTGGACAATCCGGAGATGGTTGCAAAATGGAAGGAGCGGGATGCCGGGGAGGTTTGGGCGGTTTACTTTGACCGGCTGACGCAAGCGGCCGAATCGGGATTTTTCGACATCATCGGCCATGCGGATTTGCCCAAGAAATTCAACATTTACCCCAAACAGGATTGCACGCCGCTCTTCGAGCGATTTTTGAGCGTGGCGCAAAAGAAAGACGTCGCCATCGAGATCAACACCGCCGGTTTGCGCAAAGAGTGCCGCGAAATGTATCCCAGCCCGGCTTTTCTGCAATTGGCCGCGCGCCACAAAGTCCCGATCACCTTTGGTTCCGACGCCCATGCGCCATCCGAGGTGGGGGCCAGCTTTGTTGAAGCCGTGGCCCAGGCGCGGACGGCCGGCTACACCCATTCGTGCCGGTTCACCCAACGGCGGCGCGCCGAGTCCCGTTTTTAAACCCCGCCCGGATCAGGAACCGGTTTGACGCAGAACACGCTGGAGATATTGGCCGGTGTAACTGCCAGCGGTGCGGGCGACAACCTCCGGCGTGCCTTCGGCCACGATGCGTCCGCCGCCGCATCCTCCCTCCGGCCCCAAGTCCAGCACCCAATCCGCGGTTTTGATCACGTCAAGATTATGCTCGATCACGATCAGGGTGTTGCCGGCGTTGCGCAATTTGAACAGCACATCCAATAATTTGGCCACATCATGAAAATGCAGGCCGGTGGTGGGTTCATCCAAAATATAAAGGGTGTGCCCGGTCATTTTGCGGCTTAATTCGGCCGCCAGCTTGATCCGTTGCGCCTCGCCGCCGCTCAAGGTCGTGGCGGACTGGCCGAGGCGCACGTAGCCCAATCCCACTTCGGCCAGGGTCAGGCACGGATCATAAATTTTCGGGCTGGCGCGGATGA
>CAZLEE010000267.1:0-4630 GCA_964558455.1 uncultured Verrucomicrobiota bacterium | reverse complement strand
AGTGAAGAAAAGGGTCACGGTTAGCTCCTCTTTTCCCCCCATTTGTGCCAAAATGGCCGCCAGATGGAAAAAATGAGCAACGAATCAACATCCCCCCCGCTTTCCCGTTCGCGTGGTTCGCGGTTAAAAATTCCGCGCCTTGTTTCCCGATTTCAGAATTTCCGAATCCCGGTTTTTCTAGCGCCTTGGCGTCTTGGCGACGGAGGATGCGTTGAGTTCCTGTCCCCGTCCCCATCCAATTTCAGCATCTCAGCGTTTCAGTTTTTCAGCGTTTGTCCCCCGACTTTCCCAATTTCTGCTTTTTCTCCCACCCCCTCGTCCCTGTGCTTTTTCGGGTTTTTCGGGGGGGGGGTAAATTTTTTTCTTTTCTCAGATAACACCAAAACATGAGAATCAATGAACGACCACGAAACTTAATCCCGGCATCGATCCCGGCCCCGAATCCGGGTCTCCATCCTAATCCTAATCTTAATCCTAATCCTAATCTCCCCCTGTCTTTGAAATCAGGACCAGGAACAGGATTACGATTAAGATTACGATAAGGAGGGAGAATTAGAATTGGTATTAGTATCCGCCTGAGCCGCGCCGCCGCTTGACTCTGTCCGCCGCAAACCGCATTTTGCATTAGACGGAACGATGACGGCATTATGAATACTTTGAATAACTCGTTTAACGCACTGCAAGAACTTGATCTGGACCATGGCAAAAAAGGCTGGTTTTACTCATTGCCCGCCTTGGAAAAAGCCGGCGTAGGCCCCATTTCCAGGCTGCCGGTCTCCATCCGGCTCGTGCTCGAATCAGTCCTGCGCAATTGCGACGGAAAAAAAGTCTCGGAAACCAATGTGCGCGAACTCGCCCAATGGCAGCCCAAGGCGCCCCGCACCCTGGAAATTCCCTTTATCGTCGCCCGCATTGTCTTGCAGGATTTCACCGGCGTGCCGCTGCTGGTCGATTTGGCGGCCATGCGCTCGGCCATGGTGAAGCTGGGCAAAAACCCGAAGCTGATCGAACCGCTCGTGCCGGTGGATTTGGTCGTGGACCATTCTGTGCAGGTCGATTTTGCCGGATCGGCGGACGCGCTGGCCAAAAATCTGACCATGGAATTCCAGCGCAACCGCGAACGTTACCAATTTCTTAAATGGGGCATGCAGGCTTTTGAAACGTTCAAGGTCGTGCCGCCCGGCATCGGCATCGTCCATCAGGTTAATCTCGAATATCTGGCCAAAGGGATGCTGACCCAACCGCCGGACGCCAATGGCCGCTCCATCCTTTATCCCGACACGCTCGTCGGCACCGATTCGCATACCACGATGATTAACGGCCTGGGTATCGTCGGCTGGGGCGTGGGCGGCATCGAGGCGGAGGCGGGCATGCTGGGACAGCCGGTTTATTTTCTGACGCCCGATGTGGTCGGTGTGCATTTGACCGGAGCGCTGCGGGAAGGTGTGACGGCGACCGATCTGGCGTTGACCGTGACCGAAATGTTGCGCAAAGCGAAGGTGGTGGGAAAGTTCGTCGAATTTTACGGACCGGGCGCGGCCGCGTTGGCGGTGGTGGATCGTGCCACCATTGCGAATATGGCCCCCGAATACGGCGCCACCATGGGGTTCTTCCCCATCGACGGGGAGTGCGTGGAGTATTTGCGCCAGACCGGGCGCGAGGAGGAGCATTGCCAGGCTTACGAAAATTATTTCCGCGCCCAGGGACTTTTGGGAATCCCAAAGAAGGGCGAGATCGACTATTCGACGGATTTGGAGTTGGACCTCGCTTCGGTCGGACCGAGCGTGGCCGGACCAAAACGGCCGCAGGACAGAATCGACCTGGGCAAACTCAAGCAGGAATTTACCAAGGCCCTGGTCCGGCCGGTGACTGAAGGCGGGTTTGGCAAAACCGCCGGGGATTTGCGGAGCGCGTTTCCGGCGGCGCAAGGGCAACTGCATCATGGCGATGTCCTGATCGCCGCCATCACCAGTTGCACCAACACGAGCAATCCTTCCGTGATGCTGGCCGCCGGCTTGCTCGCCAAAAAAGCCGTGGCCAAAGGGCTGAAACTCAATCCGCTGGTCAAATCATCCCTCGCCCCCGGATCGCGGGTTGTGACCGATTATTTGAACAAGACCGGGCTGCAACCTTATCTGGATCAACTCGGTTTCAACCTCGTCGGCTACGGCTGCACCACCTGCATCGGCAATTCCGGCCCCCTCGCGCCCGTGGTGGAGGATGCCGTGATCAAAAATGATCTGATCGCCGCTTCGGTGCTTTCCGGAAACCGTAATTTCGAGGCGCGGGTCCATCAAAATATCAAGGCCAATTTCCTCATGTCCCCTCCCCTCGTGGTGGCTTTCGCCCTCGCCGGACGGGTCACGATTGATTTGACTGCCGAACCCATCGGCCAGGGCGCCGGTGGCCAGGATGTGTATTTGAAAGACATCTGGCCCACCTTGGCCGAGGTGCGGGATGCCATGCGCTCCGCCCTCAAACCCGCCGTCTTTCGCAGTCTCTACCGCGATTTCGCCGCCCAAAACCCGAAGTGGAACGAAATCCCCTCCAGCACGGGCGAGACCTACCAATGGGACGGGAAAAGCACCTATATCCAGCACCCGCCCTTCTTCGAGAATTTCAGCCTGCAACCCGGTCGCATCGCCGAAATCAAGGGCGCGCGGCCATTGGGGATTTTTGGCGACAGCGTGACCACGGACCATATTTCCCCCGCCGGCAGCATCAAAAAAACGTCGCCGGCCGGCACTTACCTGATCGAACACGGGGTCGGCTTTGTTGACTTCAACAGCTACGGCTCGCGGCGGGGCAACGACCGCGTCATGACGCGCGGCACGTTCGCCAATGTGCGGATCAAGAACCTCATGGTGCCTGGCGTCGAAGGCGGCGTGACGAAATTCCAGCCGGACGGCGAAACGATGAGCATTTTCGACGCGGCCATGAAATACGCGGCGCAAAAAACCCCTTTGATCGTGCTGGCCGGAAGCGAATACGGCACGGGCAGCTCGCGCGATTGGGCGGCAAAGGGAACGCGATTGCTCGGCGTCAAGGTGGTCGTGGCGCAAAGTTTCGAGCGCATCCACCGCTCCAACCTCGTCGGCATGGGCGTGCTCCCGCTCCAGTTCAAGGAAGGGGTCTCGGCCCGCAGCCTTAAACTGGATGGCGCCGAAACTTTCGACGTGGCCGGATTGGACGGCCAACTCAAGCCGCAGCAGGATTTGACTCTGCGCATCACCCGCGCCGATGGACGGGTGGAAAATATCGCGGTCACCTGCCGCATCGATACGCCCATTGAGATTGATTACTATCAGCACGGCGGCATTTTGCCCTACGTGCTGCGCCAGCTTGCCGCCGCGCAATAACTTTATGGGAAGAAAAACAGTCGCCGCCGCGCTGGCGCTCGCCTTGTGCTGGAGCGCCGCCGCCGCCCCGGTCAAAATTATATTTGACACCGACATCGGCAACGATGTGGACGACGTGCTGGCCCTTTCCATGTTGCACGCCTTGCAGGCGCGGGGCGCCTGCCGGATCATCGGCGTCACCGTGACCAAGCCGGACGATCTGGCCGGCCCTTTTGTGGATGCGATCAACACCTTCTACGGGCATCCCGGCATTCCGATTGGATGCGTCCGCCCCTCGTCCGCCGAGCCGCCCAGCCGGTTCCTCGCCCTGGCCAACGCCCGGGACGGCGGCCATTGGCGTTATCCGCACAAACTGAAACACGGCGCGGACGCGCCGGAACCCGCCCCCCTCCTGCGCCGGCTCCTCGGCCGGGAACCGGACCATTCCGTCGTGCTCATCCAGGTGGGTTATTTCTCCAATTTTGGCGCATTGCTTGACACCGTGGGCGGTATGGACTCGCCGTTGGACGGACGGGAATTGGTCAGACAAAAGGTAAAACTGCTTTCCATCATGGGCGGCGCGTTCGGCGCGGCGGAGCAGCGGCGGCATTACCTCGAATTCAACGTCGTCAAAGACATCGCGGCGGCCCGGAAACTGGCGGCGGACTGGCCGGGACCTGTCGTATGGAGCGGCGCGGAAATCGGCGCGGCCATCCCCTACCCTGCGGTCAGCATCGAACAGGATTATGGCTGCGTCGCGCACCATCCGGCCGCGGAAGCCTACTGCCTCTTCAATCCGCCCCCGCACGAACGTCCGACCTGGGACCTGACCGCTACGCTTTACGCCGTGCTACCCGACCGCCATTATTTTGACCTTTCCCCCGCCGGGAAAGTCGCCATCGACGCCGACGGCTTCACCCGTTTCGCGTCCGAAACCGGCGGGCGCGATCATTTCCTGATACTCCAGCCGGACCAGATTTCGCGGGTCAAGGAAGCGTTCGTCCAACTCTCCAGCCAGCCGCCGCAACGATTAAAAAAATGAAACTCGCCCCTTTTGATTTTAAAAGGAAGTGAGGTTCGGCTTGCATAGTCAGGAAGTTGTGCGATGATGGCGGCCCACTTGAGTCGGAGCGTAGCTCAGCCTGGTAGAGCACTTGGTTTGGGACCAAGACGTCGCAGGTTCGAATCCTGTCGCTCCGACCATTTCATTATCCTTTGAGCGGAGGACTACTTCGTGGTTAGCTTGTAAAGCATTACGCCGTGCGCAGGAATCGTGATTGGTAAAACGCTCT
>CAZLEE010000266.1:0-4674 GCA_964558455.1 uncultured Verrucomicrobiota bacterium | reverse complement strand
CGTCTCCATTCCCCTGATTTTACACTGGTTGCCCAAGGCCGAATTTGGCATGTGGGCGGTTTTGCTTCAGTTGATGGGCTACG
Organism: uncultured Verrucomicrobiota bacterium; assembly: GCA_964558455.1. Lineage (GTDB taxonomy): Bacteria > Verrucomicrobiota > Verrucomicrobiia > Limisphaerales > Palsa-1400 > DASRLE01. Next base: position 4,591 of record CAZLEE010000266.1, on the reverse strand, counting down.
TGTCGCTCCTGGACCTTGGGATGACGTCTGCAGCGTCCCGGTTGCTGGTGGATCAAAAAGACGAACGGCTCAGCGGCGGTTACGGCTCGATGGTTAAAACGGCATTTCTCGTAAGCTTTGCCCAGGGACTCATTATCCTGATCGTCGTCATCTTCGGAGCGCCCCTGCTTGCCGGGTTGATGAAAATCCCCCCGGAGTATCACGACACCTTCGTCTTCCTGATGCGAATCCAAGGGGCCTTCACCGCCATTAGCTTCGCCCTCCGCCCGTTTGGCATGATGGTGTACGCACATCAAAGGATGGATCTCCAGTCTTACGCCGACATGCTTAATCTATCCACACAATTGATCTTGCTGTCGTTGTTCCTCGCCGATGCCTGCGGAATTTACTCTTTCATTTATGCGGGCGCCCTGACCTTCTTTATTGGACCGGTCTTTCTCTCCTGGAATTGTCGGCGCTTGGGCTTTCTTCCCAAAGCCGGCGAATGGGGGCATGTTTCCGGGAAAGTCTTCAAGGAGCTCTTCAACTACGGCAAGGATGTCTTCCTGTTCAATTTGGGCGGCCAGTTGCAAATGGCCAGCCAAACCATTGTGGTATCCCGCGCCTTGGGCTTGGAAGCCGCCGCCCTCTGGTCGGTGGGCACGAAGACCTTCAACCTCGTGGTCCCGTTAATGTGCCGTCCCAACGGTGCGGCACTCCCGGGACTGTACGAACTGATGGCCCGGGGAGAACTAGCCCGGTTGAAATCGCGATTCCAGGGAGTCGTGCTCCTCACCGCCAGTTTGGGGGCTTTTCTGGGGGTTTCGTTTGCGCTCTGCAATCATTTGTTTGTCCAAATTTGGACCGGCGGCAAGATCGTTTGGCCACCCTTATGCGATGTGCTCTTGGGATTGTGGTTGTTCATCCTTTCCATGCAATCCACGCATTGTTGTTTCGTAACCGTCACCAAGCGCATTGGAGCCATGAGTTATGTCCTGTTTATGGAGGGATGCGCCTTTGTTGTGCTGACTCTACTGATCGGCAGCAGATGGGGGGTCGTCGGCATGATCGCCACTTCCATCCTCTGCACGCTCGCCTTTTCCTACCAGTACAGCTTGCGTCGCAGCCGCGAGTTTTTCCAATGTGGTATCAGGGAAGTTGCCTGTCATTGGGTTGCCCCCAGCCTGAAACTTGCCGCCGTCTATGGCCTCCTCGCCGTCGTGGTTTCGCTGCTCGACCTGGGCCTTCCCGCCTTCTGGCGGTTGGTAATCCACGCTGCGGCCGCCGGGTTGGTTGGCGGCGTCCTCTTCATCCGCCTGGGCTTTCCGGCTGAAATGGTCCGCGAAGCCAGCACGCATCTTCCTCGCCAAGCGGCTTGGGTTCTTCAGCGCATCGCACAATTACCATGAGCCAGAACCAAATCGAAAAGAATATCCTGGAATCCTGGGAAAACCCAGACCACGTCCGTCTGCGAAACCAGGCGCGCCCGACGGACCAGGAATATTTTCACTTCGCCGACCTCTTTGAGTTTATCAAACGAAATTCCACCGCTGATAAGATCACGGTTCTGGATTACGGGGCCGGCTCGTCGCCCTACCGGGCGTGCTTCCCCGGCGCAGATTATCGAAGGGCCGATATTATCCCCGCCCCCGGCCTTCAGTATTGCATCCGGCCGGATTCCACAGTCCCGGAAAAAGACGGGGTTTTTGACCTGGTCCTTTCCACCCAAGTGGCCGAGCACGTCGCCAATCCCGAAACCTATTTTAAAGAATCCTTTCGCCTCTTGAAAAAGGGCGGAAAACTCATCTTAACCACCCATGGTCTTTGGGAAGAGCATGGCGTGCCCTATGACTTCCAGCGTTGGACCGAACAAGGCATGCGGCGGGACCTGCAACAGGCGGGATTCAAGCAGCCGCAGATTTACAAGTTGACCTGCGGTTTCCGCGCCTTGATGTTCTTGTTCACCAAGACGTACTTTGCAGCCCCCCCCCCGGCTCCCTGGCTGCCCAGAAAGGCCTTCAAATGCATTCGACTTGTTTACAGTCGCTTGTTCCCGCTGATCTACCGCCTGTGCGATAAATATTGGCCTGACCAGAAAATTGTCCAAGCCGCGGAGGGGTCCACCACCGCCCCATTTTATATCGTAATCGCAGCCGTTGCAGAAAAAACCGAATGAAAAAGGTTTCCGCCATCATTTGCACCCACAACCCGCGGGAAGAATTCCTTAACCGCGTCCTCGCCGCCCTCCGCGCCCAAACCCTCCCCATGGCCGATTGGGAATTGCTCCTCATTGACAATGCCTCGCAGGACCCTCTCTCCTGCCGCTTCGATCTCTCCTGGCACCCCCACGCCCGACACGTCCGCGAGGATGAACTGGGCCTTACCCCCGCCCGCCTGCGCGGCATCCGCGAGGCCGTCGCCGATGTCTTGGTGTTCGTTGACGACGACACCATCCTCGCCCCGGACTACCTGGAAAAAGCGCTGGATGTCGGCGCCCAATGGCCGTTCGTCGGCGCCTGGGGCGGCAGTTGCCTCCCGGAGTACCAAGTCCCCCTTCCCTCCTGGGTGGGCGATCAGGTCTGGCGCTTGACCGTCGTGGAGGTCAAGACCGACGTCTGGAGCAATCTCCGCGAAGGCTACGCCACGCTCCCCTGTGGTGCCGGCTTGTGTTTTCGCCGTTCCGTGGGACAGGCCTATCTCAAACGTTGCCAGTCCCAACGCGACACCGCCCTCACCGACCGCAAGGGCAAATCCTTGGCCGGTTACGGCGACATGGACCTGTGCCATTCGGCGCTCGACCTGGGCCTGGGCACCGGCAAATCCACGAAGCTGCGCCTCACCCACCTCATCCCCGCCTCGCGACTCACGCTCGACTATTTCGTCCGCCACGCCGAAGGCGATGCCGCCTCCATGCTGCTCTTCCGCGCCAGCCGCGGCCTGCCCATCACCCCGCCCCGCCCCACCTCCCGCATCGGCTCATTGCGCTGGTTTTTCCACCGCCTGACCCACCATGTCCCCCGCGAACAATACGAAATCGCCAAAGCCCATCAACGCGGTTTGGAAAAAGGGTGGAAAATCGTGCAACATTCCTCCGCAAAACATCAAGGCACCCATGATGCAGTGGGGCAAAAAACTTAACCAATAAAGTCTAATGCCCCAGGAAAGCCCCACCACCAAAACCAAAGGCTCGTTCGCCGCTTGGCTTCGCCAAAAATTGGTTTCCCCCGGTTCCGAACAGCATTGGGACTGTCTGGACGGGCCGCGCGGCATAACGGCGCTCCGGGTGGCGCTTTTCCGAAAAGTCCGAGGACAAACACGTTGACTTCGCGGGCCGACTGTTTTTTAATGGCAAAAAATGCAAGATGTGAACAAACTACCGTCTTTGGACGGCTGGCGGGCGTTGAGTATTGCGCTTGTGCTGTTCGCTCATGACATTAATTCAGACGGTTTTCCCAAGCAACTGATTCCCATCGTGGATTATTTTGGAGCGGGCCGACTTGGGGTCCAATTCTTCTTCGTCATCAGCGGTTTTTTGATCACGTGGCTCCTGATCCGGGAGCATGAGAAGACCAACGCGGTAAACCTCAAATCCTTTTACGTCCGGAGAATCTTACGCATTTTCCCAGTCTGCTACATTTATCTCGCCGTCTTGGCGAGCATGCCAATTTATCACCAAAGCGCTGAAGCTTGGACTGCCAATCTAACGTTCACGACCAATCTTTGGAATGCCGGTCCGTATACGACCTTTCATTTTTGGAGCTTGGCCGTGGAAGAACAGTTCTACCTGCTGTGGCCATTTACCCTGGCGGCTTGCCTCCCAAATTACCGCCGGGCCTTAATCGTTCTCGCTGCGCCCCTGATCATCGCCCCCACGGTTCGCTTGCTGACCTGTAAAGGGTGGTTTCCGCCCGCTCTTTCCCCTATATTCCAAGGCTATTCCTTTTTTTACTGCTTTGACAGCCTGGCTTACGGGTGCATTGCTGCCATCTTATTCAGTTTTCATCGTCCTCAAGTTGAATCTTTTTACGCGAAACACGGTGTTTTGGCCAGGTGGTGCGGCCTGTTTCTTATCTTGATCCCCCTGGTCTTCCCCATGGCGCATGTTCCAGCCCGGTTGCAGGCGTTTTTCCAGGAATCCATGCAGGCGCTCGGTTTTGCCCTGATCCTCCTGCAAAGCATTTTGCTACCGGGCAAAGGTTTTTACGGTGCGTTGAATTGGCGCTGGGTTCAACATTTCGGGATACTGTCCTATTCCATTTACGTTTGGCAGCAGATGTTTTCCGGAAGCAGCCAATACGTGTTTGGCCGAGGCGTCTGGTGGGTGTCATTTCCAATTTGGATCGCTGTCACATTCGTCGTTGCCCACGTTTCATATTACCTTTTTGAGCGTCCCTTGCTTAGCCTTCGCCGAAGATTCCGCCTGGCTTGAAAAGTTTGCTTGTCTGGAAACGGCCGGCGTAAATGCGATTTACCTAAAAGCTGGCTGCGCGGCATAGCTGGAAAGTGCGCCCCGCCGGGTGCTGTTCTCCAACCCTCCCGTCACCAGCAGTGTTTGGTGTGCAACGACATTTTAATTATTGGATTCGCCACCCCGGTCAAGCGCGGTGTCTCC
>CAZLEE010000265.1:0-4683 GCA_964558455.1 uncultured Verrucomicrobiota bacterium | reverse complement strand
CATCTCCACCCATTTCATGAACGAGGCCGGGCGTTGCGACCGCATCTCGCTGATGAACGCCGGCAAAGTATTGGCCACCGACGTCCCGGCCGAGTTGGTGCGCAAACGCGGCACCGCCACACTGGAAGAGGCCTTCATCAGCTACCTGAAGGACGCCGGCGCGAGCGGCGAAACGACGCCGCCACCTCAAGCCGCACCGGCTGCTCCGGCTGCTCCGGCTGCTCCGGCCGCCGCATCGGCCGGTTGGCGCATTTTCAGCTTGAGCCGCGCCTGGAGTTACAGCCTGCGCGAGACACTGGAACTGCGGCGCGATCCGATGCGGGCCATCATGGCGTTGATGGGAACCGCCCTGTTGATGTGCATCATGGGCTTCGGCATCAATCTGGACGTGGAAAATTTGAAATATGCCGTGCTGGATCGTGACCAGACCGGATTGAGCCGGAGTTATGCGCTCAATTTGTCCGGCTCCCGTTATTTCACCGAACGACCGCCCATCACCGATTACGCCGACTTGGATCAACGTATGCGCACGGGCGAACTTGCGCTGGCCATTGAAATCCCGCCCGATTTCGCGCGCAACGTGGAACGCGGCAGTCCCGTGCAGATCGCCGCGTGGGTGGATGGCTCGATGCCGCAGCGCGCCGAAACAGTGCAAGGTTATGTGCAAGGCATGCACCAAGACTGGCTGCTGGACATGGCGAAGCATCGGCTCGGACAAAACGTCGTCAGCCCGGCTGTGATCGAAACTCGCTATCGCTACAACCCCGACGTCCTGAGCCTGCCAGCGATGGTGCCGTCTGTCATCCCGCTGTTGTTGCTGATGATCCCGGCAATGCTGACCGCTCTGTCGGTGGTTCGTGAAAAAGAACTTGGCTCCATCATCAATCTCTATGTCACCCCGGTCACGCGCAGTGAATTTTTGCTCGGCAAGCAACTGCCCTATATCGTGCTGGCGATGCTCAACTTCGGACTGATGACGTTGCTGGCAATAACGCTGTTCGGGGTGCCGGTCAAGGGCAGCTTCGTGGCGCTGTCGGCAGGAGCGCTGCTCTTTGTGGTATTCTCGACCAGCTTCGGGCTTTTCTGCTCAACCTTCACCCGCAGCCAGATCGCGGCGTTGTTCTTTACGTTGATCGCGACAATCATCCCGGCCATCCAGTTCTCCGGCATATTGAATCCGGTTTCTTCGCTGGCGGGCGTCGGCGCGTTCATCGGTCGCATCTATCCGGCGACATACTTTTTGAACATCACCCGCGGCGTGTTCAATAAGGCGCTGGGCTTCTCCGGTTTGCACACCTCATTCTGGCCGCTGCTGCTCGCCATGCCGGTGATGGCTACCCTGTCCATTTTGCTGTTGAAGAAACAGGAAACCTGACCATGCCACACCTCGCCAACATTTATCGTCTGGGCGTCAAGGAACTGTGGAGTCTGGCGCGCGACCCGGTGATGCTCGTGCTGATCGCCTACTGCTTCTCGGTATCAATCTACATCGCGGCCACCGCCGTGCCGGACAGCCTGGACAAGGTGCCGCTCGCCATCGTGGACGAGGATGACTCGCCGTTGTCGGCGCGCATCGCTGCGGCCTTCTATCTGCCCCGCTTCAACCCGCCGACGATGATCTCGTTGGCCGAAATTGATGCCGGCATGGATGCCGGAGACGATAGTTTCGTGCTGGACATCCCGCCTGATTTTCAGCGCGACGTGCTGGCCGGCCATTCGCCTGCGATCCAGTTGAATGTTGACGCCACCCGCATGACCCAGGCCTTCACTGGCAGCGGCTACATTCAGCAGATAACGCTGGGCGAGGTCAACGATTTCCTCCAGCACTACCGCGGCAGCGCCCCGCCGCCGGTGGACTTGGTATTGCGCGCGAGTTACAACCCCAACCTGGAGCAGTCATGGTTCGGGGCGTTGTCAGAGATCATTAATAACGTGACCATGCTCGCGATCATTCTCACCGGTGCGGCCCTTATCCGCGAACGCGAACATGGCACCATTGAGCATCTGCTGGTGATGCCGGTCACGCCGGCGGAGATCATGCTGGCCAAGGTCTGGGCGATGGGACTGGTGGTTTTGCTGGCCGCCGCCATCGGGCTGATGGTCATCGTGCAAGGTGTGCTGCGCGTGCCCATCGCAGGGTCGGTGCCCCTGTTCCTGACCGGCACCGTGCTGCATCTTTTTGCCGCGACTGCGCTGGGAATTTTCATGGCAACGGTGGCGCGTTCAATGCCGCAGTTCGGGATGCTCGCCGTGCTGGTCCTGCTGCCCATGCAACTGCTTTCGGGCAGCTTCACTCCCCGCGAAAGCATGCCGGAATTTGTGCAGATCGTGATGTTGGGCGCGCCGACCACGCACTTCGTCGCGGTCGGCCAGGCCATCCTCTTCCGCAACGCCGGTCTCGGCGTGGTCTGGCCGCAATTCCTCGCGCTGACCGCGATCGGCGCGGTATTCTTCGCCATCTCGTTGAACCGCTTCCGCAAAACCATCAGCCAGATGACTTGAACCTATGACGCCAACTCATCGCCTGCCAAAAACAAAACACTCATTGAGGAATAAAACATGAAAACAGACACACAGATTCTCACTCTGGAATCGCTCCGCAAAACGGATGCCTGATCACAATCTAAATCGTAATTTGATATGAAACCAATGTTCTCCCTGATGGCGCTGACCTTGGCAATCCTCGCGCCCTTTCCCGCGCGCTCGCAAACCAATCAAGCCAGCGCCGCCGACATTTTCTCCCGGCCCCTTTCGCGCGCGGACGCAATCGGGATCGCCTTGCGCCAGAATAGCGCCATCCTCAAGGGCAAGTCCGATTTGCGGGCGTCCTATGGCATCGAGGTGCAATTGCGCGCCATCGCCCTGCCCCAATTGACCGCCGGCGGCGGATACAACGCCCAACAATCTTCCCTCATCGAAACCTTTCCGCCGCCATTCAACAACTACATCCAGTTTCCCGATCAAAACTGGAGCGCCGACATCAAGGTCCAACAGTCGATTTACGCGGGCGGCCGCATCACCTCGGCCCTGCGTTCGGCAAAGTTGACCCATGCGCAGGCGCTGTTGAATTATCAGGCCATGCTGGCCGATACGCTCCTGACCGTGCGCGTCGCTTACGACGACGTCTTGGTGGCGGTGCAGCAAATGGCCGTTCACGAAGCGTCGGTCCAGTTGTTGGCGCACGAGTTGGAAGACATGCAGAAGCGCTTTGACGCGGGGACGGTGCCGCAGTTCGACGTGTTGCGCGCACAAGTCGAATTGGCCAACGAGCGTCCGCGCCTCATCCGGGCCAAAAATGACTTTCGGATCGGCAAAGACGCCCTGCTCAACCTCCTGGCGGTTCATCTGCCCAAAACAATTTGGGAGGATGTCCCGTTGCAATTGAGCGACACGTTGGAAGCCCGCCCCTACGTGATCGATATGCCCACCGCCTTGGCGCGCGCCTTGGAAAAGCGGCCCGAACTGGCGGCCTTGCGCAAAGCCCAGGCCCTGCGTCATGAAGACCTGGTCAACGCCAGGTCTGGTTACAAACCAAGCGCGCAGCTTTTCGGCGGTTACCAATGGCAAAGCCTGTCTTACGAAAATAATTTGGGCGCCGATTTGTCCGGCTGGATTGCCGGCGCGCAAGTGAGATGGAATCTTTTCGACGGCCAATTGACGCACGGCAAGGTGATGGAAGCCAAGGCGCGTTACGAACGGGCGCAACTGGATGTCGATGAGTCCGGCCGCCAAATCGAATTGGAGGTGCGAACGGCCCATTTCAATTTCGTCGAGGAACGCGAAGTGCTGGAGTCGCAAAAGATGGTGCAGGAACAGGCGCAGGAGGCGTTGCGGTTGGCCGAGGCGCGGCACGCGGCCGGCGCCGGCACCCTTTTGGACGTGCTCAGCGCGCAAACGGCGTTGACCCAAGCCCGCACCACGCAGGTGGAGGCCCTGCACGATTATGCCGTCGCCCACGCCCGTCTCCAACGCGCCTTGGGCGAGGACATGGAGATACGGGAAATTCACTTTGGGGATAAGTGACATGATGGTAGCGCCGGCGCATCCGATCCAACTGTTTCTTGACGTGTCATTTCTTTCATCTTCGTGCCCCCATGTTTTTTGGGGTCACATTCAATTTGAGGCAACTCATCTGAGGTGGCGTTAAGACAACCGCGGAATATCCGGCGCCGAGGGATAATTCTCGACAACCAGATTGCTGTCGAGTTACGTTGGATTATGGCTCTGAATGGTTATTCAGATGAGCAATTGCGCCTGGCCGCACGCGTTTACTATGTGGACGGTCTGGACCAGAGCGAGGTGGCTCGCTTTACTAAAGTCTCCCGGGCAAAAGTGTCCCGTCTGCTGGCAGCAGCGCGGGAACGCGGTTTCGTGCGCATATTGGGCGCGGAATATGAACCGCGCAACCGCGCGCTCGAACGGACCCTCCGCAAGGAATTCGGTCTCGGCGCCGTTGCGGTCATCAAAACGATCAAGGACACATTCGCGGAGGATGCCCGGCGCATCGTCGGTCACTTCGGGGCTCCTTTCGTCGCCGCCCAACTGCCGCATAAAAGCGTCGTCGCCATTGCCGGCGGCCGGACCATCCGCCAACTGGTGCAAAACCTGCCGGAGGACCAGGAACGCCACCTCACGGTCGTTCAGGCCATGGGGAGCATTGACTCCAACGTCGGCCCGGAAGAT
>CAZLEE010000264.1:0-4713 GCA_964558455.1 uncultured Verrucomicrobiota bacterium | reverse complement strand
TTTGAGCGGTTCACGCTATTTCAAGCCTCCGGCTCTGCCGGAGGTTACTGACTTGAAAGTAGGCGAGCAAAATGCCGATCTTGGCGACGCTCGCGGCGTATTCCTCATGGTCGGGGCGAACCATGGCCACGCGCAACGTCTGCAAATCCAGGAGGCCGACGTCCGTCTGCTCCGTTGTCATGCCATACCTGGCGCGCAGATCGGCGTCAATTTTTTCGAGGCTGGCCTGGAGCGGCGGATTGACCGGCGTATTGTAGTCCAGCGTGTAGTTTTAAAATTGGAATTCATTGTCGGCGCAATCGTGGCGCAACCGCCCGCCAGAAAAACCATCGCCGCAAGCAGGGATAGGTTGGCGGGCAGATTCATGGCGACTTGATAAACAAAGGGTTTGTCCAACGCAAGTGCGAACCGGCGGCCCGCCATTCTGTCGGCTGATCTTACAGTGCCATTACTGGCGTTGGAGGGCTGTTCTTTTACTATATTACCGGTTGATTACTAATGGATTAGAACTCAAGCAATTCAAGTCGTGCGGTTTTCCACCGGAAAATCATGTCGGGAAACCTTCCATTTGGGGTCTTTAGGCGATGGAAGTTGAAATGATGACCATGGTTTTAATGTGTTGGATTTTAATGACTTGGAATCAAGTTGTAAAAATCCAGGCAGGCTGGCACGGAACTTTCTTATAAACTGGAGTCGGGTTTTAAAACCAAGTCTGCTTTGCGAGAAAAAAGCCAAGTTAGCAAGCGCCCGCCGAAAGGTGGGCGCTTGCGCTTTATAGAGGGATCGCTCAAGGGGTGACCAATCGAATCAGGGTTTGAAGTCGGCACAATAGGGGGGAGGGGGTGAAGTCAGCACAATCGAATTAGGGATCGACGGAGTCTCGCCCTACCAAGGCGTCAGGGGGTGACCAAACGAATTAGGACTCGAAGTTAGCACAATAGAGGGAGGCACCGCTCGCGGTGCTGGAGAATGAACTTCCGAAGCGGCAGAAAGAGCTACCAGCTTAGCTGGCTGTCTCGCCCTACCGAGACGTCGGGCTATCGAGACGTCGGGCTATCGAGATGTTGGGGCTGCCGGGGCGTCAGGGGGTGACCAGACGGTAAAATTGGGCGGTGTGATTCGAGGCGGTCGTATCCGTGAATTGAACCGCGCCGTTGGTCATGGTGAAACTCGCCAATGGGGTCCAAATCAGGAGGTTGGTTGAGACTTGCAGGGTATAGGCGGCGTTGGAAGTGCCGCTCAGCGAAAACTGGATCGTGCCGTTGGTCAGCATGGCGAGGCTTTGGAAAGAACCAGCCTGGCCGGTGGACGAATTGGTGAGCGTCAGCATGGCGCTGGCGCTGGTGGTCTGGCCGGCAAGGTTGCTGATCGTGACGAAGTAAGTGCCGGCGTTGCTGGCGACGAGGTTGCTGCCGGCGCCGGGCGCATAATTGGTCCCGTTATAATTCCAAGTGTAGGAAAAAGGCGAGCTGCCATAGACTGTGACGTTGAAGATAGATGAACTGCCAATCACATTTGTCTGGCTTTGGGGTTGGGTGATAATGGCAGGGGGAATGGCCTGGGAACGGACGGTATTATTGCCGGAATCGGCCACATACACATAACCCAAACTGCTGACGGCGACGCCCGCCGGATTGTAAAATTCCGCCGCGGTGCCGGTGCCGTCGGCGCTGCCGCTGACTCCCGGCAAACCCGCGATGGTGGCAACCGTCCAAGTGCTGTTGGCCAAGGTGAGTTCGCGCAAGGTGTTGTTGCCCGAATCAACCACGTATAAATTGCCCGCCGCGCTCACGCTGATGCCAGCCGGCTCAAAGAAAGAGGCGTTGGTGCCCGCGCCGTCGCTGCCGCCCCACATGCCGGCCCAACCCGCAATGGTGGAAACAACACCGCCCGGCGAAACTTCGCGGATGGTGTCGTTGTTGAAATCGGAGACATACAAATTGCCCGAAGCATCCACGGCGATGGCGGAGGGGTTGTTGAAGCGGGCGGCGCCGTTGGCCCCGTCGAAGGAGCCGAAAACGCCGGCTTGTCCGGCCAAAGTGCTGGAGACGCCGGCGGACGTGACGACGCGGATGGTATGGTTCCAAGTATCAGCGACATAGACGTTGCCCGATGAATCCACGGCCACGCCTTGCGGTTGATAGAATTGCGCGGTGGTGTTGGTGCCGTCGGCGCTGCCGGGGTTGCCGGCCGATCCGGCCAAAGTGCTGGAAACACCGCCGGGGGTGATTTCGCGAATGGTGCTATTGCCGGTGTCGGCCACATAAACATTCCCGTTACCGTCCACCGCGATGCCCTGAGGGGCGGAGAAAAGGGCGTTGCTGCCGGTGCCGTCGGCGCTGCCGGAAACGCCGGGAGTTCCGGCAAAAACACTCACCACACCCGAAGGGCTGATGAGGCGGATGACGTTGTTTTGGGTGTCGGCCACATAAATGTTTTCATTGCCATCCACCGCCAGATTTTGCGGGGAATAAAAGCGCGCGGCGGAGGCGGCGCCGTTGATGCTGCCGTCGGAAGGAGATCCGGCCAGGGTGGTGACGACGCCCGCCGGGGTCATGATGCGGATGGCGCCATTGGCGGAGTCTGCAATATAGACGGTGCCGGCGCTGTTGACAGCGAGTCCCTGCGGACCCCAGAAACGGGCGGCGCTATCAACCCCGTCGGCGCTGCCGGTGCTGCTGGCGAGACCGGCGATGGTCACAACGGCGCCGCCGGTGGAAACCTGGCGGATGGTATTATTGAAATAATCGGCCACGTAAAGATTTGTGCTGCTGATGACGATGCCGGAAGGTTGATAAAACAAGGCATTGGTGCCGGTGCCGTCGGTGCTGCCCACCGCCCCCGGCAGACCGGCCAGGGTGGAGACCGAACCGCCGGAAGTAATCAGGCGGATGGCGGCGTTGCCGGTGTCAGCCACATAGACATTGCCGGAGTGATCCACCGTCAAGGCTTCAGGCTCGTTGAATTGGGCGGCCGAGCCATTGGCCGATCCGGCGACACCCGCCGATCCGGCCAGGGTGGTGACCGCGCGGGCGGGGGTGATTTTCCGGATTAGCTGATTGCCATAATCCGCAACGTAAAGATTGGTCGCGCTGTCCAAGGCCAGTCCCATGGGGTGGGAAAAGAGGGCGTTGGTGCCGGTATTATTGGCGCTGCCTGTGACCCCGGCGGTGCCGGCGATGGTGGTCACCTGGCCCGCCTGAGTCACTTTGCGGATGACGCTGCTGCCAAAATCGCTGACATACACATTGCTGGCGCCGTCCACGGCAATCCCGGTCGGCCGATTAAAAAGAGCGTTGGTGCCGATGCCGTCCGCGCTGCCGCAGACCCCGGCGCGTCCGGCCAAAGTGCTGGAGACGCCGGCGGACGTGACGACGCGGATGATATTGTTGCCGGTATCAGCCACATAGATATTTCCGGCGGCATCGGTGGCGACACCCTGGGGGCCGGAGAACAAGGCGGCGCTGCCGGCCCCGTCGGCCGAACCTTTGCCGGCGTAACCGGCCACGGTGGTAATCAAAATCGGTTGCGGCTGGGCGGCAACGGCGGCGGCGAAACCCAGGCTGCAAAGGAGGAGACCGGTTTTTTTACCGGGCCAAAAGTTGGTGGGAAGAACAGTTTTCATCGATTCGTTCAAGATTGATTAGTTCCAGTTCGGCAGATAGACCGTGCCGCTGGCAGCGGAGCTTGAGCTTTGGGTCACCGCTTGGATGGTATAGGTTGCGCCGGGGACGGTTTCGGGCAGGTGAAGCACGTAAAGGGTGAAGACGGGGATGAAAGGTTCGGTGCCCGACTGATAGCCTGACGCCACCCCCGTATGGGTGTCGATATCCACTTGGACGCCATTAACCAGCAAAGCGACGGAGGTGATGGTCAGGTTGCCCCCGCTGACGCGCCAGAAGCTGACATCGTATTCGCCGGCGGTGGTCACGTTGGTGGTGATGGTGTAAAAATTGGTGACCGGCGAGGTTGAAACAGTGGGACCCCAAGAGCCGATTTGCGGAACAGACTCGTTGTCACAATTGACGCCCATATTGGCGAAACGTTGTTTTTGGGCCACGAGACGGTTGGTGAAACTGCTGTAATTCTGTGAAGCCAGGGGTGTCCATGTTATTTCCGCCATGGCCGTTTCGCGCGGGAACATCTTGAACATGACGTTCCTGAAAGACGGGACGTACTCGCCCCACAAATTGCATTGCGCGCCCAGAATGTTGCTGGCGTAGGCCGAGGACAAACCGGACGGCATGGGGTTGAAGGCATAAACCTGGCTGACCGACAAATAATTCGGGACCCCGCCCACCACAAAAGGCGGTTCAACCGGAAGATTGTTGGTGTTGGTGCCTTCAACATAGTTGATATAGCAAGTGCTGTCCGGCGACATGACCACGGGACAGCCGGCTGAAGCCGCCGCCGCCGCATAACTGGAAGAGCCGGTTTCCCAATCCATGAGCGCGGCATTGGGAACGATGCCGTCGGCTTCAAATTCAGACCAACCCATCATCATGCGCCCCTTGGACTGGATAAAGTTGGCCATGTTGGTGGAAAGCCAGTTCTGATACTGGATGATGGAATTGCTGCCGTTGTTGGGCGTGATGCCGTGGGCTGTCATGTTCGTCACATCCGCGTTGTACTTGTTCCATTGCGTGTCACCGCTGGCGATCACTTCGTCCCCGCCACAATGAATGTATTTGCTCGGAAACACGCCGATAGTCT
>CAZLEE010000263.1:0-4824 GCA_964558455.1 uncultured Verrucomicrobiota bacterium | reverse complement strand
TTGGCATCCCAATCGCTAATTAAATAAGACATTAATGCGACACTGCACTAGCGCGAGACCCGCCACTCGATTTTCACCGGGCCGATCAAGCCGGACGGCGGGAGGTTGGTCTCCTTCATTTCCGGCGCGCTGCCTCCATAGATCGCCGGATTGGCCTTGCCGAGCCGGGGCTGGAGTTCCGCCGGGATTTCCGGCGGCGCTTGCAGGCCGCTCACGTAGTTGATGAGCGTGTTGGTCACGAACACCACCAACTTGTTTTTCCCGGCGCGGGCGGCGCGGGTGATGTCGAGCCGGAAGGGCGCCATCCAAGCCACTCCCGCGGCCTAACCGTTCAACTCCACTTCGGCGATGTTCCCCACTTGTCCCAGATCAAGCATCATGCGCGCGGCGGCGTCGGCAGGCGGCGGGGCGGGCAATTCAAATTCAATCTCGTAACGCCCCGTGCCGGAAAAATGCCGCGTGCGCGCCGCGTCCGTCCACGATGCAAGCGCAGGGCTGCTGGTCTCGAACGTCTCAAACCCATAACCCTCCAGTTTCATTTTCCATTCGCCCGCGATGGGCATGGGTTCGGGCAGGGGCTTGAGCGCGGGCGGTGTGGTTCCGGTTGGCGCGGGGTCGCGGGTGAACAGGAAGAAGGCCGATTCCCACGGCTCAAATTCCAGCAGAATGGTCGTGCTGCGCGCGTCGGCATGAAAATCCCGGACCGGTTCGGTTTCGCCGGTGACGGCGTTCCAACGCCACGGTGTTTTGCCGGCCACGCGAAACGTGGCCGCAGTGGTGATGCGGGCCGGTTCGAGGTTGCAGACAAAATAAACATCCGCGTCTTCCACGCGTTTGTGAATGAAGGTCAGTCCGTCGCTTTGGGCGCGGCCCGCCAGCGCGAAATCCGGCGGCGTCACGCCGTTCAACGCCGCCAACAACTGCCGTTGCGGTCCGGTCAGCGGCGGGGTTTTGGCGTAGGGCTGCCGCGCGGGATTGAACGGAGCGCGATCCAACCGGTATTCGGGCAGAAAAACGGCGTTGGTTTTGCCGGCGGAATCCGCCCCGAACAGATCGCTGACAATCCGTTTCAATTCGCGGTCGTTCGCCTCGTGTTTTTTCAGCCCGGCGGCGGCGTCCGGCAATTTTCCCAGCGCGATGATCGTGCCGCCCGCCTGCGCAAAGTCGCGCAGGGCGCGCATCGTTTTGATCGGAACGACGGTGGCATCGGGCAGTATGAGCAGCCGGTAATGGTAACCGTTGATCGCCACGCCGCCGTTGCGGAATCGCGCGTGATGTTGCAGAAGATCGTCGTTGACGATGTCGAAATCATAGCCGTTGGCGACAAGTATTTTGGCGAGATTGCCGTAGGGCAGGACGCGGCGGTCTTCCCCCCACAGGGCGCGTTCGCTCCACGCCGTCGCTTGCGGCGAGTAGATCAGGACATCCGCCGCGAACCGGCCCTGGCGCAACAGATAGCAGCATCGGGCGACGTAGGCCGAAAGGTGGTGATAATATTTCCACCAGGTGTTCCAGTGGCTGATGCGGTTGGCCCAGGGCATGTCGCGGTTCGGCGCGACGCGCATTTCCGGCGAGCCAAGGTAACCGTGATTGTAAAACTGCGTGACGCCATCGCGCAGAAACGCGTCGGTCGCCATCTTCAAGTCCTGCAAGTCGGTGCGGTAGCGCGCCGGATGGATGAAGGTGTAGGCCTCGGCGGAAACGATGTCGCGCCCGTAAAACCGCGCGCCGGATGCGGTGGCCTTGCGCGGGTCGGCCACCGGCTCGAATCGCGCCGTGGTCGCTTCAGTCTCCGGCCGGGCGGTCGCGCCCGCGCCTTGTTCCAGTTCTTCCGTGAAGCGGTAATGCGGCTGGATGCGGGCTTGCACCTTGTGCGCGTCGCACCAGTCGTTGAAGGTTTTGAAAAACACGTCAAGGCTCCGGTCGCTCAGGTATTGGCCAAGGTCGTAGCGGACGCGCGGCGTTTCCGCGCCGATGTCGCACCATATTGCCGAAAGGTATTTGGTGAAATCGTAGCCGGAGTGTTTTTTAAACCCGGCCAGCGTGTCATCGCTCCAGAGCAGCGAATCCGGGAGCGGCCTGATTTCGAAGCTGTCGCAGAAAAAGGAATCCACCGTGCGCCCGAATTCGTCGCCGAATTCCCTGTCGAAAGCGCCGCCGAGATGGTCGCAATAGCGTTGCACCGCGCCCTTGCTCAGGTGGTCAATCACCATCGGCTTCGGCTGGAAACTTTGCGCCGAACATTCCTGTCCGGTGTATTTCAGCCGGAACGCCATCAACCGCCACCGTCCAGGCGGCACGTCCCAATCCAGGATGGACGACCCTTTTTTGACGCGTGCGGTCAGCACCGTGAGCGAGTCCGGGTCAAGTTGATCCCGGCCGGTGATGCGCCCGGCCACAACAGCTTCGAGCCGGTCCGAGTCAATCGAAGTATTGCGGTTGTTTTTCAGCCCGCTGCCCTCGCCGGCGGTTCCGGGGAGCTTGCCGCTAAAATGCTGTCCTCCGGCCAATTCCTGCGAACTCATGCAAAGCGCCTTGCTTTGGTCGGCCTTCGCCACCCACGATCCGCCGAAACTCCAGCCCGGTCCGAAGGTGAGGGAGACATCAAGGTCGAGCCGCCTGCCTTCGGCGACGGCGTGTTTCACGAGATCAAAAAATTCAGGCGAGAGATATCCGGCATTGCCCTTTTCATACATTTGCCAGGTGCTCATGATCTCGACTCCACCCATGCCTTGTGCGGCCATCTGCTCCAGTTGCCAGGTGATGTCGGTCTTGGTGAGGGCGTTGCCGGGCCACCACCAGCGCGTGTGGGGTTTGAAAATCCGGGCCGGTTTGTCCCATCCGGCCTTGAGCGTCTGCAACGTGTTGCTCTCGGCTGCGGCGGCGGTCAGACAGGTTACGACAACCAAGCCCAACGCCCGGACACAGAAATGGAGCAGCCTGGATTTCAAGGGGGCAATGTTACAACTCCACCGCCATCCGGTCACGGGGAATGTCGCCTACAGCGGAGGGGCGGGCAGAACCGTGTGGCGCGTTGCTTTGGCGACAACGAAGCGGAGTCTTTTATCAAAAGCCATACGGCGCAACTCCCCATCAGTTTCTGGACAAATTGCGGCGGGCATGGGGCGGTCTCCGAATACAAGATGGCGCAGGCATCACACCTGCGCCTTACACTTGCCACGGCACGCTTTGAACTGGTCGCAGGCTGGAGAGACCTGCCGAAACCATCACGCACCGTCGCTCAAGCCACCATACTCCGCTCCACTGCCAATACAATCCACCATTTTTGTCCACCACCCAGCCAATTAAGTGCATAAGGCAGCGATAAATCTCCAATAGGGTCACAACTGGCATTGAGGAAACAGGACGCGGCGCACATCACACCCAAAGCCAAATGTCATGTGAGCAACGGGGTAAAAAAAGGAAATGAAGGCGAGAACCAATGTCGGATGTCGGAAATTCACCCTTCTTCATAAAAGGAGGCCGGACACCATTGCAGTGTCCGGCCACTAACAACCGAACTAACTGACTGATGGCCTCGGAATCACAACTGGACGGGAAAACCAAAAACCCATCCGACCTCATGTCCGTGGCCCATCAATTGCAATATCGTGGAATTGCATTGTTTTGTATATCAGGTGTTCACCCCATATGGCCGCCACTCTGGAGAACCGATGGCGCCTGCATGAAACGGCACCGACAGTTAAAAGAAGGGCCATTAATCGTTGTGCCAGGCATCTCATTGGCCGTTGCCGTTCTTGCTGCGCGCTGGGTCGAAAGCAAGTTCTTGCCGAAAAGCGAGCGCGCTACGCTTGTAGCCAGTTTGGTTTTCACCGGCCTTGCGTGCTTCCCGATTTCCGTGCTATTTGAAATTCAACCAGTAATGATTTCTCCTTTGGAAATTGCCATTCACGGGCACTATTCACCTGACACAACCGAAGCGATTATTGATCGCTATCCTCATCTTATCAACGGGTCCCATCTGCCTAGGACCTACCGTTAGCGGATGCTGCTCAAGAGGGAGAAACCAATGTTGTTGAACTGCTAATTCAAAAAGGTGCTAACGTTGATGCTGCCGTTCAGCGGTTGCAAGCGATTAGGGCTGAGGCAGCGGTGAAATTGGTTCTCGATTACGGCAAGAATCATGGGGCCGGGGCCGGGGCAAACCATGACATGGTTTGTTTCGGGGTTGACTAAAAGTGTGAAAAAAGTTACAATCGGATCACACCACGGAAGTTGCGGGTGCGGTATGCGGGCGCATTAGGGCGCTTCGAAGAGCGCAAACGCGCGTCCGCACAGTTGGATGCGCAGCCATGCGGTGTAAAATAAATGAGAAAGAAAACAGCCCATGGGTGTCCCTTTTTTCTTTTTTTGGGCAGTATCGCTCGGTGAACACTAAACAGACCGATGACGCCTCAACACATCAAGAAACTCTGGCCAATCGTGCTGGTATTTGCGGTAATAGGCATTGGCACAATGGTACTGTTCCTTGCGCCATCGCTTCTAACGCATCTTTTTGTGCGATCAAAAGCAGAGCTGGTTCGTAGTCCTAAAGATATCGAAAACGCCTTGCTTGTCCTCAAAAAGAAAAAGTCGCAATTTCTCGCCCCGCACATTGTTTTCAAGATTTTCCAGCAACCGCACACAACTTGGCGTTGGCACGCGAATCGGAATGGCGCTGGAGTGGGGCGCTCGTGGGCACAAGGAGACAGGATAATTGAATTCGCAAAAGTGGGGGACGATATGAGGTGATCCAAGCATCAAATGTTGTTAGAGCCTGTTTGAAAACTCAAAATAGTACCAATAAAATCAGCATTTTTGTAT
>CAZLEE010000262.1:0-4850 GCA_964558455.1 uncultured Verrucomicrobiota bacterium | reverse complement strand
AACAAACCACGGTTTCATCAACCCTGCAAAGGGTTGAATCAATCCCACAAATATCGTTCGTCAAATTCCAGTTCATACCGCCGCCGGAGCGCGCGAAACTCGTCCTGAAATGGACGGCGGTCTTTGGTTGAGAACACGGTCTGAACCAGGATTTTGGCCAGTGATTGGGACATGGCGTGATAATACGCATTCCGGCCTTTTGACTCAACTCCTACAGAGTTGAATCAATTCCTGATTTTTTCCCAGGGTAGCTCGTGCCTCGCAACCCTGGGCTGAATGATTGCAATCCTTTCAGGATTGCCAGTGAGCGGGGCGCAACCACCCCCGGATCTCAGCCAAAGAGAAACGAGACACACTGACAAATTTATTTCAGGACTTGACCAGCAGCCAAGGCAAATCTGCGCCCGCCAGACTGGTCCATACGGACTATTGACGCAAATACGCCCGGAGTCCACAGTCGGCTCAGCAAGAACCCAAACAAAAATATGAGCGCAAAATCATTCCACACGTTTGCAGCCGCGTCAGCGGTGTTATTAACTCTGCTGGGGGCCGCGCCTGCGCGGGCCGGCACCATCACGGTGGTGAATTTGCCCCCGGCCCAAACCGATCTTGCCACGGGAATTAACACCAACAAACATTATGTGTGCGCCTTTTCTTTCGGAAACGGCACCACTCCGGGCCATATCAACGGCGTGCCCTTCACGCACTTTGCCTTTAGCGGTGCCCCTAGTGCCAATATGGTTGATGCGAATTTTGGCGGAAACGTTACCGTGTCAACCGGGGCTGGCAACCTGTCACAAACATCCAGTACTACGCAAGGGTCTTTGGACTTCCAAGCGAGCGGCCAGACGTTTTGGCTCATGGAGGGCCTGATTTATAATAGCACCACCGCGCAAGGCGACTGGCTTCAGGAGACGTTCGGCACCCTGACCCCCGGGGATACGTATTCCTTGCGTATTTACTACCGGTACTGGGGGAATACCGTTGGCGCCCGTCCCCAAAACATCGCTTTTACTGGCGACGTGAGCGGTCCGCAGGTTTATTCAGGCAATCCGTTCTCCTTTGAAGTCCCCGGAGGGCATTGGGTCGAATACGATTTCACAGCTGCGTCAACGACCTGTTCTTTCGTTATGACCAACGAAGCCACATCTGGTGGAAATGACTTTATCTTTGGATCGACCCTGGAAGACACCTCTGCCGCATACACTTCCGCCCTTGCGCCATTCTTCACCTATAACCCGTATATAAGCGCGGTGGGCGTTCCCAGCACGTTGACCGCCCAGGTTCTTGGCGCACCCACACTGTCCTACCAATGGTTCGTCAACACTAATGCCAGTTACAGTGGAGCGACGATGCTGACGGATGGCAATGGCTATCTCGGTTCAACCACCACCAACCTGACGGTTACCAACAACATCGGCTACGGCTACTGGTACTATCTCGTGGCGAGCAACAACTATGGATATGCCACCAGTTCGGTTGCGCAAATTAACCTGGGTCCCGGCACCAGCCCCTCGGTGAATACGCTCTTCCAAACCCCGGCCCTGTCGACCATAACGGCCAATTGGGCGGGCGACAACTACGGTTCGGTCGCCACCCCTCAGGCCCTCGGATGCAAATTTACCGTTGGCTCGTCGAATGTGGTGTTATCGCATTTGGGTTATTTTTCTACAAATAACGTTTCGGGGCTGAACTTAAGCCATTTAGTGGGCATCTTTGCCGGCTCCGGCTCGCCGCCCCCGATTCTCGCGCAGGTCACTGTTCCGGCCGGGTTGGCTGCCGACTATTATACAAACGAATTCTTTTGGATGCCGTTGAACCCGCCAGTGCTTTTGAGCTCCAATACCACCTATTATGTGGGAGCCTTGGATGATTACTACGATTGCGACAATTATGGGAATCAGATTTCCGTGGTGTGGAATGGATGGATTACCGGCTCAACCACAAACACCGCGAACGCGAATGGTTCGGAATATTGCGGTTCCGGGTGGCCTCCCTCCTCATGGAGTTTCAGCAACAACAAATTCACGTATTTCATTGAAGGCTTGGCGAACCTCCCAATAGACCAGGCGCGGGTGGGCGTGCAAGTCACCAATCTGACTGTGCGCGGCGGGGGGACCATTTCCGTGATGGGCTTTGCCACCGGCCAGACGCCCATCAATTACCAATGGTGGTTCGGCGGTTCGCCGCTCGGCGGCCAGACGAGCGCCACACTGACGATTCCCAACGCCTCTTCCGGCAACAGCGGCACGTATTTCCTCACCGCCAGCAACGCCCTGGGAGGCGAGCAGAGCGCCAATGTGACGGTCCAGGTATCGGACAGTCCTGTGGGCATTGAGCAAGGCCTGACGAACGAGACGGTATTTGCCCATTATCTGGCCAACTTTTCCATGGTCGCCACGGGCACGCCGCCGCTTTCAGTCCAATGGTTCAGCAATAGCGTTGTCATTCCCTCTGCGGCGACCAATGACTTAACCACACCTACTGTCGCAAGTGCTTTTTCCGAATGGCCTAATTACCCGGCGAACAATGGAGATGTTTATATCGCCATGGCTTCCAACTACCTCAATTCGGCTGATACCGCCCAGAGCAGCTCGACGCTGACCGTGCTGCCGAACATGGCCTATCCGCAGGAATTCCTGTTTAGCCCTCCGCCGCCGACGAATACGTTTACCGGCAATCCTGGAGGAGGCGCCGAGAACGCCGTTGGAGGACTCATTACCGTCGGAAACAATCCAGTGCTCGTAACGCACTTGGGGTATGTCGCAGTGGGCCTGATAATGGAAGGTCAGGCTGCATTGCAGCAAAATCATAACTTGGGTCTTTACCTGTGGAATAACGGCAGTCCCCAGCTTCTGGGCTGGACCACGGTTACGGCTGGGACCCCAACGAACAGCGAGATTAACGGATATTTCTGGGCCCCGCTGAATCCCCCTCTGCTGCTCTCCAATAACACACAGTATCTCATGAGCGCCCAGACCTTTAGCGGCGTCGATGACTGGGGCGGTCTGACTGCCGCTACGAATTTGAACTCCTACTTTGCCACGTCCGTTTCCGCATATTACCTCAACGGCACTACCTGGCCGACCCCGCCAACGCTCGGCGGGTACGGGGGCGACATTTATACCGCGCCAAACATGGCGAGTCTGACCAATTTCCTGCTCGCCGAGGTATCGCCGACCGGCAATGTGACGGTGCCGGCAAGCTCCAGCTTCACCTTGACTGCTTATGGCGCGGGCCCGGCGCCCCTTTATTATCCTCAGTGGTATTTCAATGGAGCTGCTTTGGCCGGCCAGACCAATGCCACGCTGACACTGTCCCCCTTGAATACTTCAAGCGCCGGAAGCTATTACGTCGTGCTCAGCAATTATCAGACTTCAATCACTGTGACCAGCGCTGTGACGACCCTGCAAGTCCCGTCATTGACGGTTCTTGGGGCCGGGAAACCGATTTGGAACCAGACCAGCCAGACCAACATCATCGTTTATTTCTCGTACCAGGTGGATCCTTCCACGGCGACAAACTCCACCAATTATTCCCTGAACAACGGCGCGAGCGTTCTTTCTGCCGCGCTGGTGGGCGCGTCGAACGAGGTCGTTCTGACCACTTCCGTTTTGAATCCGGGCACCTCCTACACGTTGACCATTCAGGGCGTGAACGATGCTTATGGCGATACGCTTTCACCGTCTCCGGCCAATCTTACGGTTGGACTCTATCCGACATCCCTTGCCTTGTGGCTTGAGGGTGGTGAGGGTGTGACAGTGGATGGAAACGGCTATGCCAATCAGTGGAATGACCAGTCTGCAAACGCCAACAACATGTTTCAGCCGTCCGGGGATGCCTGGTCGCCCTTCCTGGTCGCCAATGGGATCAACGGCCTGCCCGCCCTTTATTTTGAAGCGACCAACCTCTATAATTATATGTACGCCTCACCGTCCGCCTCCCTCGGGATTACCGGGGATATGTCGGTCTTTGCAGTGATGGCCTTCAGTAACATAAACAGCGCGGGCAACACCATTTTTTCAAAGTCCACCGTCAACCTGGCATCGCCCTACGACTATTACGTGACATCCACCACGGTTAACTTCTACCGGGGGAACGGCACCACCTATGGGGTAGTCAAGAGCAGCGTTGTGCCTTCCATTGGTGTCCCGCATGTCCTCGATGTTGTCATGCAGGGCACAACCGTAACCCATCGCCTCGATGGCAATGCCACCGCGACCGGCACTCTGTCCACCACCATCGCCGATAATGCAAGCGAGTATGCCTACATTGGCGCGCGGGATGACGGCACCAACCTTTTCGATGGCCAGTTGGCTGAACTGATCGTTCTGGGGGCGGCTGCGGACAGCTATGACACAGCAGCCATAGAGAATTATCTTGGCGCCAAATACGGAATCCTGTTTGGTTCCGTGCCGGCCATTTCCGTGACCCAGTCTGCTGGCAACGTGGTTCTTTCCTGGCCCACATCCGACATTGCCTTCACCTTGAAATCAACGCCAACCCTCTCCCCAACCGCGTGGACCACAGTGACCAATACACCAGTCATTTCCGGCGATACAAACACGGTCACGCTTCCGGCCAGCGCCAATCAGATGTTCTACCGCTTGCAAGAACAGTGACCAGAATTCGTATGACTATGAAGCGAAAGAAGTCCGGCGCGGGAAACGGGTTCACTCTCATTGAGTTGCTGGTGGTCATTGCCATCATTGCCATTCTGGCCGCGCTGTTGTTGCCGGCCTTGGCCAGAGCCAAGAGCCAGGCCAAGATCACGCAATGCCTGGGCAATATGAAACAATTGCAGCTTTGTTACCACATGTACGTCATGGATAACAATGATCGCCTGCCGC
>CAZLEE010000261.1:0-4872 GCA_964558455.1 uncultured Verrucomicrobiota bacterium | reverse complement strand
ATCTCAGCCAAGGAGAAACGAGACACACTGACAACTTTATTTCAGGACTTGACCCGGGCGACAAAATCCTGGCGGCATTATGCCATCTTTATTTATTTCCACCGCCTCACTGACCCGGAAGCATGACGACGCGGTAAAAGCACTGCTGCGGGCCGATGGCGTCAGTGATGGTCAGGCATGAAGAGGTTGCCTGGATTGGGTTGCCCAAGTTTTGCCATGCCGGCGGATTCAGGCAGGAGGTGAATTGGACTTGATAAGACTGGCCAACGAGCGCGCTGCAACTGAACGAAATCATGCCGTTGGACTGGCTTAATGCGGTCAGGCCCGGTGAGGCGGACAACTTGAAAATTGTTCCGGCATTGCTGCCGCCGCCGTTGGCGGTGACGCCATAATAATAGCCGTCGTTCCCCTGCACCAACGCCGCTTCCGGGTTGGCCCCGTTGGCGCCGTTGAAAAGGACCAGCGTGGTCAATGCCCCGCCGGGGGTCAACTGGAAGACCGTTCCGTTGCCATTGTAGCCGCCCGCAGCGGTGGTGCCGTAAAAGTTGCCGTCGTTGCCCTGAAGCAAACCATTGGGCTGCGATCCGTCGAGCGCGCTGCCGTCCCAGTTGGTCACAGCGCCGAACGAGTACAAGACCGAGAACATCCCATTGGTGGTCAGCCTGAAAACAGTGCCAAAACCGTCGGTCCCTCCACCGGACGTAACGCCGTAAAGAGCGCCATCGCCGCCCTGGATAAGCGGTTTATCCGGCACCGCGCCGTCCGCGCCGCCGGTAAATGAGTAAATATTGCTGTAGCCGACGTTGGTCACCAGACAGAAGACCCATCCATAGCCGTAGGTTCCGTTGTTTCCGACCACTCCGTAGAAATTGTCATCGGCCCCGATCAGCAGCGTGTTCTGGCAGCCGGGGAACCACGGAAGCACATAAAACGTTTCCAGAGTGCCGTCACCGGCCATTTGGAAAATGCCGTAATCCGCCGTGGCGCCGTAGAAATAGCCGTTGGTATCCAGGACAAGCCCGGCGGCCGGCGAACCGTAGTCGGAACCGAAAGCGTCCAAGTCGGTCAAACCTCCCGAGGGCGTCACTTCAAAAATGGTTCCGTAGTCGTCCGGTTCGGGTAATCCTCCAAACTGGGTTGTGCCATAAAGATTGCCATTGTTCCCGGCCGCCAGCGCCGACCCGGGGCCGTAGCCGTCCGTCCCGGTCAAATTTGCGCCAAGGGAATAAAGCGGGGCGAAGGAGCCGTTGGTGGAAACCTGATAGACGGTTCCCTGCCCGTATGCGCCGCCGTTGTAAGCCGTGCCGTAAAAGATGTTGTTTGTGAACTGCAGGAGAGCCGCTTCGGGATTGGCCCCGTCGGCTCCGCCGGTGAACGAATAAAGGTTGCTCAGAGTCGCGCCGGAGGAGAACGGCGCAACAACTGTCAATAAAACGTTGAAGTTGGTCGCGCCGGCGGCGTTGGTGGCGGCAACGGTATAAGTCCCGGCGTCGGAGAAACTGACATTGCTGATGGTCAATGCGGCGGTTGACGATCCGGTGGTGCGGCTGTTATCGGACAAGTTTGCGCCGTTGAATCCCCATTGGTAACACATTGGATAAACGCTCTGCGCCGCCAGAGAAAATGAGGCCGAGGCCCCCGCAAGCGCCAGGGCGTCGTGCGGCGGCGTGACGGTGAAAGGCATGACCGTCAAAGTGGCAAAATTGGTGATTGCCCCATCCACATTCGTCGCCACCACGCCATAGGTTCCGGCGTTCGACATGGTTGCGGTGACCGTCAGATTGCTCGTCTGGGAGCCGGAGAAGTCCAATCCGTCGCTCAGATTGGTCCCGTTCAACTGCCATTGATAGCTCATTGGAATATCGCTCTCAATGTCCGCCGTGAATGTGCCGCCGGCGCCCGCGAGCAAAGTCAGGTTGGAGGGAGACGCCTCGTCAAAGAATGGGACGACCTGCAGCATCGCGCCTGCGCTTTGCACCGTGCCGGCGGAATTGCCAATGACAACGGAATACATGCCGGCATCCGCCATGACAGCGCCGGAAACCGTCAAATTGCTGGTGACCGAGCCGGAAATATTGCCGCCGTCGGAGAGGTTGGTTCCGTTGAACTGCCATTGGAAACCGGGCGCAAAAATACTATTGACACTGACGCTGAAAGTATTGGTCGCGTCCGCCAGAACGGTTGCGCCGGCGGGTTGTTTCAGAATGATTGCCGGGACCACGGTTAATGTTCCCGAAACACTGGCTGACCCTGCCACATTGCTTGCCACCAGCGTGTAGGTGCCGGAATCGGCCAGCGTGGCGGCGCTGATGGTCAGGTTTGAGGTGGCGGAGCCGGAAATATTGCCGCCGTCGGCCAGGTTGGTTCCGTCGAACTGCCATTGGCAGGACGTCGCGTAAATGCTGTAAACCTTGGGCAGGTAGATGTTGGTGGCCCCGGCCGGAATCGTGACACTGGCGGGCATGTTGGAGACAGCCGGCACGACCGGTCCGAGGCGGTAAATTGCGCCTGTATCGCCGGCGACACCCCCGCCCATGTAAGTTGTGCCATAAAAACAGTTATCAGCCGCAATGAGCAAGCCTCCGCGCGGATAGATGTCCGTCTGAAATTGCAACGGGGGCAATGGCGGGAACTTAATGAGCTGGTTGGTTCCGAAGGTGTATATCGTTGTCAACGCCCCTTGAGGCGTCATCCGATAAACCGTGCCGGTATTGGTCGGCCCGCCAAATTGCGTGACCCCGTAAAAGTTGCCATCCATCCCTTCCACCAAAGGCCCGCTGGGATTGCCCCCGTCCAGCGGCACTCCGGCGGCGTTGGTGACAGAGCCAAAGGAATAAAGCGGAGTAAAGGCGCCGTTGGTGGTGATTTGGAAAAAAGTTCCGTAGCCAATGTCATTGCTGCTGGTCACCACGGTTAAATTTGAACCGCCATAAGCAGTCGTCCCGTAAAAATTGCCGTCGGTCCCTTGCAGCAGCGGATTGGGCTGGCTGCCGTCCAGAGCGTTGCCCGCCGCATTGGTCAGCGCGCCGAAGGAATGAAGCACAGTGAGGGCGCCGTTGGTGGTCATTTTATAAATGACGCCAAAGCCGGTCTTGCCGTTGGTCTCCACCACTGTGGTGTTGCTGCCGCCAAAACTGGTCACGCCGTACAAATTGCCATCCGAGCCGCAAGTGATTCCGGTGGGGTTGGCGCCGTCCGTGCCGGCAAAGGAGTGCAGTCCGGCATAATTGAGGCCGTTGGTAAATGTTTTAAAAACCGTCCCGTAACCCAGACCATTGCCTGAGTAACCGTTGGAGCCGCCCTCATATGTTGTTACGTAAAGATAATCGTTCGAGGCCACAGCCGGCTTCGAGCGCGGATTGGCTCCGTCCAGCGGTTGGCCGTGCGAATTCGTCGTACTGCCAAAGTGATAATGCAGCAAGGCATACATGTTGCTTTGGAAGCCATAGATGCAACCCATTCCGGCGGGAAACAGGGTGTTTGAGGTTCCACCAATAGTGGTGGTGCCGATGGTAGTGCTGTTTGGGCCGAGAATCACGCCAGCATTCGGCTCCTTGCCGATATTCATACTCAGCGCAACGCCATTCGTCGGAAAGATCCAGAGGTTTGTAAGACCGGGGGCATCAAGAGGGAAAGATACCGGCCCGTTCGTCGAGGCATAAAAAAGAGTCCCGTAAGGGTGATCGACGGCCACTCCAGCCCCCAAACCAATCGTTGTTCCGTAGAGCATCCCATTGCTGCCTTGCACGAGAGTGGCATCGGAAAGAACGGTGAGGTCGTAGAGCCAGGTGCAGGTCACGCCGGCCTGCGAGTTGTGGGCCGCGCCGAACAGCGCCGCTGCCACGAGAAACAAGGTTTTCCTTATCGCAATTTTCATAACAAAAGGGCGAGGATTGCGCCTTTCATGGTTGACAGAGGGACAATGCGACAATTTTCCGGCGGATTCAATCTAAATCAGCCACCTTCAACAACTAACGGCGCAGTGTCAAGCACCTTCACCACGCCCCGATCCGCATCCACCTCGAGCCATTGTCCGGTCTGGATGATTTGCGTCGCCGGCCCCACGTTGACCACGGCCGGGATGCCGTATTCGCGCGCGACGATGCTGCCGTGGCTCAACATGCCGCCCAGGTCCATCACGATCCCGGCCGCCGCAACAAAATAAGGCGTCCAACCTGGATCGGTGAACGGCGCGACCAGTATCTCTCCCGGCAGCACGCGTTCATTGGCGTCTGACCGCAGAATCACGCGGGCGCGTCCCGTCGCGACGCCCGCGCTCACGCCGAGGCCATGAAACACCTTCGTCCCGTGATCCACGGCATCGGGGACGTAAGCGCGCGGATCAAATCGGCCGACGACCACGGGAGGAGGATTTATTTTCAGATTTTGTTCGTAGATCGCCCGCCGCCCGGCGACGAGTGCGCGCAGATCCGTCCCCGGGTCCCACAAGGACCCGTTTAGCACTTCCTCAATTTCCAGAAAAAAGACGTCGTTCCCATCCGCAAGCCGCCCGCGTGCCGCCAAGCGCCGGCCCAACTCCAGCAGGAATTGGCGCAGACCTGCCTGTTGCCGGATGAGTTCGCTCCTGATATTGTCCCGGAACTGGCCTCCTTTCCGCCCGCGATACAGGACGAGCCGCAAGAGGGTTCGTTTTAAAGGATTCCCAATCCCGCCAACACATTTCTTTTCAAGAGCAACGCGCTGATTCGACAATGCTTCCTGGCGGACGATCGGGCTGGCGTGCCCTGCGTTAATCGCTTCAACGTAGCCGCGCACCATGTCGAGGACAAAGTCGGGGCATTCCGACCAGCGCGGGTTGGACAACTCGAGTTCGCCACGCGCATGGTGTCCATGCCGATGCATGAACGCCTT
>CAZLEE010000260.1:0-4891 GCA_964558455.1 uncultured Verrucomicrobiota bacterium | reverse complement strand
CTCAAACAGACACAAACACCGGGGAATCAAGCTGCGTAGTCCCTCAGCCGGATACCACCAAATAGCACAATAGTCGGACTGACCCTTTCAATGATTATGTGTCAATAGTGAGAACTGACACCGGCCACCACCACCGCCGACGTGGAGGTGCTCGGCTGGCGGCTCGGCACACTGGCCGACAAGCTCCAAGAAAACAACCTCGCCGCCGTCCGCATCCTGCCCAAACGCTTCGCCGAACTGGAGCGCAACCAGCCTTACGTCGCTTTCATCGGCATCACCCCCATTGCCAAAGGATGACGCGAAAAGGTTGAAAAAGCCCGGAAAAGGCCGGAATAAGCCGAAAATCAAGGGCTTACGGAAAACGCAAGTTCAATGCTTTGAGGGCGGTAGTTCCGGCGGAATGCTGTGATCGAGGCCGCCAATCGAGCACTTTGGATATTCACCAACCGGCGTTAAGATGTATGTTCCGCCTTGGGGACATTTTGGCATGTCATTTGTCCACCCTTCGCGAGCCGCATCCCAGTGAAGAAAGGGCTTAAGGTCATCCCAGGTCGGAACAGCATTCTTTGGTTTTCCGTAAGTGCTTGCCCAGTTTTGTTCTGCATTGTGGATCATCTGCAAATTCTGCTCGCACCGGCCAATGCGAGCATGGACTGGATGGATCAAGGGCCAAAACAAAAGGAACGCGACGGGCACACCGATTATCAAGGCAAAAATGCCGGGCAGCATGTATTTCCATCTTAACGACATATCGCCGTTGCCTCCTAATTAGACCAATACCCGGTAGTAGGGCCGTGCTTGTGATTGACCTGGTTCCAGTTAAACTGCACATCATTACTTTGGTCCTTCCCGGCCAAAGTCTTGCCGTTTTGGCATCTGGTAAAAAACACAATGACATAAAAATCCCAATGGTTGGCATCGGTCATTTGCGCCCACCAGCCGGAATGACCCGTATGGGTTTCTGTATCGGTGCTTCCGCCCAAATAAAAGCCATAGTCATGCCAAGATTGGTTTCCGAAAGCAATTTGTAACAAAGTGCCTCCGCTGGCGATGAAGTCGTTTTGGGCACTGACACAATTCCACCAAAAGTAATCGTTGATTGCTAGGAGGCAGTCGGGATTGCCGGGAGTGGGAGTGTGTGCCGTAAGTGTAACGGTTGAGCCAGAGGCGGTTCCGGTGAGATTCAATGACCATTGAACTGGTTGCGAGCAACAACATGGTTTACCGTTGACCTGAGATGCAAACAGATCGTACGCGTTATTAACATCCGACATCGTCAGAAGGCCCAATTCATCGAACTGATCAATCGCGTCATTCCCGACAAAGTTATACAGATTCATCCCGCCTTGTTCTTGCCCCGGGTCTCTGCCCAACCACCGTCCGGTGGACGGGTTATAGTACCGGAAACCGTAATAAAGCAGGTCGGTTTCATCATCTTCATACTTGGTGGAAAACCGGAACGGATTTAGTTTGGCCATTGGGCCAGTGGCTCTGATGAGTTCCCCGAAGGGGCCATACTCGTATTGGGCGGCGGCGGTGCCGTCGGCGGCGTTGATGAGCGCGCTCACGTTGCCGTTCCCGTCAAAGGCCGCAAAACAATTCGTCGTGGCCGTCCCGTAATAGGTCGCCTCGATCAATCCGCCCACTCCTCCCGCTCCTCCCGCTCCTTGCATGCTCCCGCTCAAATCGCTGTCCCACAGGAACGATTCCTGCAACGACTGCGCCGGGTTCAACATCGCGATGCAGTTCCAGCCGTCATAAACGTAAAGATCGGTGTAAGTCGGCGCCCATCCTCCCTGGACATTGGTCATCGACAGCGTTTTTTGAACCCGTCGGCTCATATAATCATAGGCATAAACAATCTGCTCAACTGGCGCGGACGGCGCATTGCTGATGCTGGTCATGCTCGTCAGCCGGTTCTCCGCGTCCCAGGCGTAAGCCCACCGCCCGTCGTTGGTCAAATTGCCATCCGCGTCATAACTAAACTGCTCAGGCGTCTTCACGACGTATTTGTGGCCCGTGACATTGGTCCCCGGCACGGAATTCGTGATGGATTGCCAAACGGAGGCGGCGGCGTTTGCCACAGGCAACTGCGCGCGAAAATACTCGCCCCGACGATAAGCCGGCTGCCCGTTCACCGTAACCGTGCCGGTCGGAATGGCCAGCCCCATTATATCAACATCTCCCGGCACGTCCCGGCTCGTGATCTGGTTGAGCGCGTTGTTCGTGTAATTGGCAATGCGCAACCCGGCCCCGGTCTGGTCGCCGCCGGTTTGCGTCTGCGTCCGGTTCCCGATCGTGTCAAAACTGTAGCCAAACTGCTGCCCCGCCACCAGCGTTCCATCGGGCCAGTATCTATTTCCCGAAGTCACCTGCCCCAGCGCGTCATACCCAAACTGCCAGTAGCTCCCGTCCGCCAGCTTGGCCGTCGTGCGCTGATTGGCCGAGTTGTACTGGTAGTTGAACGACGTTGCCGGCGCTGATGAAATCGAACCCAGCCGGTTCAAATAATCATATTGTTTCGCGGTGGTCATGACCGACGCGCTGTTTGTTGGGGTCTAACCTGCCCGTCGGCAACGGATTAGTCAAGCACGAAATCGCACCAAATTGGCGCCTCCGCTGAGGCCCGGCCTCTGCCGGAGCGGGGCGCGGTTTGCGAGAAAAGGGGGTTGGGGCTTTTAAGCCGGCCGCTTGGCGAAAGAGGCCAGAAACAACTGCCGCCAACCGCGAAAAATATCATGGAGTCTGGAACTGACCCCTTCACGGTTTTCTGGCAGGTCTCGGCCAAAGTCTTGATAAAATCGTGGCCATCCCCGTCATCCAGGAAGATCGGGCCTTTGCCGTCTCCCCGGCTCAGGACGTGATAGATCGCTCCCGGATACTCGATTCGCAATGGACGCGCCATGCTCCCAATCCTGCCCTGACCTCATCCCATCCGCAAGCCCTTTTATGGGCAAAACTTAGGTTTGACCCCTTTGAAGGGGGGGGCAGGAAGCGTGACGGACGCGCGTAAATGGCTTCCCGGCTCGCTTGGGAGTTTCGACTGCCGTGAGCGGAGCGGAGCGTTTGACCTGGCCGCCCGCGCAAGGGAAAAGGGGCGCGGAAAGCGGCAGGTCAAAAAGCGCAGTGGAGCGGCGGCGGGCGAAAGCTCACAAGGGAGCGCCACCGGGAGTGCGGAGTCTGAGCCGTTTGAGGCGTCGTCTTTTAAGGGGAATCAAACGGCTCAGTCTCCGCGAAGAGGGATATTCACACCAATGTCCTGGGCATATCAAGGATGCGCAACATTGCTCGCCTGGGTTGATGTCACCGCATTAGTATCGACATAATATTTGCCAAGCTTGAAAATTTGGAAGATTGCATCTTGCAAGTCATGAGGGTCCTTCCGTGGATTAAACTTGGAGTCGAACAAAATTACGGTGTTGGTTAACTCAGCTATTTGCTGGCGTTCCGCAAGACCGCGAATGTACCCTGAGTACTGCGAAAACCGCCAAACATACTGATCATAATTTACCAAACCTGCCCACCCGAAACCAATTGCATATCCCAAAAAAAGGGCAATTAACGTTGTTGCTAGTATGGAGAACACCTTAATGTGGTTTTTGGCAGTTGTTAGGGCCACCCATATCAGAGTGATTAAAAAGCATAAGCCAATGATCAGAGATAGGCTCATAAGCGGTTATGACTACAAAAGCTCATTATGCGAGCAATAAGGCTACGTTCTACACCGGTATTACCGCCTTCCTCGACTTTGTCATGGTTGTATGCCAGGGGGGATTACGGGCATTGGAGGGGGTGGGCAACCGTACCAACTCGGGGACCATGTTGATTTTGCACAGCACGCATTTAACGCGGCTTGTGAAGATGATTGGCAATTATCCCCTGGAAGGTATCCAGCGGTGGTTGGATGGTTCCGCAAGCACTTGTTCATGTCGAGAACACTATTAATGCCCTTGCTTCGACAGGCGCAGCTACTACCCGCATATGTTACAGGATAGGTTTTGTCGCCAGGATCACAAGGATACCATCTCAAGTCACAATGTGTAACGGTAACTGTAATTGGACCGACGCTCTGGCTGACTGGATGGCAACAGATATACCATGTGTCCCACGGCGTTGGCAAAGGCGGCGGAGGGTCGAGGCCCAGCCGATCAAACTTTGAGAGAGGGTCGTTTCTGACGAAAAGATACAGAGGGAGCAGTGATTCCACAGTAAGGGACTTTTGTTCCGATCTCGGTTTTCCACTCAAGTAAGCTGCAAGAAATGCCGGCTCACCTAACGGGTCTCTGGATGGCCAGCGGCCCGTAGAGGGATTATAGTAACGATAGCCATAATAAATCAGGTCGGTTTCATCGTCATCATACTTGGTTGAGAACCGGAATGGATTCAGCTTCGCCATTGGGCCGGTGGCGCGGAGGAGTTCCCCGAAGGGGCCGTATTCGTATTGGGCGACGGTGGTGCCGTCGGCGGCGTTGATGAGCGCGCTCACGTTGCCGTTCCCGTCAAAGGCCGCAAAACAACTCGTCGTGGCCGTCCCGTAATAAGTCGCCTCGATCAATCCCCCCACCCCGCCTGCTCCCTGCATGCTCCCGCTCAAGTCCGTTCCCCATAAGAACGTGTTGAGCAGCGCGTGCGCCGGGTTGAGTGTGGCGATGCAGTTCCATCCGTCGTAAACGTAGTCGTTGGTGTATTCCCCAACGTAACTGCCGTCGTTGTTGGTCGAGACCGTCTTCTGTATCCTCCGTCCCTGGTAATCATAGACAAACGCGAGCATCAATTGCGAACCCGTCGGCGAGCCGCTCAAGCTGGTCATGTTGACCAGCCGGTTCTCCGCATCCCAAGTGTAATTCCAGCGCCCGTCGCTCAACAAGTTTCCGTCGGCGTCGTAAGTGCA
>CAZLEE010000259.1:0-4937 GCA_964558455.1 uncultured Verrucomicrobiota bacterium | reverse complement strand
TTGCCAACGCTCACCGCCGTTTCAATCCGCGCCCCAGCCACCTGACCGGGGCGACGCGTTGACGAGGTCGGATAGTTTGCGGGTGGCGCCGTTTCAATCCGCGCCCCAGCCACCTGACCGGGGCGACATCTGTATCCGAACACGTATCTCCTCACCGTCGCCGTTTCAATCCGCGCCCCAGCCACCTGACCGGGGCGACTTGTCGTTGCCGTGCACGACGGCTGGGACATCGGTGTTTCAATCCGCGCCCCAGCCACCTGACCGGGGCGACACTCTTGATAGCGCTTCTGCCAGATGGTGTTCGAGTTTCAATCCGCGCCCCAGCCACCTGACCGGGGCGACTGGGGCCTAGGTTGACAATCAAGCGCTCTGGGCCGGTTTCAATCCGCGCCCCAGCCACCTGACCGGGGCGACGTGGAAAATCCGAATTTGTCGAGCGGCGAAAGCGCGTTTCAATCCGCGCCCCAGCCACCTGACCGGGGCGACTCCGTTTGTTACAGTTGTGTTGTCAAAAACGAATGTTTCAATCCGCGCCCCAGCCACCTGACCGGGGCGACTATTAAGTTCCGTAAAAACTTTATCGGTTGAAAGCGTTTCAATCCGCGCCCCAGCCACCTGACCGGGGCGACTTGTTCCGCCACTTGTTTCAACTCCGACTCAAATTTGTTTCAATCCGCGCCCCAGCCACCTGACCGGGGCGACAAATGGAAGGACGCGGTGGCCATGAAAGATTCCAAGTTTCAATCCGCGCCCCAGCCACCTGACCGGGGCGACGTGCGTGCGGTTGGAAAGGAGGTAAAAGAATCTGTTTCAATCCGCGCCCCAGCCACCTGACCGGGGCGACGAACACGAGCTCAATGACCTGCGGCATATAGATCGTCGTTTCAATCCGCGCCCCAGCCACCTGACCGGGGCGACTTCGTTCCGACTGAACCCGAGGCCAAACGCCTTGGCGTTTCAATCCGCGCCCCAGCCACCTGACCGGGGCGACTGGCGGGGGAATGACAGTATCCAGCATGAGAGGATTGTTTCAATCCGCGCCCCAGCCACCTGACCGGGGCGACGTGCGTGCGGTTGGAAAGGAGGTAAAAGAATCTGTTTCAATCCGCGCCCCAGCCACCTGACCGGGGCGACGAACACGAGCTCAATGACCTGCGGCATATAGATCGTCGTTTCAATCCGCGCCCCAGCCACCTGACCGGGGCGACTTCGTTCCGACTGAACCCGAGGCCAAACGCCTTGGCGTTTCAATCCGCGCCCCAGCCACCTGACCGGGGCGACTGGCGGGGGAATGACAGTATCCAGCATGAGAGGATTGTTTCAATCCGCGCCCCAGCCACCTGACCGGGGCGACATCACGAATCCCTCCCTATTTTTTGCGTTCATTGGTTTCAATCCGCGCCCCAGCCACCTGACCGGGGCGACGTGTACCACCGTCGCTACTCGCCACCACCAAGGACGTTTCAATCCGCGCCCCAGCCACCTGACCGGGGCGACGGATGGAGGATGGATTTTTTCATGATGGTTATGGGTTTCAATCCGCGCCCCAGCCACCTGACCGGGGCGACTGGGATTATCGACGATCCTGCCGATGCCGTCACAGTGTTTCAATCCGCGCCCCAGCCACCTGACCGGGGCGACACCTTAAGCGGCGGGCGAAATTCACTAAGGCAGTCAAGTTTCAATCCGCGCCCCAGCCACCTGACCGGGGCGACGAACGCGTGACTGTGAAGCCGGCCAAGGTGAACGTGTTTCAATCCGCGCCCCAGCCACCTGACCGGGGCGACGTGCCTCGTGAAGGAAAAGTGCGCTCGTGCAAACCGTTTCAATCCGCGCCCCAGCCACCTGACCGGGGCGACGCCGAATGAGCACGCAACTGGTTGTCGAATATGCGGTTTCAATCCGCGCCCCAGCCACCTGACCGGGGCGACCGATGAACGACCTGGTCGCCCATCATCTCATCGCCGTTTCAATCCGCGCCCCAGCCACCTGACCGGGGCGACTGGACGAATGGCAGGCGCAACACATCACCAACGAAGTTTCAATCCGCGCCCCAGCCACCTGACCGGGGCGACACGATCATAGCCAGCCAATGACCTACGAACAGTGCCGGTTTCAATCCGCGCCCCAGCCACCTGACCGGGGCGACAACTGCTGGAGATTCAGCGCCGGGATTGATTCGATGTTTCAATCCGCGCCCCAGCCACCTGACCGGGGCGACAATCCCGCCAAATACCTTGAGAACCGGCTTTGGAGGTTTCAATCCGCGCCCCAGCCACCTGACCGGGGCGACTCCGCCTGCGCCGGCTGCCTCGTCACCACAAAATTTGTTTCAATCCGCGCCCCAGCCACCTGACCGGGGCGACCCCCGCCCCGATCTGTTGGTCGGCCGCAAGCTGCCGTTTCAATCCGCGCCCCAGCCACCTGACCGGGGCGACCCACGACATTGTAGCGCGGAAGATCGCCTTGCCGGGTTTCAATCCGCGCCCCAGCCACCTGACCGGGGCGACTTTGCCGCCAGATCGTAGATGTGCTGATGACTGCAGTTTCAATCCGCGCCCCAGCCACCTGACCGGGGCGACACTTGATCCAGACCCAGGCCCGGCCGAAGATCAGGTTTCAATCCGCGCCCCAGCCACCTGACCGGGGCGACGACTTCACCTCTGCCGGCGCTGACGGAGCGGGATCTGTTTCAATCCGCGCCCCAGCCACCTGACCGGGGCGACACGATCTGCGGCCGTCGCGAGTTGAAGGAAGAGCTGTTTCAATCCGCGCCCCAGCCACCTGACCGGGGCGACCGCTGGACGGCCGCACCAGCTCGCCACAGGACCACGTTTCAATCCGCGCCCCAGCCACCTGACCGGGGCGACGCTTGCCGGGTCAAACCACCGGCCGGCGCCCGCCTGTTTCAATCCGCGCCCCAGCCACCTGACCGGGGCGACAGATTTAGCAGAGTGATCGGAGACACTAGATTAGGTTTCAATCCGCGCCCCAGCCACCTGACCGGGGCGACCCTCTTCGCGTCGGATCCCCGCGCCAAGCTCGGCCTGTTTCAATCCGCGCCCCAGCCACCTGACCGGGGCGACTGACGGCGGATGGCGGCATTGAATGGAGTTGCACGTTTCAATCCGCGCCCCAGCCACCTGACCGGGGCGACCTCCAGCCCATGAAATCACCGCCACCACCACCTTGTTTCAATCCGCGCCCCAGCCACCTGACCGGGGCGACCTGTTCCGCCGCGGCGTGGTGCGGAGCTTAATGTAGTTTCAATCCGCGCCCCAGCCACCTGACCGGGGCGACCGTTGCAGGCCGTCCACCTGATCGCTAACGATTCTGTTTCAATCCGCGCCCCAGCCACCTGACCGGGGCGACACAAACGGATGCTCTACGAGAAAGTCAGCCATTGGGTTTCAATCCGCGCCCCAGCCACCTGACCGGGGCGACTCCCTCCTGGCCGTCATCGTGCTTGCCGTCTGCCTGTTTCAATCCGCGCCCCAGCCACCTGACCGGGGCGACCTTTTGGAAAACTTCTTCTCAAACCGCCCCTTCCCGTTTCAATCCGCGCCCCAGCCACCTGACCGGGGCGACTCGCAAAAGAATGGGTTGATGATTTCGCGGACAAGTTTCAATCCGCGCCCCAGCCACCTGACCGGGGCGACTCGTGCGATGACGGCCGATACACCGGGCCAATCCGTTTCAATCCGCGCCCCAGCCACCTGACCGGGGCGACATGGAGGTTGCCCCGGCGCCGGCGATCACGCACAGTTTCAATCCGCGCCCCAGCCACCTGACCGGGGCGACTGACGTCCTTCCCGGTTTCGGGCTTGCCGACCGTGTTTCAATCCGCGCCCCAGCCACCTGACCGGGGCGACCAGTTCGCACTGGTCGAAGACAAGACCGTATTCCTGTTTCAATCCGCGCCCCAGCCACCTGACCGGGGCGACTCCGTGAGATCGTTGAACTTGTCTTTGACGCGCTGGTTTCAATCCGCGCCCCAGCCACCTGACCGGGGCGACGCGCCGTCCACACCTACACCTTCGTCGCCTCCGTCGTTTCAATCCGCGCCCCAGCCACCTGACCGGGGCGACGCTCCGCGCAATGATGCGGGAATCTAGCTGCTGTTGTTTCAATCCGCGCCCCAGCCACCTGACCGGGGCGACTGGTGGCTTAATCCATTTATTGAGACGCCGCCGGAGTTTCAATCCGCGCCCCAGCCACCTGACCGGGGCGACCGTGGCCGCAAAGGCCTCCGGGTTCAAGTCCTGCGGTTTCAATCCGCGCCCCAGCCACCTGACCGGGGCGACTTCATGAGGACATTTTTTCCCATTCAGAGGTGATGTTTCAATCCGCGCCCCAGCCACCTGACCGGGGCGACAAAAAGTTCCCGCGCTCAAATCGCAAGCGGCCGGCGTTTCAATCCGCGCCCCAGCCACCTGACCGGGGCGACATGATACTATTGCGCTTCAGTCAGCCGTCAGTGTGTTTCAATCCGCGCCCCAGCCACCTGACCGGGGCGACTGAGTGTTGGTGGATGAACAGCCCGCCAGCAATGCGTTTCAATCCGCGCCCCAGCCACCTGACCGGGGCGACATCTGGTACACGCTGGATGACTCCTTCCCGTTCAACGTTTCAATCCGCGCCCCAGCCACCTGACCGGGGCGACTTGGTGACGGATGCGGTGTTGTCCATCAGCGGAGTCGTTTCAATCCGCGCCCCAGCCACCTGACCGGGGCGACTTTATCCGCGCGCGGTGCTCGCCGATTTTCTCAAACGTTTCAATCCGCGCCCCAGCCACCTGACCGGGGCGACGCGCTCCATGATGAGTTCGCCAACAAGGACGACATGTTTCAATCCGCGCCCCAGCCACCTGACCGGGGCGACTCCGGCTCACTCTTTCGGTTGAGCCGCAACAACTTTCTACTCCATTTGCGCGAACT
>CAZLEE010000258.1:0-5014 GCA_964558455.1 uncultured Verrucomicrobiota bacterium | reverse complement strand
CCAACAGTGATGGTGGCGGCACCAATAGCAGCGACGGGGGCGGAATCACCAACTACGGCTATACCCTGCCCAATTACACCATCACCACCAACTACGCCAATTACACCAATTTCTGGCTCGTCATCACCAACTACTCTGACGGTGTGGTTGTCACCATTGAAAGCACCCTAAGCAATTTAACCTACGCCATCCTGACCAACGGGAACCTGGCCACGACCAACTGGGGCATCTGGCAAATTCTGACCGCCTCAAACTCCTTTACGGCTGCCCCACCGCTGGTCATCGGCTCAAACGAACTGTTTTTCACCGCCGCCCTGATCGGGACCACCGGCACCAACGGCCTGCCCGACTGGTGGCAGATGGAATATTTCGGCGCATTGAACGTTGACCCCTACGCCGACCCTGACAACGACGGCCTTTGCAATCTCGATGAATACCAACTCGGCACCAACCCGACCAATGCGTATTCAGTCACCCCGCTGCACAACGACGCCCAGGCCCTGTTCCTGGCTTACACCTCCTATGATACAAATTGTCGATACGGGTTGATCGTCAGCAACGGCTTGGACACAAACACCATGCTTGTGACCATGGTCAACACCGTGGCGGGGATGAACTACCAGATTTACACCCGCATCATCGGAGACTCCACCCTGACTTGGCGGGTGGAAACGAACTTTGTGGGATCGAACACCGCCACCACCGTGCCGGTCTATCTTAACGGACGCAGCCTGCGTTATGTTGGCGGTTTCGGCGAAGACAGCGACGGCGACGGACTCCCTGACGGTTACGAGGTGCTTTGCACATTGACCGACCCGTTGCTGCCCGACACCGGATTAACCGGCACCCCAGACGGCTACAAAGACCCGGGCGGCGACGGCTATTCCAACTTGCAGGAGATGTACAACGGCACCAATCCCCACGTTTTCAACGCCCCAGCCGCCCCGATAGTTTCGGTGGCTCCGATGCCCGGTGGCAGCGGTGTGCTTATTTCTTGGGAGCCTGCGCCTGGGGATGTCAATTCCTACACGGTCTATCAAAACGGCGTGGCCATCAAAACGCTGCCGGCAGATTCAACATCGTATCCGGACGGCGGCATATCGGTTTATCCCGGCAGTCCCATGCCCGCCTTTCAGGTTGTCGTCCAGTATGTGACGCCGTCAGGCTCAACCAACTACTCATCTCCATCAATGCCGCAAACGCCGGAAAACCAAAACATGGCGGTCAGCACCGCCATATTGCGCGGCCCTCACGGACAATATTTTCTGGCTGCCCCAAACATTCCCAACGCGGTCACGAACCTCAGAATGTTTGCCCAGCCCGTCTATTCAGAATATCCAAATATTTTCTTCAATATCTATTCGCAGCCCATGACGAATTTTAATTCCTCCGCAACGGCGGCGTACCTGGATATTCCGTCCGTCCAGTTTAGTAACGGCCTATTCCCGTTGCCGCAATCCTTTTTGCCCTATTACAACGCCTACACCTTGTTTTGCATCCCGATGGGAACCAATGGCGCCATAGGCCCCACCAACTTTGTTTCGCTTGGTTTTTTTCAATTGGCGCCCGATAACCCAAACTGGTTTAACAGCGAAACAGCATCCTTGGAAACCGGGCTTGGCGGGTTTTGGAGCAATCTGCTGCCTTTCCTGGATGGAACGGCGCAGTTGCAACAAAATCTGATTTTCCAATTGGAATCCGCCGATGAAGTGAATGCCTTGGAATTTGCCGTTGCCGACGAAGGCGACCTGCGGCCCACCGCCATTCCCATGAATGAATTTTCAGACAATTATTTCCTCCCCAATTACGCCTGGGCCAACTTTCACGTCAAATACGGCGAGGAGCAAGACAGCACGGCCTACGTTGATGAGTTCAAGCCGTTCGAGGATAATTATTTCTACCGCAACTTTGTCGTTCAATCGGCCAACGATCTGAATCCGGACGGGTCAATGGCTTCCGGGGTCATGTACGCCGGGGGCGGTTATGTGCCGCCGCTCAGCGGCTTTGACATTGGATACAGCATCCAAATCCCCAATGAAGTCCCGTTTGCCTTCCCGGATTATGCCTGCGCCGCAAGCGGAACCACCAACCCGGCGGCGGCGCTGCTGTCAACCGGAGCGCAAATGATTTTCTCGGCATGGCCGAATGAGGGAAACATCGGCGTATCGACAGTGGGCTACACGAACCTGTCCCTGGCTGCCGGACAAACCAATCTCCACGGCCTGCCCTACCTTTTTGTCCGGGAATACTATTCCGACGGAACGAGCCTCCATTCACAACGGTTGTCACCCGGAGCGGTCGTGGGCGATCCCGCCGCCCAGAACGGGTTCGCCTCCTACTTTTACCCGGAAGTGCAAGCGCCGGCGCTGCAAACCGTCGGATATTACTTCGGAGTCGTTGACCGCGACTATTTGCCAGGGGACCCGAATTTCACGCCCACAACAGGCACATCTGCTCCGATCATTGCGACGCCGGGTGTGCCGCTGCTCATTGGCGCGTGGGCCGAGGAAAGCGTCAACGGCAGCACCAACA
Source organism: uncultured Verrucomicrobiota bacterium (assembly GCA_964558455.1). Taxonomy (GTDB): domain Bacteria; phylum Verrucomicrobiota; class Verrucomicrobiia; order Limisphaerales; family Palsa-1400; genus DASRLE01. Next base: position 2,482 of record CAZLEE010000258.1, on the reverse strand, counting down.
CGCCGGGATATTTGGAACAATACTTCGACCAATCCTGCTCATCGAACGCCCTGAGCGGACAGACGACCAATCAGCTCGGCATTCTCTCCGAATATGGCGAATTTTTTCCGACCGATCCAGGACTGGCGGTGCTGACCACCAAAACAAACTTTGACGGCGCGGTCGGCACACTCATTGTGCCAGTCGTTGGCCTCTACATTGACGGCAATCACGACGGGGCGGTCGATACAAGCTTTTCCGGCCCGGACAGCACGTCCGCCCAACACCCCTACGTCCTTTGGGCCAATAACGACTACGACCGGTGGAACGGGACGACCGAAGATGACCTGCAAACGGCAGCAGAACCCGATTGCAATTACACCAATGCAGGCAATCGCGCCATCCCATGCCCGCGCGATTTGGAGGATTACGCCCGTCTATGGGTGTGCGGTGTCTCCAACACGCTGTCGCAGTTGCCAGCGGGGAGCACGGTGACGCTGAATTGGGGCGACGTTGGCGGTCCGAATCCAAGCAATCCGACCATTGATCTTTTCCAAGCCGCCGATCCGGACGGCGGCATCGGCTATCTGACGAACTTGGCAACTGCCAACAACCAGATCAACAACACACGCTGCCAGTACGTTGGACGGCTTGGCCCCGGAGGCAGTATCCAGTTGAACACCTCGACATTCAGCAATGGCTGGGCGGGCGACCACTATATCTGGTGCGGCGTCGGCCACGGCTCAGGCGCCCTCTATCTAACCATTGCGGACGGCAACGGCAACGTGCTGGCGCAATCCTCGCAATTCATCAAAATACAGGACATTAAACAAATGTACGAACGATGGACAGTGGGCGATAACCCCGGCGTTCCCCCTCTTGCCTACCCTGTCGAAGCGCAGGACAATTATTCGCCGGGCTATCCGACTCAGCCGTTTAATTACACGTACGATCCGGCCTTTGACACCAATAACACCTACATTGTCTATGTCCACGGTTGGAACATGCCGTCCTGGGAAAAAGACCGCTGGGCGGAAACCGCCTACAAGCGGCTTTATTGGCAGGGATACCAGGGCCGGTTTGGCAGCTTCCGCTGGCCGACGGGCAACGGCTTTAACGGGATAATATCCGCTCTTACCGACGCGAACAATTACAATAATAGCGAGTGGATCGCATGGAAGTCCGGGCAGCCCTTGGAGAACTTTCTGGCTGGGTTGAACAGCCAATATCCAGGCAAGGTTTATGTTCTCGCGCACAGCATGGGCAACGTCGTCACCGGCGAGGCTCTGCGTTTGGCAGGGGCGAATGTGATTGTGAATACTTACGTGGCGAGCCAAGCGGCGATTTCGGCGCGGGCCTACGACAACACCATTCCAGCCGATGCGACGAACTCTTATACGCCTCATGTTTACGGGCCAGACGACGAGGGCCATTACTACACCAACGGTGCGCCGCCGTATTTTAATGGCATCGCAGGCGCGAGCCATTTTGCGGATTTTTACAACCAAGAAGACTTTGCGTTGCATTATTGGGTGATAGACCAGAATTTCAAGGCGGACTCGCTCAACTATCACTACACGACGCCATCATTGCAATTTCCATCAGGGTTCTATTACGAACCACCATTTCAGTTGCCACGCAGCCTGACGTTTCCAACCAATACCTATGAAACTTTTGCTCAGGCCGTTCAATCGTATTCGTTTGCCTTGGGCGCGGAGACGAACATAGCGAGCACTTTCTCGGTTAGAGCGCCAGTCAATTTGGACGTGCCTCCGTACGACTTTGGAAACCACCATGTTGGGCACAGCCTTGAATTTCGCTCGGACAATATGACCGTAGAACTTTATTGGAACCAATTGCTCGTCAGTTTTGGCCTTAAACCATAAAACACAACATCGGCATGAAAAAATACTGTTTAACACCGAAAGCGATTATTGCAGCGTTGGTCATTTGTGGCGCGCTCATTCCAGCAATCGCTCAAATCCAGCGTAACACCACTATTAACTTTTACGGAAAAGTAGTTGACCAGAATGACCAACCGATTGCGGGAGCGACGGTCAAGCTGACCATTGCGGCAGACCCTTCCAAAGTCAACGTGCAAGAGGAAAACGACTACACCTTGGAAACAGGCCAGGACGGTAATTTTCAACTGATAGGCACTTACGGCTGGTCCCTACACATATCATCCATCACGAAGTCTGGATATGAGTTGTCACCGAAAGCTCAACGCGGATACCCTTATCTCATGGCTTCGGGTATTCACCATCCAGACGCGAACGCTCCTGTGCCGTTCAAAATGTGGAAGAAAGGCCCATCAGAGCCTTTGGTTGGAGCGAGCAAAAGCTATAGAATCATCCCGGACGGACGGCCATTTACAATCGACCTTCTTAAACACGAGGAAAAGCCTGGAATATCTCCGCCAGGAGACATCGTTGTGCGAATTAACCGCCCTGAGAGCCTGTTTGAAAACTCAAAATAGTACCAATAAAATCAGCATTTTTGT
>CAZLEE010000257.1:0-5069 GCA_964558455.1 uncultured Verrucomicrobiota bacterium | reverse complement strand
CTTATGCTCAAACGTCTCGGCTGAGAAATACTGACTTTTCAAACAGGCTCTTAGGAGACCATCCATTTTCATTTTCATAAAACGTATCAATATCAAATCCAGCCCCATTCCATTCCTGAATTTCCGTTTGATCGGGTAAAACCGGATAATTATTACTGGTATTTTGGAGGAAAGCCAACAGCCCGCTGGCAGTGTTTTGCGAAGGTTGTTGATCGTTAATTTGATACAATGGGTTCGCAATGAGATTTGTTCCGGGTGGAATGCTCATGTTCATGAAGCCGATGATTCGCGAGCAACCAGACGCGCACTGCATCTTGTAAAACCGGCTGGTGGCGCCATAAAATGTGCTGTCCGTAAAATATGTATACCCGATATAGGGATCCAAGGAGACTTCCCCTATGACACTCCAATTTGTCAGGTCGCTGGAGGCTGAGACTGCCCAGGAGCTTCCGGGTGTGCCGCTGATATAAAAAGTGAATGAGTCATTGACTAAATTCAGGGAAGGATTGCTGGGAAAAGCCACAGGCACACCGCCGCCGGAGCAGGCGGGATTTGGCACGGAACCGGCGCGGCGCGCGTTTTGATGAAACATTGGCCATGCGGCATTCGGGTCAGCGTTTTGGGAGCCGGGCAATTTATAGACGTAACCCGACTGATCCGCTACGACGACGGAACCGTCGATTGGATCAATGGCGGGAGAAGACGCCACGCCTCCCTGGGCCAGCCAGAAAGACTGGACCGCGCCGTTGGTGATGGCAAAGAGACCATTGGTCGTGTTGGCATAATCCACCGCCCCGATATAGAGAACATTGTTGGCGGCGATGGCGGGTGAGGACTCAAAGGTGACTGGATTGCCTTCCGCGTTTGTTACACTCATCTGCCATTCCACTCCGCCATTGGTAATGGCCCAGATGTTGCCGCCGGTCGAAGCCGCGTAAACGACGCCGTCTGCTCCGATTGCAGGAGAAGATTGAAATGGATAGCCGTTGCTGGAGGCCACCAACCATTTCAACCCGCCCCCGGAGTTCAGGCCATAGACGTAAGCGTCGCCCGCGTCACTGGACGAACCGACGTAAATTGAGCCATCCTTACCAATAGCCGGTGATCCATCTGGCGATGATCCCGCTGGCAGGGGGAAGAACCAACGCAGGCTTCCATCGGGATTAAGGCAATACAAATCCCCATTCCGCGTCAAAAAGACAATGGAGCAGTCCTGTGCAACCGCAGGGGATGAATCCACCCCGCTTACTCCCTCATCAGGATCATCGGGAGCGAAGTACCATTGGATCGCGCCAGTAGCGGCGTTAATCGCGTAAAGACCGTTATAGAGTGAATTATAATTCGCGACGTACAAGGTGCTATTGTCCTGGCTCAGGGCGGGCGAGGAAGCAATTTTGCCGCTCAGATTTGTGCTCCACAAATTTGATCCGGTGGCTGTATTAAACGCGTTCAAATAGCCTCCTTCCGACCCCACATAAACAGTCGATCCGTCGGATGAAACAACCGCGGAAGAAGTGATGTCCGCAGTGCCGCCGTCATTGGGCAGAGTTGCGGACCAATTAATGCCTCCTGACGCGGCGTCCAAGGCGAAGAATTGCCAGGAAGTGTTGGCAATGAAAATGGTCCTCCCATCAGGGGATATGGCAGGAGAAGCGTCGAAGATGCCGCCATAATAGTTTGTCCACGTCAACCCCAAGCCGGCCGAGGCACTGTCCCAGCAAATGACGTTGGACACGATCACCGTGTAAAGGCCGGCGTTGTTGGATTGGACGTTGCCAATCGTCAGGGTGGCGGCGGTGGCTTCCGGTATATTGGTTCCGTTCAACTGCCACTGGTAACTCAGGTCAAGCCCCGTCGCGGTCACGGTGAAAACCGCCGTGCCGCCCGCAGAGACCACTTGATTGGTCGGTCCTTCCGTAATCACCGGCGGCTGGTCGGCGGTCGTTAAGGAGGCCTTGAAAAACAGTGTGGCATTTCCTCCCGCAGAGACCGGGCTGGCGGCCACGGACGTGCCGGAAACGGTCAGAGTTTGAATGGGCGTCCAATTTGGGTGATTGAGACTGGGCGATTCCAGTAAAACATAGGAAAGACCGGGCAGCGTGTTGCTGATGGTAATGTCAATACTGCCGGACTGGGCCGAGATTTTCAGCCAGAAATTGGTCCAGGTTTCGCAGGGAACATAGCCGTTGGTTGGCGGTTGGAAACCGATCACTTGGCTGACTATGCTGTTGGTAGTACCGCCACTGCCGCCTCCATCGCCGGGCAGCGGGGGCGCATCTTCCTTTGTCATGCCGCCGTTGCGAGCGCCAGACGGACTTCCGGCCATCGCCGTCCAGTACGTCTGAGCATCGAAATTGCGGTCATCAACAACAAAATTGCCCGTCGCGCCCACGGAATAAAGGGGAAGCTGGGGCAGCGGGTCGAACGGGGAAGGGGGAAAACTCCCATCTATGGTCCAGAAAATACCGTTGGTTGGCATGGTGTAAATCTCCACCATGGAGGCTAATTCCGCGCTGACGTCCGCCGTCTCTTGAGCACGACAGGCGTCATGCGATCCGAAAAAAAGCGCGGTCAGAATGGCCGCACCCGTGGTCAAGGTTTTCAGCGAGATTCTCATTTTGCATGTCCTTTTGTTTGGTAGTTTACCTTTTTTTTGCAAGGACTCGAATCTCAGTCGAATTTGGAAAAACGAAGGCGCGCCCAGCGCACTCTCATTCCAGGGAACCACTGCCAAGCGATCCCTCTGTCGGGAATACGCCAGGACGCGCGAGTGAACGCGCGTCGAGGCAAAACCTGACAGGTACATGGAAAAACACATTGGCAGTGGTATTTCGGAATGAAATTCGAGTCCTCGCAACGCAAAGACTCAACACCGAAGCGGATAACGCACTCCGGCTATTTGAAAGAGCTGAAATCGTTCTATCGAAGCACCGTTTAAATGACAAGCGTAATCTTCACAAAAATAATGGGCGGCCGGCCGTTTTGGCTTTGACCGGCGACTTTTCGCGCAACCGGGCGACGACTCTGGGCAGGTGTTTCAAAAAATAATCCACTTCCTCGTCCGTGTTGTAAACGCCGAGGCTGATGCGCACGCATCCGCGCGCCTGCTCCGGTTTCAGCCCCATCGCAGTCAACACATGGGAAGGATTGAGCGAGCCGGTGGTGCAGGCCGATCCGCTCGAAACGCAAATGCCCAGTTGATCGAGTTGATGCAGGATGCCTTCCGCCTCCGCGGATTCAAAAGCGATGTTGCTCGTATTGGGCAGGCGCGGCTCTTTCGCCCCGACGCGGGTTGTGTTCGGAATGCCGCTCAGGATCGCATTTTCCAACCGGTCGCGCAAAGCGCGCACCCGCGTGTTTACCTCCTGCAAACGCGCCGCCGCCAATTCCGCCGCCCGCCCGAACCCAACGATGCCCGCCACGTTTTCCGTGCCGCCGCGCCGTCCCCGCTCCTGATGGCCGCCGATGAGATGCGGCTGATATTTTACCTTGCGCTTGACATAGAGCAGGCCGACGCCCTTGGGCGCGTGCAATTTGTGGGCCGAGAGCGACAGAAAATCCGCCCCCATGCCGCGGACATCAATCTCCAACCTGCCCGGAACCTGGGTGGCATCCGTATGGAACAGCACATTTTTGCCCCGGCAAATCGCCGCGATTTCCTTGATCGGAAAGATCACGCCCGTTTCGTTATTGGCCCACATCACCGAAACCACCGCCGTGTCTTCCTGGATTGATTTGTCCAGCAAATCCAGATCAAGCGCCCCATCCGTGTCCACCGGCAGATACGTGACCCGGCATCCCTGCTTGAGCAGAACCTCGCAATAATAAAGGACCGCCGGATGCTCCACCGCCGTCGTCACGATATGGCGTTTGCCCGGATTGGCGGCCAGCGCGCTGTGAATTGCGGTATTATTACTCTCCGTTGCGCAACTGGTAAAAATCACTTCTTTCGGATCGGCCTGAATCAAGGCCGCGACCTTCGTCCGCGCCTCCTCCAGACATTTGCCGGCCTCCTTGCCGAAGCCGTAAGCGCTGGAAGGATTGCCCCACAAATCGCGCAAAAGCGGCAACATCGCGTCCACCACTTCCGGAGCGACCCGCGTGGTGGCGTTGTTGTCAAAATAACAAATTTGTTTCCGGGTCATTTTACAGACGGCCTGTTCCCCTGGCGCTTTCGCAAGGCGATTGTTGCTCCTGCCGCCAGCCCGTTCAATTCCGGTGTTCAGGAAAATTTCCAGCCGGCCTGTGAAATCCGCTCGCTTGGACCAGTGGCATGAATATAGAATACCCGCCCATGAGCAAACGCGCCATGACTCATTTGAGTGCCGATTCCGTGATGTCGGAATTGATTAAAAAGGCCGGGCCAATCCAATTGCGTCCGCGGCGGCTTCCGCCTTTTCAATCTCTTACCCAGGCCATTATTTTCCAGCAATTGAACGGCGCCGCCGCCAGCGCCATTCTGGAACGATTCAAAAAGCTGTTCCCGGCCGGCGAATTCCCCGCCCCCGGCCTGGTGGCAAAAAGTTCGATTGACAGCTTGAGGACAGCCGGTCTGTCCCGGCCCAAGGCGGCGTATATCATCGACCTGGCCCAACGCTGCAACGCGGGACTCGTCCCCAGCTTGAACGACTGCGACCCGCTCAAAGACGAGGAGATCATCGCCACCTTAACCGAAATCAAAGGCATTGGGCGCTGGACGGTGGAGATGTTTCTCATTTTCAACTTAGGCCGGCCGGACGTCCTGCCGGTGGGCGACCTCGGGGTGCGCAGGGGGTTTCAAATTGCCTGCAAAAAGCGCAGCATGCCGACCCCCGAACAACTGGCCAGACACGGACTCCGCTGGTCCCCCCATCGCACCCACGCCGCGCTCTACCTCTGGCGCACCGCCGACGCCGCCGAAAACCCGAATTGGTAGGAGCGCGGTGGAAGGGTTTTGATCTCGCTCCCCCCGGAGCATTGTGGTATTTTATCGCTCACGCAGCTAAAAGAGACAGTTTCGTTTTGATCTCGCTCCCCCGGCGATTCCGAATTACTGATTCTTCGGGGTGCTGAGAGGGGGTTTTTTGCCG
>CAZLEE010000256.1:0-5151 GCA_964558455.1 uncultured Verrucomicrobiota bacterium | reverse complement strand
GCTTTTTTCATGGAGAAATGGCCCGGATTCGGTTTAAGATGAAAAGCAGTGGCGGATTTTCACAGAAAATATCGGATTGGCATCCTCGGTTCGGGCAAAGGCTCGAATGCGGCGGCCATTGCGGACGCGTGCCGTTCGGGAGAAATTCCCGCGGAGGTGGCCGTGGTGGTGAGCGATGTCGCGAATGCCGGAATTTTGGAGCAGGCGCGCCAGCGCGGGATTCAGGCGTTTTATCTTGCGCCGGGAAAATTCCGCACCAAGCTGGATGAGGCGGCGGAGGCCTGTTACATCGATACCCTGCAAAAGGCGGATGTGGATTTGGTGGTGCTGGCGGGGTTCATGCGTATTTTAAAAGGCTCGTTCCTGCGCGCTTTTGCCAATCGAGTGGTCAACATCCATCCAGCCTTGCTGCCGGCGTTTCCCGGCTTGGAGGCGTGGAAACAAGCGCTGGATTACGGAGTGAAAGTGACCGGCGCGACCGTCCATTTTGTCGATCAGGGGATTGACACCGGCCTGATCATTGCCCAGCAAACCGTCCCGGTCCTGCCGGACGACACGGCCGAAACGCTTCATGCGCGCATTCAGGTGGTTGAGCGAAAGATTTTTCCGGCGGCGATTGCGGCCCTGGCTCGGGGCGAAATCCGCCCGGGAATGTGAAAAGTAAAAGAAAAAGTTGGCTTTTGCCGCGCTAACTGTGGAAAATCGCCCCTGTGACGCGCGCAAAGGCCCGGGTGAAGTGTATTCCCGGCCCCGCGCCAACAAGACCGATGCCCTATGCAGACTAAACAATTGTTAAAGCTGGGATTGCCGAAGGGAAGTTTACAGGATGCCGCGTTGTCCAAAATGGCCAAGGCCGGGTACAATATCCAGGTCAGCAGCCGTTCCTACGCGCCTTACGTGGATGATGAGGAATTGTTTGTCCGCCTCATCCGTTCCCAGGAAATCAGCCGCTATGTCGAGTTGGGATACTTGGACTGCGGCCTGACCGGGCATGATTGGATTGTTGAAAACGGCTCGGATGTCCACGAAGTGGGTGAATTTCAATTCAGCAAAGTCAGCAGCCAGCCCGCGCGCTGGGTTCTGGCCGTGTCGGAAACCTCGCCCATTCAATCCCCCAAGGATTTGCAGGGAAAACGCATCGCCACCGAGGTGGTGAATATTACCAAGCGCTACCTCGACAAGCATGGGGTGAAGGCGGAAGTCGAATTTTCATGGGGCGCCACCGAGGTCAAGGCGCACGAACTGGTTGATGCCATTGTCGAAATCACCGAGACCGGCTCCTCTTTGCGGGCCAACAAACTCCGGATCGTCGATACCCTGCTGGTTTCGACGCCCCGTCTGATTGTCAATCACAACGCCTGGAAGGATTCTTGGAAGCGGAAAAAAATCGAGACCCTGGCCATGATGCTGCGGGGCGCGATCGAGGCTGAAAGCAAAGTGGGCCTGAAAATGAATTTGCGACAAAAGGATTTGGAGTCGCTCTTGCGCAATCTGCCCGCCTTGCGCAATCCGACCATCGCCAATTTAAGTTTGCCTGGCTGGGTCGCGGTTGAAACAATCATTGACGAAAAGATCGTTCGGGAGTTGATTCCTCAGCTCAAAGCCGCCGGGGCGGAAGGAATTATTGAGTACCCTTTGAATAAAGTGGTATACTGATTAACGTTGCGGACTGATTAACGAATTATGGGATCATTAAAAAAACGTCGTAAAAGCAAGATTAACAAACATAAACGGCGAAAAAAGCTACGTGCCAACCGGCACAAGAAACGTACTTGGCAGAAATAGCCTCGTCGTTGCCGTTGCGGGTTTTGAGGGTATCCGGCGCAGTCCGTCGTCTGGCGGACTGGCCGGTTTCTGCTGCTTGTCTCTCTACACATGAAGTCGAATCATCCAATTCTGGTGCTTTTGGCGGGAATGGGAGGACTCTTGTTGACAGGCTGCGGAACTCCCGGAACTCCTGCAAAAAAGCCGGCTGCGGTCCAACCCGCGCCGGAATTTGTTCAGCCCCTCGTCGGGCTGGATGACGGTTTGTTGTCGGAGGATTTGGCGGACAGTTCGGTGTCAGGCGCCGCCCAAGTCAATCCAGAAGCGCTGGCCCATTATGCCGCCGGTGTCAGTTGCGAATGGAACGATGAGGACGCAAAGGCTGTCCAACAGTTCTATCAAGCAGCTTTGGACGATCCGGACAATGAGCGTCTGGCCATCAAACTTGCCCGGCGGTTCCTCAAAAACAAACAGGCGGACAAGGCCTTGGCCGTGTTGTCCAATTCTGCCCGGCGTCCCCAGGCTTCTGCTCTGCTGTTAAGCTGGTTCGCGCGCTCGGAACTTGCCGCCGGCAGGACGAATCAAGCGCTGGCCACCAGTCGTGCCGCCATTCGCAAGGCCCCCAATGCGTTGGACGGTTATGAATGTCAGTTGGAAGTTTTTTTCCACAACAATCAACCATTCGAGGCGCTTCGCACCTTGAACCAGGCCGCGAAATCCGTTCGTCCCGACCCTCCCTCTCTGGTTGCGTTGGGCTCGCTTTACTGTCTTTATCTCAAAGCCCTGCCTGACAATGCGGCGGCCCGGGCCGGCGGAATCGCCGTGCTGGATCGCGCGGCCAAAATGAATATTTCTTCGTCCCACACGCGGCAGGCGTTGGCCGATGCCTACCAACAGTTGGGCGGAAACAAAAAGGCGGTCGACATCTATCTCAAGCTTCTTTCCGACGCGCCCGAACCGTCCCCTTTGCGCGAATCGCTCCACGAAAAGCTGGCAGGCATTTATTTTCAGACGGAGGACAGAACCAACGCCATGAAACAGCTCGAGGCCATCGTGCGCGACAGTCCTACCCGCTATCCCCGGGCCTGGTTCCTCCTCGGTGAACTCGCTTTTGCGGACGACAAACTGGCGGAGGCTGGTGATGATTACGAAAACGCGCTCCATTGGGACCCGGATATTGAGGAGGCTTATTACAAATTGGCCCTCGTCCATATTGCCTTGCATCGCGAGGACGAGGCTTTTCGCACCGTGGACGCGGCGCGAACCCGCTTTCCCAAGACTTTCCTGGGCGAGTCCTACACCGGCGTGGTTTATTTGCAGGTCAAGAATTACGCCACCGCCATCCGCCATTTCAACACCGCCGAGGTCATCGCGCTCGCCACGGAGCCTGATTCGCTTGACTACCGTTTTTACTTCCAATTGGGCGAGGCCTATGAACGCAACCGGCAATTCAATCAGGCGGATGCTTCCCTCCAAAAATGCATCAAACTCAGCCCGGACTTCGGCGAGGCGCTGAATTATCTCGGTTACATGCTGGCTGACCAGGGCGAACAATTGCCACGCGCCCGCACCTTGATTGCCAAGGCGATCCATCTCGAACCTACCAACGGCGCCTATCTCGACAGCATGGCTTGGGTTTTGTTCAAGCAGCACAACCCCCGGCAGGCCCTGCCGTGGCTGCTCAAGGCCGTGGCCGCTTCCCCCGAACCCGACGCCACCATTCTTGACCACCTCGGCGAGGTTTATATGGCGTTGCACCAACCCGCCAAGGCCGTTGAAGCCTGGAAAAAATCCCTGTCCATCGAGTCCAACCCGGACGTCAAAAAGAAGCTGGACGCAGTGGCCGGCGGCACGTGACGGATATGTCTTTTCACTTCTCCAAACATTACACTTTGGCGGAAGCCCGCGCTCTTCTGCCCCAGGTCCGAAAATGGTTGGAGGAACTTGCCCGGTGTCAGGAACGTCTTAAACCGCTCGAACGCCGGGTCGCCGCCCTCCTCGTTTCCGGCAACGACGCCGGCGGCCAGGCTGTCAATCAACTGGTCCTGACCTTGGCTGACTGCAAGACGGTGTTGAACCATTTCCGCTTCCGCGAAATCCAAATCAAAGACCTGACCCGCGGCATCATTGATTTTCCATCCCTGCGCGACGACCGTGAAATCTTTCTCTGCTGGGAAAAGGACGATGAGGACATCGAATACTGGCACGACCTCGAATCCGGCTACGCCGGCCGGGAGCGTTTGTGATTTTCCCGAAGTCCGGTTGCGCCGCCCATTATGAATCCAGCCATTGATCCTTTATTTGCCCGATTCAGTCTCCCCGGTGTCCCGGGCGCGTCTGTCATGCTGATCGAAGCGGGGCAGGTCGTCCTCTCCGCCAGTTACGGTCTCGCCCATCTCGAAACCAAAACTCCCTGCGCCGCCGACACCAATTACCGTCTCGCCTCCGTCACCAAGCAATTCACCGCCATGTCCATCATGATGTTGGCCGAACGCGGCAAACTCTCGCTGGAGGATCGGATTTCCAAGTTTTTCCCCGGTTTCCCAGCCTACGGCAATAATATCACAATCCGCCATTTGCTCACCCACACTTCCGGCCTCTTGGATTACGAAGCCCTCATTCCGGACAGTGCCACTGAGCAGGTCAAGGACAAGGATGTGCTTCATCTTCTCCGGCAAGTGGACAAAAGCATGTTTCCGCCCGGAACCGCCTTCCATTACAGCAACGCCGGCTATGCCTTTTTGGCCCTGATTGTCGAGGCGGCTTCCGGCCGGCCTTTTGCCGCCTTCCTCCGCGAAAATATTTTTCAACCCTTGGGCATGGACAATTCCGTCGCTTTTGAATCCGGCATCTCCACCGTCCCTCACCGGGCTTATGGTTACAGCGCAACCGTCTCCGGAGACAAAAGCCGCCCCGCCTTTGCTTTCACCGATCAATCCGTCACCAGCGCCGTCCTCGGCGATGGCGGAATTTATTCCTCCACCACCGATCTTTTCAAATGGGATCAGGCTCTTTACACCGAACGTCTGGTCAGCCGGAAAATGTTGCAACAAGCCTTCACCGCCGCCTCCAAGACTTCGGACTTTCACGGCAGCGGCTACGGGTTTGGCTGGTACGTTGGCGTCCAAAAAGGTGTGCCCAGTGTCTGGCATTATGGCGACACCATCGGCTTTTCTTCCCACATTGAGCGCTATCCCGAAAGGAAATTCACCCTCATCCTCCTCGCCAACCGCCATCAGGCCCCGCTGGGCGAAATTTGCCGCGCCATCATTGATCTTTACTGGAAATGAGCCGGACAGGGGATCGAAAGGCGGAATTTCCTCCGCCTCCATCCTTAGGAGCCGTCAAAAAATAACATTTACAATCTGACTTGGTCTTTTGGCGGCT
>CAZLEE010000255.1:0-5197 GCA_964558455.1 uncultured Verrucomicrobiota bacterium | reverse complement strand
TAATGCCCCATCTCCGGTGGGAAAGATCGGATGAATACAATCCTGCCGGTTTGAAGTATCTCTCCGAGACATATCGGGTCGGCGATAGCGCTCCGGTCACGCTCACCCCTGGCCAATCCAACATCATACCGTGGGGCGTCATTACATTTGAGGCCGCGCTTAACACCGAGACGCCCACATTCCAGCCGGTCAATTATTTTTTTGACGGAAGATCATATCCCTTGTCCGATAACGGTGGAAACGCATACGAAAGTGCTCCTCCGGCCACATACATGTTTTGCTCCCCATTGCCCGCCACAGACTGGATGACTGGGTATGAGTGGATTTTTCCCATTGCCATCACCAATCCCGTCATCGTCGCCCAAGTCGGCAGGCCGGTGAACCTGCAATGCTGGGCCCAGGAGATGGCCGTTCGCCCCAATGGGAAGGTGATTACAAACCAAATATACTGCGTTGACCAGGATTTCGCCCAAGCCTATCTCTGCAATCCCGTCACTGGCGACGTGCCAAGAACTTCGCAAACCAATTATAACGGCACATTCAAAATCGACACCAACAACGCGATTACGACCGGTGTTCTCTCGCCCAATCTTAATTATCCTCAGAACTATGGCGAAACCCTCAACGGCTGGCGCAGCGCCGATTTCACGCCGACGCAGCCCGGAAAGGTGATCGTCACCACCATGCCGGACGACAACGGAAATTACGGCGAGATCACAATTTACGTGATTGATATGCAGGTCGATGCCAACCATGATGGCGTCATGGACAACCGCGACCTCACCAGCGTGGACAATCCAATGGTCTTTTGGGTGAACAATAATTTTGATCGCTACGTTCCCGATGCGGACGATGGCGTCAGTTATGTTGATGACGTGGCCACCAACGATCCCACCTACTCACCTAGCCCAGGCACACCCGGCGTGCCCACGCCAGACTACGCTTATCTGGCGGGGAACGGAACGAATATCATTCCCAATCTTCGTGACTTGGAGGACTACACCCGATTGTGGATACCGGGGCTGTCGAACATGGTCGCAAATTTGCCGACCAACTACACGGTGACGTTGCAATGGCGCAACAACACAGGCGCGGCCATCCGTCTTTTCAAAGCCGCCGAAACCAATGGCGGCACAAATTATCAGTTCAATCAGTCAGAAGGGTTAATCCAGCTTCTTTGGGACTCGTATCCCTGTTATGGTTTCGTTTCGCCGAGCCAGACTATCTCGCTCGACCAGGCATTTGTCTCGACGACAGTTCCCAAGCCAAGCGACTATTTTATCTTTTGCGGCGCTGCGGTGGGGAATGACGAATTGGTTTGCCAGGTGAAAAATCCTTGGGGCGGCGTGGCGGGCGAAGCTTCGGTTTTCCTCAATTTGAAGGACATCAAGCAGATGTATGAAAGATGGTCCGTCGGCGAGAGCATCAGTGTGACCCCCAACACCATCGCCACCAACTGCGGCGATGACGGTTCTGCGTCGTTTTCATATCCATATGACCCGTCGGTTGACTCGACAACGCCATATATCCTCTACGTTCACGGATGGAACATGGAGACGTGGGAAAAAGATCGTTTTGCGGAATCCGCTTTCAAGCGGCTTTACTGGCAGGGCTACCAAGGGCGGCTTGGTGTCTTTCGCTGGCCGACGGGCAACGGATTTGTCGGCATTTCCACTTTGGCCACCGACCCAACTGAAAAAGACAACTACGACCTAAGCGAGTATCAGGCGTGGCAATCCGCGACGGGTTTGAAAAACCGCCTAACGGCGCTAGACACTCAATATCCCGGCCAGGTTTACATGCTGGCGCACAGCATGGGCAACGTAGTGGCGAGCGAGGCATTACGTCTGGCCGGCACCACCAACTTGGTCAATACCTACGTCGCCAGCCAGGCGGCGCTTCCGGCTGAGATGTATGACCCAACTGTCCTTGACTATTCTTTTTACTATCCCCCTTGGGTATTAGCCAACGTCACGCCCGACATTGACCAGAAATGGTTTGCGACAAATAACGGCAACGCGGCGGGCCAGATTATCAGCTTCTATAACACGAATGATTACGCACTGGCTCGCGGGCGCTGGCAACTTGACCAGTTGCTCAAGCCAGACCAGCTTGTATTGACTGGCGGGGCAATTTGGGATTATGGCTACAGTGGCAATGTCGATGATCCTCCACCGTGGAATCATTTTTACAAAGAGGAATCAGACGGACTGGACCTAACCAATTTCAATATCGTCACCAATTTGCTAAATCGCTACGAAGTCATGGCTCTTGCTGCCCAACCCTACACCACTGCCTTGGGAGCAACACCAGGAGTGAATAACGTTTTCTTAGATGTGAATCTTGATCGGGTTGGAAATAATGCAATCTGGCCCGGCGACCCAACCGGCCAAAATTATGTAGAACACTTTTGGCACAGCGCGCAATTTCGTGGCGACTACTGGCAACAGCAAGGCTATTGGATCGAACTTTTGGGATCGGAAGCATTTAACCTCAAATGACCATGAAAATCCGCCGCTCCATTCTTGGATTTGCCGTCGTTGTCGTGCTGCTGAGTGCTTTGCTGATTTGGCTTGTCAGGAAAAAGCCCACGGAGACACCTTTGACAGCTTCAACCAAACCCGATGTTTCACTACCGCAGAGCGCCAACCCGCATCCGCCTGTTACCACTCCCGCCCACACCGTTACCAATGCCGCAGCAGCGAACGCCGCCACTGCTCCAACCTCGCAGAGACCGGCCTTGGGCAGTAAATGGGAGAAGGGGTTGGGGATTCTTTCAACATACAACGACGTGCCAATTGACTTTTATGGAAAACTCGAAGACCAGTTCGGCAATCCAGTGCCCGGCGCGGAGATAAAGGGAAGTATCATGGTCAATAACGGTCAGAGAGAAGGCACCGATCATCCCTCAACAACCAGCGATGCTAACGGATTGTTTGAGTTCCACGGACGAGGAGAAAATATTGGCATGATGCCGCACAAGGCCGGATACACGATTGCTTCGACAGAGACGCTATTCAAGTACTCTCACATGGAAGACCACCCATTCGTATCTCAAGCGAATGCTCCAACGGTCATCAAAATGTGGAAACTGCAAGGAGCAGAGCCGCTCGTGCTCATTAACCAACATTACAAAATCCCATACACGGCTGCGCCAATTACTTTTGATCTGCTAACGGGACAAATCGTTCCTTCTGGAGGCGATATTATATTGACGGTTAGCCGGTCGCCGGGCGTTTTGTCGGGACGGAGTCGTTTGGATTGGAGCGTGCAAGTCGATGCCGTTGCCGGTGGTTTGATGAACTCTGATGGGCAGGAAGCCGTCACTTACGCGGCTCCGGTCAACAGCTATCAGCCAAGCACCAATTTCATATTTTCCACCAATGCTCCCTATAAATGGTTTGGCGCGTTTAATCAGGGATTTTTTTTGATGAGTCGCAACGGTCAGGTATATAGCAAGGTTAATCTTTCGTTTCGCATCAATACCGATCCAAACGGACTCATGTATATAACGTTTGGCGGTGTGGCCAACGCGAACAGTTCCCGCAATTTGGAAGGCGACCCAAACACGATGAACGGAGTTGGCCAGATGACGGCTTCCCCGTCGTCCCAATGACTATGTTATGAACAAGAGAGCTTTTGCTTTCGCCTTTGTCGCAGGCATTTTTATCGGCGCGTTCATAACAGTCCGGGCACCGAGTGTCAGAGCCTTTCTCACGCTACCGTTGAAATGGCTTACCGAAGACCTTCATCCGTTTCCCTCGGAGAGTCTGCTCAATCTTATCGTTGCTTGGCCGCTATGGTTCATTTACTGGGGATGCCTTGGGGCGCTTGTGTACTGGCTGGTGAGAAGCGCCTTTTGCATGTGGAAACGCTGTAGTCATAAATGAAGCCTGAGCCATCCGTTTAACCCGCTCCCTGTCGCCAAGACTTGCCGGGTTTTGCTTCCCCCGCAAGCGGACTCCGCCGCCAAACCCGGCAAGACTTGGCTCCCCCGGGGGCGCTCCCTTGTGAGCTTTCTGATGCCGCCGCTCCACTCCGCTTTTTGACCTAGCCGCTTTTCCGCGCCCCTTTCCCCTTGCGCGGGCGGCCAGGTCAAACGCTCTGTTACGCTCACGGCCTCAGAAACTCCCAAGCGAGCCGGGAAGGCATTTACGCGCGGTTGTCACGCTTCCTGCCCGCCCGTTAGCCCGGCAGGAAGCCCGCCAGCCGCGCCGCTCCGCGATAGTGTGAGGCAACGGCCCTCCTGCCCGCCTCATGGTTGTTTCCAAGTGTTTTTTTGCCGTGCGTTCCCAGCCTCTCGCCCTCCACTAGCCTGCTTTCCACAGGGGGCCGGACGCGGTGCCCTCTAAAGACTACTCCCGCTGGCCGCCCTGTGCCGCAGGCTTTTTTCGTGAAGGGCGAGAGGCCGAGAACGCACAGCGCATGGGGGAACAAGCGGATTTGCGAAATACATCATCTTGACATGGCTTTCCGGTCTTTCTCACCCGCGCCGTCTATGACGCTTACGTGACCGTGCCGCCCGGCGTGACCGGCCAGGATGAAGCTGGCAGATTATGGGATGTCCTGACTATGACGCGTTTTGCCATCCTTCGCAGCCGCCCCGGTTGCGACCGTTTGCCGGTGGCGCTCTATGTCCGCAACGACAACCGCCGCCCCCGCCTTGTCCGGTTGACCGCCGTTTGCGGCCCCCTCGACATGGACGACCCCCGACCGGCCATCACGGTGATGTTGGCAACTGAGGATTGAAACACCAAACCCCCTTCCACCTATGAGATTTTTGAGAGATTTATACCGGGCGGCGGCAACTGGTTTCTTGCTTGGAGCGGCCATCGGCCTTTACCGCCGCCGGAGGCAGGGGTCAACCCATAGTTTGGTTCATTTCAGTTGGATGCGCAGCCAGCGGTGGAAAATAAATGAGAAAGAAAACTGCCCATGCTATGGTTCGTTCTGCCATGCCGGAGAGTAGCGGACACCCCGGCCTTAAATTCCCCGCCGATTTCAACTTTCTACTTTCCAAATTTCTGCTTTTGCCTCCCGCCCCGCCCTATCCGATTTCAGCGAATGCCATCTTCAATCTCCCGTTTTCCGCCCCTGTGTCAAGAAAACATAATTGACAAAAACGGGCGCGAAACGCGTAACACCTTGCAAACACGGGGGATATTTTTTCAAAGAAAAGGGTTACGGTTAGCTCCTC
>CAZLEE010000254.1:0-5222 GCA_964558455.1 uncultured Verrucomicrobiota bacterium | reverse complement strand
TTCGGCCCCGAATCCTCCGGCAAAACGACCCTGATGCTGCACGTCATCGCCAACGCCCAAAAAAGCGGCGGATTGGCCGCCTTCATCGACGCCGAACACGCCCTGGATCCCGCCTACGCCAAAAAACTCGGGGTCAACCTGAACGATTTGCTCGTTTCCCAACCGGACAGCGGCGAGGAAGCGTTGACCATTTGCGAGACGCTGGCGCGCTCCAACGCCCTGGACGTGATTGTGATTGACTCCGTGGCCGCCCTGGTGCCAAAAGCCGAATTGGAAGGCGAGATGGGCATGGCCACCATGGGCATGCAAGCCCGCCTCATGAGCCAGGCCCTGCGCAAACTCACCGCCATTCTGGCCAAGTCCAAGACCAGTTGCATCTTCACCAATCAACTGCGCGAAAAAGTCGGCGTCATGTTCGGCAACCCCGAAACCACGCCCGGCGGCAAGGCGCTCAAGTTTTACGCCAGCATCCGCATCGACATCCGCCGCCGCGAAACGCTCAAAGACGCCGCCGGCAACGCGATTGGCAACGCGGTCAAGGTCAAGATCGTCAAAAACAAGGTCGCGCCCCCCTTCGCCGAGGCCGAGTTTGAAATCTTCTACAACCACGGCATCAACAAGGAAGGCAGCATCATCGAAGTCGGCATCGCCCACGGCGTGGTGGACAAAAAGGGCGCCTGGCTGCAATTCGAGGGCGAACTGATCGGCCAGGGCAAAGACGCCGCCCGTCAGGCCTTGGCCGACAAACCTGAACTGGCCAAAAAAATTATTGACGCCATCATGGCCAAGCGCGCCGCCGCCGTCCCGGCCACGGACGCCGCCGCCTGATCGCGCCAACGGAATTCAGTGCAAACGGATGAATGGAAGAGCAACCGCCGGAGTTGGCTGATCTGCCTCGGCCTGGCTCTGGCCGTGCTGGTGGTTTACGGGCCGTTGCTCCATGCCGGGTTCATCACCTACGATGATCCCGATTATGTCAGTCTCAATCCGCACGTCCAAGGCGGCCTGACTTGGGCTGATTTCACCTGGGCGCTCACAACGGATCATGCCTCCAACTGGCATCCGTTGACCTGGCTTTCCCACATGCTGGATGTCTCGATCTACGGCATGAATCCGGGCGGCCACCACATGACCAACGTGGCGCTGCACATGGCCAATTCCATCCTTTTATTTCTTCTGCTCCAAAGTCTGACCAAATCCAAGTGGCCCAGCGCCATGGTCGCCGCCTTGTTCGCCCTGCACCCCTTGCACGTCGAATCCGTGGCGTGGATTGCGGAACGGAAGGATGTCTTGAGCGCGCTGTTCTGGATTCTGGCGATTTGGGCCTATGCCGCTTATGCGCGACCAGCCACGAAACGGGGCCTCAGAGAGAAAGGCTTTTACGCGTTGTCCATGGTCTTGTTCGCCTTGGGCCTCACGGCCAAACCGATGCTGGTCACCCTCCCTTTCATATTGCTTCTGCTTGACTACTGGCCGTTGCAACGGCGGCAAACTCCCCTGGCCGCCTTGTTGGTCGAAAAGACGCCGTTCTTTCTTTTGTCCATTGCGTCCTGTGTCGTGACTTTTCTGGTCCAGCGTCATGGCGGAACCGTCCTTTCTCTGGCTGTGATGCCCGCCGGCCCGCGCCTGGCGAATGTTCCCGTGGCCTATTTCCGCTACGTGGCAAAAACCCTCTGGCCCGCCAATCTCACCGTATCGTATCCCATGCGTCTCTGGCCGGTGTGGTGTGTAGGCGGCTCGATCCTTTTCCTGCTCGCGCTTTCGGGCCTGGCCTTTTGGCAAAGACGCGCCCAGCCGTGGCTGGCGGTGGGATGGCTGTGGTTTTTGGCATCGTTGGCGCCGGTGATCGGATTCGTTCAGGTGGGCATGCAGTCCATGGCCGACCGTTACACTTATATCCCCGGCATCGGGCTTTTCATCATCATTGTCTGGGCGGCGCGAATGGGGTGCAATCGTCTCGGCCGCGGCGTCTCCGGGACGCTGGGCGTTTGCGCCGTCGTCGTTTGCCTGTTCTTGACCGCTCGGCAGGCCGCCTATTGGCAGGACAGCCGGGCCTTGTTCACGCATGCCGTGGAGAAAACAAAAAACAACTTCGTCGCCTACGACATGCTCGGAGACTGTGAGGAAATCGCCGGGCATACGAACGTGGCCCTGGCCTATCTGCAAACCGCCGCGCGCATCCAGCCCGATTTCGCGACGATCCGCAATCGATTGGGCCACATTTACCTTGGCGTGGGCGAAATTGACCAGGCGCTCGCCCAATTGCAAATCGCCGTTTCCCTCGATCCCAAACTGGCCGACGCCCATTACAATCTCGGTCACGCCCTGCTCGCCAAGGGACGCCTGGGCGAGGCCTTGGACCAGTTTCAAATCCAGGTCAATCTCGTGCCAGACGATTTTAAGGCGGAAGACAACATGGGCGCCGTCCTCCTGCAAAACGGCCTGGCCGAAGACTCCATCCCCTTCCTTCAGAAAGCCGTCGCCCTCAATTCCACCAACGACACTCCTCATTACCTTCTGGGCAATGCCTTTTACCGGACCCACCGCGCCGCCGACGCCATCCGTCAATACGAAGAATCCATCCGGCTCAATCCCGGCCAGATTCAGGCCCGCAACGATCTGGCCTGGATTCTGGCTTGCGCCCCCGATCCGGCCATCCGCAATGGCGCCCGCGCCGTCAAACTGGCTGCCCGCGCCAGCCAACTGGATCACGGCCTGAATCCGGCAATTCTGGGCACCCTGGCCGCCAGCCAGGCCGAAGCCGGTGATTTTTCGGCCGCCATCGCCACCGAACAGCGCGCCTGCCAGACCGCCGCCGCCCAAACCAACGCCATACTGTCAAACATTTTGAAACAGCGCCTCCAGTCCTACCAAGCCGGCTCCCCCTGGCGCGACGCCGCCCCAAACCCGGGAAAACCGTGACGCCTTTTCCAACGCCGGCGGCGCAGAATCGCTGTCAAGCGTTTCGCCGGCATCGGCTTGCCCATGCCCGCCTTGCGGTAATTGACATGTCTGGCGTGAAAGTACACACTTTTGCCCATGAAGTTTTTCCCCATGAAGAGCAAATATGAGAGGGTGCGATTGCGCGGGAATGGCCCATTTTTATTTTTCGCCTTTCCATGAACCAATCCCCTCAACGCCCCAAGGCGGTGGTTCTGAGTCGCCCGGTTAGGCTGCTGTGGTGCGTGGCGCTTTATGTGCTCGTTTGCGTACTCATGGCCGTCTTCCAACGCTCCCTTATTTACACTCCTCCCGTCTTCAGCCGGCAACGGGTGGATATGATGGCCCACACCGCCAGGCTGGAACGTTGGACCAATTCGTCCGGCCAGTTCATCGGGATGAAACGCCCTTCCCCGAGGCAACCGGCGGAGGCCACAGTCATGATCACGTATGGCAACGGCAGTTCTGCCATTGGCTGCGACCATTACGCGAATGCCATTCAAGGGGTTGCCGACTTCGACATATTCATCCTGGAGTATCCCGGCTACGAGGATCGTCCCGGGCCTCCGAGCCAAAGCAGTTTGTTCAGCGCCGCTGACGAAGCGTTCCTGATGCTTCCCGCCCAAAAGCCGGTTTATCTGGTCGGCGAATCCCTCGGCACCGGCGTCGCCTCGTATTTGGCCGGAACCTATTCCAACCGGATTGCGGGTGTTCTGTTAATCTCGCCTTTCAACAGCCTGACCGATTTGGCGCGGAGCCGCTTTCCGATGCTGCCCATCTCATTGTTGCTCGAAGACCGTTTCCCTTCGGAAACATATCTGCGCAACTATCATGGCAAGGTCGGAATCGCTCTTGACGGCAAAGACATTGTCGTGCCGGACAAGTTTGGTTATCGCCTGCTTCATGGTTATGCCGGCCCCAAGAAACTTTGGGCATTTCCCGACGGCAGACATTGCCAGATCACCGGACAACCCGCGATCTTCTGGAAGGAAGTCATTGCGTTTTGGCAGACCGCCAGACAGACAGACAACGTGGAATCGTCAAGGTAGTTTCCCCCTTGGGCCTCCTTCGGCCTGACCCGCCCCGGCCCCATATGCCCCATGTTAACTTTATGATCCAAAGGTCAGCGACGGGAGCCAGCCGCCGATGACGTTCGATTTGTCTCTGAGCGAATCGTCTGGCTCCCGTTCGCTGCACTGTCTTGTTGGATGACCTTTTTCCAAGCGATACCTCCACTAAACGCTGGGTGCCAATCAGGAACTGGCTGTTTCATTTCTATGCCCAATTCGTCCATTCACCGTAGGTATCGCCAGGATTGGCGCCGCTCAAAGCTCGAAGTGCATCAACACAATGGCCGTACGTGCAATCTTCTCTGTTGGTCTGTTGCTTTAGTCCATACAGAAGAGAGGGCATGTCCTCCTTCGACCCATACTTTCCCAAATACACTAACTCGTCATGGCCAGGCCCATACAATCGAACGTCACGCCGAACAAAATACAGCAGTGTCTGCCGGAATCCGAAGTAAGCGCCAGCAACAAAGCCGGTCGCCAGCAAGACCAGTGCGCCAATGGCGATCCAAGCCCACAATGGCTTTTTCATGCATTTATGCACTGTCTTCATTTTTGAGGGTCTGTAATCATAGCAGGGGGCAAGCCCGCATGACCGCATATTATTCATTTTCTCTGTTTTTCAGGGCGCGCACGCCATTTGCCGCCGAGCCCCCCGTCCCCATGCTCAAGCGCTCTGCAATCCAGTGCCACGTCATCGGCGTCTCCGCTCTCAGCCGGCGCGCCAGGGCCGCCTTGTCTCCATCCCCTTTGCGGCGGGCGGTCAACTCCGCCTCGTTCCACCCCAGCCGCCGCAACTCTTCCCGCACCAACCGCTCCGCCCGCGCCGCCTCGCTTTCCTGCCGTTCCGGCTGGCCATGGTGCGGCCCCACCCGCCCTTCCATTTGTTCCAACAACTCCTGCTTGAATTCCTTTTCCCCAAAACACCAACCGCGCCGGATCGGTTGCCATTCCCGTGTTTTGGCCACCCGCCGCCGCTCTTCCATTTGCCGGGCAAATTGCCGCCGCCCGGCCCTGCTGTCTTTTAAAATCCCGTGTTCCCCCAGCAAGCGATCCACCCGCAACCAGGGCGGCCGTTGCCGCCCCAAGTAGGAGGTCTGGCAGGCCTCGCCCAACGCCGTGAGAAAGATCATGCGATCCTGGTCATCCCGGAAAACCGGCTCGCGCCGGTTGCCGCAGTTCAACACATGATAGACCGCCCCCGGATATTCGATT
>CAZLEE010000253.1:0-5330 GCA_964558455.1 uncultured Verrucomicrobiota bacterium | reverse complement strand
CGGAGCGTCCACCATTGAGAACACTTGGCAACATCACCGTTTGAGCGTGAATACGACCACCCGCATTGTGAACATTTATATTGATGACATGACCACTCCGGTGTACACGGGCCCCATTGCCAGGCCGGACGTGTCCGTGCCCACACTGTTCCGCATCGAGAATGAAGGCACGACGGTGAACGATGGCTATTTTGCGATTGACGACATCACCCTTACCGTTTCCAACGCCGTGAACCTGAGCGCGCCGTTCACCGAAGGTTTCGAGAACTATGCGGAGGGCGCCAGCCCTGCGGGCGGCCCTTGGATCACGGTGGCCTGCAATGGCACTGGGGCCAATGCGGCCTTGAATGCGTCGAAAGTGCAAGTAGTGGGCACCAACACGATCATGCCGCATTCCGGCACCAACTGTCTGATGCTTCAAGGTGGGGAGCGGGGCGGTGTGACCCTGGCTTGGGGTGTGCCGCCGCAGAGCGACGTGCAAATTACCTGGTGGGCGAACGTGCCTACGGTATCTTTTGCGGGCGTGACTGAGGATTTATTGAATGTATCCCTCTATAATACCGGAGGAGGAAATACGTTCGAAGGCGTTAGCGCCGAGTTGAGTTGCGGCATAGTGGAGCAAAGCAGCACTTCCGTCGGCGGCCCTGAGTCGCTTCTGTACTACAACACCAAATGGCTGGACACGACCCAAGTTTACACCCCAAACACATGGGTGCAATACCAGTTGACCACCTCCAACTACCAGGGAACGTATTCGCTGGTTATGAACCCCGGCAGCGGTAGTCCCGTGGTTTTGGTGTCCAAAGCGCCGTTCATCTCGGTGGGAAGCCCGTCTGGCCCCGCCTTTATGGCTTCTTGGGCTTCCTCCACTGGCTCCCCCGCGCCCGTCTATATTGATGACATTACGATCCAGTCGATCAGCGGGCCGACGCCGCCGCCACCGCCCACTCCGTCCGGTCCGTACACGGCCAGAATTCTGGCCGACAGCCCCACAGCCTACTATTCCCTCCAAGAGCAGCCCGGCAGTTACACCCTCTATGACAGCAGTGCGTCCGGGACCCACGACGGCACATGGGGTTATGACACTTCCGGCCTTTATCCAGAATTGGGAGAGCCTGGCATCGGCGGCAGTTCGGTGCTGTTTCACGCTTACTCGGGCGCGGGCGGTAATCCCTACGCCACTGCCGGGTATTATCCGGATTTGAACCCGGTCGGCCCCTTCTCTGCCGAGGTTTGGGTCCGCCCAATCAGCGCCCCGTCCAGCGGTTACCGCGCCCCCGTCGGCAATTTCAACGTCAACTTGGGGTGGATTTTCTATCAAGGGCCGGAGGTTGGCGGCGTTTTCCCTTGGATTTGGGTGCAAGAGGATGGTGGCATCTGGATCCAGAGCGTGGGGATGCCCCTGAACCAATGGTATCATTTGGCGGCCTCGTATGACGGCACAAATGTTTCCTTCTACGTCAATGGCCAGTACCAGGGCAAAGCCAATGCCAGCGCGGCGCAGCCCAATAATAAACCTCTGTTGATTGGCACCGATAGCACTACTTCCACCTCTCCCGCCTTCGATGGAAATGTCTGTCAATTGGCGCTCTACAGCCATGCTTTGACAGCCAGTCAAATCCAGGCGCACTTTCAAATAGGCATCACCAACCTCCAAGCCGGGACTAATCCGCCATCAATCACCTCCCAACCCGCTGCCACTAGCGCGTATGCGGGGAATGCGGTGACGTTCCTGGTTGAAGCGCAAGGTGGCACCCCGTTAAGCTATCAATGGTACCGGAACAGCACCCTTGTTACCGGGGCCACGAACAATACCCTCCTGTTCACTTGTGCCAGCACGGACAACAACGCCTCCTACTCGGTCGTGATCACCAACCATTATGGTTCGATAACGAGCAGCGCAGCCGCTTTGTCTGTGTCAACAAGTTATTATCTGAGCAACAGCCCGGTTTCTGTTACGCGCACCGTTGGCAGCAAGGCGGCCTTCCTCGTCCAAATGGGTGGCGCGTTGCCGATCTACTACCAATGGTACAATGGCTCGACCCCCATCAGCGGCGCCACCAATCAGACCCTCTGGTTGAACAACGTCCAACTGACCAATGATGGTTCGACGTATTATGCTCAAATGAGCAGTCCCTATGGTTCCCCCATCAGCAGCAGCTCGGCTACGCTGAATGTCGTCGCCCGCCCCGCCACAGCCGCGTTAACCGGCTACGACTTGATCATCGCCGCCGACGATCCCGTCGCTTACTGGCGGTTCGACGAGACGGACGCAAGCTGGCCGGCTCTTGACGCCATCGGCAGCTTTAGCGGGGCCTACGATACTGACTCCGGGGCCGGCACCTTGGCGTTCAACGTGCCGACCGGCATCCCGTACGAAACCAATGGCGCTGTGTCTGTGACCAACGGTGCCGAGGTCATCATGCCTTATGCCTTGGAACTGAATCCTGAGGGACCGTTCAGCGCGGAAGTCTGGGTCCAGCCGTCCGCGCTGCTCCCAGCCGGTAGCGGCACCGATATCATCGCGCTCAGTTCGATGGGCGAAGGCGTCGGTGGACCCATAGGCTGGTGCGTGTTGTTTCAGGATGACCAGCTATGGTCGCTGGTGCTGGAGGGCGACAATTGGAACAGCGCTGGGATCACTGACACGAACGACATCATTCTTGCCAGCAACTGGTATCACTTAGTCGTGACCTATGACGGCAGCGTCTTCAACCTCTACGTGAACGGCTTGCTGCGTGCCACACAGTCATGGTCCCCGTTCGTCCAGAATTACAACGGCCCCACGGTCTTCGGCTGGCTCTCCAATAAGGATTATGATCCGTTCGCCGGCGCCATCGACAATGCCGCCTTCTACAACAAGGCGCTGACTGCCGCACAAGTTCAGGCCCATTACAATGCCACAGTCCAACTGAACATCGCGCAGGTTGGAACTAATGTGGTGCTCACCTGGCCCGTCGGCACGCTCCAGCAGGCCCGCACGGTCAACGGAACCTACACCAACGTGAGCGGCGCGACCTCGCCTTACACGAACTCACCGGCAGGAGCCGCGAGCTTCTACCGCGTCAACGTTTACTCCTACTAAGGCGTCTGCGTCGCATTAGGTATATCATTGGCCGGGGCCAGGTGGCCCCGGCCTTTTTTAAAAACACCTGGCAGCAGGAGAGAACCCGAAACGGCTGATATATGCTAAAACACTTTACAGAAAAAAACTTGCGCCGCCTGTTCATGAATTTCTTCTTTGCATTGCGAAGCGCCCTTTGTAACTTTGTGCCAATGAAACACGATGCTCTAGGAGGACGGAATTTGATTTCGAATTGCGGATTCGCATGGAAATGGTGCGTATTTGGGATGCTGATCCTGATGCCTCCAATTGTTTCCGCAGGAACCGTCTGGTTGGACGAGTTAAAGCTTGACCTCGCCACGCAAGATTGGGGCAGGCCGCAAAAAAATCACTCCGTGGATGGCCATGCTTTAACCATTGCCGGAAAGCAATTTGAGCGGGGTTTTGGCACACACGCGGAAAGCACACTGAACGTGCTTTTGGACGGCGGTGCGGAAACTTTTTCAGCCAGCGTCGGAGTTGACGATGAAGTGAACAAGAATCCGGCGGCGAGTGTCGGATTCGCCGTCATAGGGGACGGCAAAACATTGTGGAAAAGCGGTGCGATGCACGCGGGTGACGTTGCCAAAGACTGCGAAGTTCCCCTCACCGGTGTCAGATTGCTCGTGCTTCATGTTGAGGCCACCGGGGACGGGATCGGGTACGATCATGCGGATTGGGGAGATGCAAAATTTGGAACGGTCGGGCACAAGAAATTGAAAACAGTCCCTGTATCCAGTCTTCCCGACAAACCTTATATTCTGACACCTGGCGAGTCCGCCAGCCCGCGCATCAATGGCGCGAACGTTTTCGGTGTCCGCCCTGGTTCACCGTTTTTATTCATGATTCCAGCCACGGGCGAACGCCCCATGGAATTCTTTGCAGAAAGACTGCCGCAAGGCTTGGAACTCAATGCCAATACGGGACAAATCACCGGTTCACTGAAAAGCCGGGGTGAATTCGTCGTCACATTGCGCGTCAAAAATTCGCTGGGCACGGCGACTAAAAAATTCCGGATCGTCTGCGGCGACCAGATCGCGCTGACGCCTCCGATGGGTTGGAACAGTTGGAATTGTTTCGCCGGCGAGGTTTCACAGGAAAGAGTAAAAAGCGCGGCCGATGCCATGGTGAGGAGCGGCCTCATCAACCACGGCTGGGCTTACATCAACATTGACGACTTCTGGCAAAATCATCATGATTCGAAAGACCCCACATTGCACGGCGAGTTTCGCGATGCCCAGGGCAATATCGTGCCAAATTTGCGTTTCCCGGACATGAAAGGTTTGGCGGACTACGTCCACAGTCTCGGCTTGAAAGCCGGCTTATACTCCTCGCCCGGCCCGTGGACGTGCGGCGGTTGTGCGGCGAGCTGGCGGCATGAGGAACAGGATGCGCAGACTTATGCGAGGTGGGGGTTTGATTATTTGAAGTACGACTGGTGTTCCTATGACGACATCGCGTCCAGCCGCAACGCGGATGGGAACGGCGTGCCGTCATGGAACGAAAAATCCACCAACGATGCCGGCGCCATTTATCCTTACAAGGTCATGGGGGATTTTTTGCGCCAACAAAACCGCGATATTGTTTTCAGCCTTTGCCAATACGGGATGGCTGATGTCTGGAAATGGGGTGGTTCGGTTCACGGCAATTGCTGGCGGACCACGGGCGACATCTCGGATAGTTGGGAGAGTATGCGCCGGATTGGTTTTCAACAGGAAAAGGCCGCGCCTTACGCCAAGCCGGGGAATTGGAATGATCCTGACATGCTCATCGTCGGCGAGGTTGGTTGGGGAAATCTGCATCCAACACGGCTGAAACCGGACGAACAATACACGCACATCAGCCTGTGGTGTCTGTTGTCGGCGCCGCTCCTTATTGGCTGCGATATGGAAAAACTCGATGCCTTCACGTTGAATCTGTTGAGCAATGACGAAGTGCTCGCCCTTGACCAGGACGCGCTCGGCCAGGAGGCGGCTTGCGTTCTGACAATCGGCGATGTGTGCGTCTATGAAAAACCGTTGGAAGATGGCGGGCACGCCCTCGGATTTTTCAATCTGGGCTTGATTCCAGTGAACCTGAATTTCGATCAGTTTGCCAAACTTGGCTTCACTGGCAGGCAACATGTCCGCAATTTATGGCTGCAGAGGAATTTGCCGGACGTTGATGCAGCCAAGAGCGTTTTACCAATCACGATTCCTGCGCACGGCGTAATGCTTTACAAGCTAAC
>CAZLEE010000252.1:0-5498 GCA_964558455.1 uncultured Verrucomicrobiota bacterium | reverse complement strand
CCTGATTTTTTCCCAGGGTAGGCGCGTTCGCGCCAACCACTGGGCTGAATGATTGCAATCCTTTCAGGATTGCCAGTGAGCGGGGCGTAAAGATCAAGGGCGAAGGCGGTGTTGTCTTCGACCAGCGATTCAGTTTGGGGAAACATCGTTGGCGCTGCGCATGGCGATGATTAAACAAGTTCGTCGTCCCGTTTCATCCGTTGCGCCTTTGGCTTCCTGGTTTTGGCGGCTTGGGCTCCCGCTGACGCGGGCGCGGGAGAAACGTCGTCAGTCTTCGAGCAGATACTGTGTTGGGCGGAAGTCAGTCAAACATATCATCAGCCGCTGCCTCTTCTGTCTGAGGGGCGAGGGTTGGAATGGGGTCCTGCTTTTTCTGGTCAATTTTTCGGGGACGGGGTCAGGATTTGTTTGGCCAGGGCGGGGCCGGACCAGGCGATGTGGAGGCTTGGTTCGCCGGTGGCGTGGATGTATTCGATTTTGACTTGCGCGGGCTGGCCGGCATCGAGATTGATTTCTTTGGACACTTCCTCGCGCCCGGCTGTTTTTTTGTCCAGGACCAGCTCGGAATTCACAAACATTTTCACCTGGTTGTCGCCGTCCGCGTAGAAGGTATAGGCTCCTTTGGCAGGCGGCAGAATGGCGCCGGTCCAGCGCACGGAAAAGTTTTGCTCCGGCACGCCGGCCGAGGTGTCGGGCGATCCCGTGCCGCGTTCGGTTCCGAGGTCGAAGTCAATCATGGGCGTGACGGATTTTTTGGCCAGGCTGGCAAAGTTTGCGTCCTTGTAGTATTCCACCGCAAACAGGGGTGCGCTGGCAAAGGCTTTCTCGCCCATCAACGCCTTGATGTCATCCACGGACCATGGATGGCCGTCGGGATAGACGATGCCATGAAAGGGTTTCGGCGTTTCGGTTGTGCGCGGGTGTTCGCGTTTTTCATCCCAGGTGAAGCGGCAATTGTCCCGCCCGATGCCGAATTCCCAGAAGATAAACCCGGTTTTGTCCCTAAAATGTTCGATAATGCCGGGAATCGTCTGGGTGCTGCGGTTCATGCACTCGGTGTTCAACTCATCCGGCGCGCCGGTATTGCTGTAATCCTGGTATTCGTGCCATGACTTGAAATCGGAATACGGGTCGCCGGTAAAATTCCCGCCGGTGGCCGTTATCGGGATCGTGGTGCCGGTTTCATGGATCCAATCATATGAATCCTTCATCAAGCGTTTGGTGGCGGCCGATTTGTTGGGTTCGTTGTAGGTTTCCCAAAAAACCATCCGTTTGTCGTCTTTGTGCGCTTTCACGATGTCCTGGACATAAGCCTTGAGGCGCTCCCGGTATTCGGGGTAATGCCGGCGCACGTTTTCCCCGGGCGAAACGATCCAGCGGCTGTTATGCACGCCGAAAATGGGCGCGGGGTATTTGTAATCGGGCGAAAGAATGTCCTTGTCCGGCTGATTCCAGCAATCATCGAAAAAGACGAATTCCGTCTTGATGCCGTATTTGTCGGCCCGCGTCAGAAAATCCTCAATATTCCCGAGCAATGCCTCCTTTTTTTTGAGGTAAATGTCAAAATGCAGGTAGACGCGCACGCAGTTGATCCCGTAAATGGCGGCGTAATGGAGTTCGCGGTCGGTGATGATCGGGTCGTATTCGTCCCAGAGCTGGGCCTCGTTCACATATTTTGTCGGCACAAAAACGGCGCCTTTGACCCAACGCCAGTCGGCCTTGTAGCTCAACGGAGCGGGGATTGCCATATCGGGCGCCGACGCGGCCGGTTTGGCGGCAGGGGGCAGCAAAAATGCGCTGGCGGCCAGAATGGCAAGGGTGCGGCTCATGTGCTGTTTCATCTTTGGATGGTATTTTCCGGAGGCATTTTTCTCAAGATGGAATTTTCTCCGCCACTTCAGATATCCAGCGCGCGATTTCTTCGATAGACGCAGCCGGCGCGTCCCGATGGGTTGAATCCGGCTCGTAGAGTTTGGTCAGCGGATGGCGGGGCAGGGCGTTGAACATGGATTCTTTGACCTGGAGCAGGAGGGGATAATCCCTTTTCGGCGCAATATAAAGGACGGGAACCTGTCTTGGCACATTCTGGACCGCCCGCATCTGATTCATGGCTCCTTCGGGATCGAACCAACTGAGATAGTCCGACGGGGCGCAAACAACCGGGAAAAGGCCTTTGGTGCCTTCGTAATCCATCAAGCTTGTTTTCTCATTCCCCTTGCCCTCGGCGACCAGCTTGCGGGCCAGCGCCACCGATTCCCCAAGCCTGGCCCGGAAATTCGGGCTGCCCACGTTTCCTCCCGGCGCCATGGCGATGACCCCGTCAACCGCGTGCCCGGCGCAAAAGTGGAAGGCAAAAGCCCCTCCCTGGCTGTGTCCGGCCAGAAAAAGTATTTCGGCCCCTTTGGCGCGCAACGAGGCCAGCGCCGCCTCGATTTCCTTTTCCGCCGCGCTTGCGCTCACATCGTAATGGCGTCTGTGCGACCAGGGCATTTCGATGTTTGCCACGAGATTTCCTTTTTGTTCGAGGCTGGACGCCAGTTCCGCGACCTGTCGCGCCGGGGAACCACTTTTGCCATGCAGGATGACAATACCGATGCGGCGCCGCGCCGGCTGGGCGGACGCCTCGCAAGGCGGGCATCCCGCGGTGGCAGGCAAAGCTGATGAAGTATGCATATATCCGGGCGCGAATCGCATGTTGCGCCGAAGGCCAAAACTGAGCCGCACCGGGCGATGTTGTCAACTCCGATCAACTTGAGCGTCGCAAAATTCGCGATGGACTAAACCGCATTTCCAAACCAAACTGCAAGTTGCAGTGATAAAAGGATTTTGATGAATGCCCCTGATATAGAAACACAATCCTCTAGTGATGAGATAATCAAAACGAGGCTGACGGGATATGATTTGCTGAACAATTCCCGGCTGAACAAAGGAACCGCTTTTACGGAAAGCGAAAGGGGCGCGTTTGCCCTGCATGGGTTGTTGCCGCCCCATATCGGAACGCTGGAAGATCAGCGGGAGCGCCGTTATGAGGCATTGGCATCCCGCACAACCCCGCTGGAGAAATATACCTTCATGCGCGATATTCAGGATACGAACGAGACGCTCTTTTACTCGCTCGTGATCCATCACATAGAGGAAACCCTGCCGATTGTTTACACACCGGCCGTGGGCGAGGGCTGTCAAAAATTCAGCCATATCTGGCGCAAACCGAGAGGTCTCTTTCTCAGCTACCCCAACAAGGATCGCATCAACCAGATTTTCTCCCATCCGCGTTATGACGGGATTAAATGCATCGTCGTCAGCGACGGCGAGCGCATCCTTGGTCTGGGCGATCAAGGGGCTGGAGGCATGGGCATTCCAATCGGCAAGATGGCGCTCTACACGGCTCTGGCCGGCATTCCGCCCGAACGCTGCCTGCCGATCCTGCTCGATGTGGGAACGGACAACGAAGAAAGATTGAAGGATCCCTTTTATATCGGCTGGCGGCACAAACGCATGCGCGGGCCGGAGTACGATGATTTTGTTGACGTCTTTGTTTCGGCGGTGAAGCGGCGCTGGCCCCGCGTGCTGCTGCAATGGGAGGACTTTGCCGGCGTCAACGCCGAACGCCTGCTCAAGCGCTATCAGAACCAGCTTTGCACCTTTAACGACGACATCCAGGGCACCGCCGCCATGGCGACCGCGACGCTGCTCTCGGCAATTAATGTGACAGGAGTTCCGCTGCAAGAGCAGAAAATCGCCTTCCTCGGGTTCGGCGGGGCCGGTCTGGGGATCGCCCAATTAATCCGTTCCCTGATGGTGGATGCGGGATTGGGCGAACGGCAGGCTTGCGAGCGTTTCTACGCGTTGAACCGGCGGGGGCTTATGCTGGAAGACGGAAAAGATTTCCGAGCCGAACAGAAGCCCTTTGCCCACAAACGATCCGACGTGGCCGGCTGGGGGGTCTCTGATTCCGGCACCATCGGACTGCTCGACGTGGTCCGTCACGCCAAACCCACGGTGTTGATTGGCGTTTCCTGCCAGCCGGGCGCATTCACGGAGGAGATCGTCCGCACCATGGCGCAAAATACCGGACGCCCCATCATCTTTCCCCTCTCCAACCCGACTTCGTGCAGCGAGGCGAAACCGCAGGATATACTTGATTGGACGGAAGGGCGCGCCTTGATCGGGACCGGAAGCCCGTACGGGCCGGCCAAGGTCAAGGGCTGCGAGGTCCGCATCGATCAGACCAATAATTCATACATCTTTCCGGGGCTGGCCTTGGGCATCATCTCGTCCCATGCCAAGCATGTATCCAATGCCATGATTAAAGCGTCCGCCCTCGCCTTGGCCGAACTTTCCCCGACCCGGCGGGATAAACACGCCAGTCTCCTGCCTCCCTTGTCCGACATTCGCTCGGTCAGTTTGAAAGTGGCCAAGGCGGTGGGGAAGCAGGCCATGCAAGAGGGGCTGGCCGACGTGGATGAGGCCGGTTTTGAAAAGGAACTTGTCGCCAACGTTTGGGACCCCGTCTATAAGCCATACCAGCGCGCCGACTGAACAATCAATCAGTGGGCGGTCCAGTCAAATGGAACCTGCCGCATCGCGTTGCCGACGCGGGTATAGTCGGGCATTCCTCCGGAAGCCACCGGCACTGCGTCGCCGGGCGGGAGGGGGTCGATCATTGGAACCGCCCAATTCCAGCGTTCGACATGGCCGTCGGCAAAGGACAGGTTGCCCCCTTGATTGTGCCGGTTTGACGGCATGTCAAACCAGTAACCGCTGTACCCATAGTTGGGCATCGGATATCCGAATTGATCGTCCTCCAAGGTGCCTTCGTTTTCGTCTATAAAAACAAAAAGCCGGGTGGGCGTTGGATTCGTGATCGAGGAGAATTTTATAAAACATGGGCAGAACACATCCACCGGAAGGTTATCAAAGTCCGGGGAAACCAACATGCCCAGACCATTGACGGACTGGCTCATGTTGTAGCTCCGGGTTCGCAACTGGGGCAGAGGGTTCCCGTTTGCGTCCTGGATGGTGGATACGTCGGAAGGGCAGTGGTAAATGCCGATTGATTTGTTATAGGGGAAGAGGAGACCCCCCTGGATGCCTGCCGTGTTGGTATCCGTGCGGGCGCTGTCTTCGCACCACGACACCTGCGCCATGTATCCGACCCCAATCGTGTCAATGGAATTATTCGGACAAAGGACGCCGCCATAATCCTCCCCATACATCTGCCAGCAAAGTTGCAACTGCCTCAGGTTGCCCATGCAACTGATGCGGAAGCTTTCTTCCCTGGCTTTGGTCAGGGCGGGCAGGAGCAGGGCGGCCAGAATGGCGATGACGGCGATGACGACCAAAAGCTCGATCAAGGTAAAACCCGGACAGACGGAAACGGAACCGGCGATGCGTCGCGCCAGAACCTGATTTGGATTATTCGTTCGACTGCTCACACAAAAAACCTCTGCTTCCGTGGTGGAACACTACCTTTTTCCCGGCAAAAAATCGAACTTAAT
>CAZLEE010000251.1:0-5548 GCA_964558455.1 uncultured Verrucomicrobiota bacterium | reverse complement strand
ACCTGGGCAACGCCCTCATGCAAAAAGGGCAGATCGACGAGGCCATTGCCCATTTTCAGGCCGCCTTGGCGGTCAGGCCGGATTACGCCAAAGCCCGCATCAACCTTGACCACGCCTTGTCCATAAAGGGAACGAAGAAGGACGGAAAATGAAGAAACGAATCGAACCTAATTTTTTTATCATTGGCGCGGCCAAAGCCGCCACCACCTCCCTGAGTTCTTTGCTGGCCTTGCATCCCCAGGCGGCCATCGTGCAGGGCAAGGAGCCGCATTTCTTTTCCTATGACCATTTTTACCGCCTGGGCTGGGCGAAATACATCAGCCTCTACAGCCATTGCGCCAATCAAAAAGCCATTGGCGACGCCTCCACGTCCTACTCCCGCATCCGCTATTTTCCTTCCACCCTGGAACGCATCAAGTGCCATATCCCGCGCGCCAAAATCATTTACATGGTCCGCCACCCTCTCGAACGCATGGAATCCGCCTACACCGAACATGCCTGCACCCCCGACGGCCAGGTTTTCCCCTCGGTCAACGAAGCGGTCAAACAGCAGCCCATGATCGTCGATTCCAGCCGTTATTGGGAGGTCTTCGACGCCTACCGCCAGAAATTCGACGAATCGCGCGTCAAAATCGTCTGGTTTGAGGAGTATATTGCCGACACCACCGCCGTCTTTCAGGACGTCTGCCGCTTCCTGGAAATCGACGACACGGTGAAGCCCGATCTCGAACGCGAGCGCACGAACAGCCGGCAGGAATCCGCCGCCCGGCTGGCCAGACTCGGCCGGGGCAACGTCGCATTGAACACGCAATGGAACGACGAAGTCCGCCGCTGGGTGATCGGCCAGATCCGCGAAGACAACTGCAAGTTCCTCGAGCATTTCAATCGTCCTAAAAATTACTGGGGCGACCTCTTCTGACAACGCAAAGGCGCAAAGGAAAATGCTGAAAAACTGAAACGCTGAGACGCTGAAATCGGATGGGGAAGGGGAATTCAACGCAAAGACAAAACAGGGGGAAGAATTTAACGCAAGGACGCAAGGACGCAAGGACGCAAGGACGCAAGGAAAACTTTAAATTAAAAAAACTTCCTCCTTTGCGGTTTTGTATTGAATTCTTCATTTTATAATCCATTGACCACGCGGTAGATACCATTTTTTACGAATTGTTCTCCGAAGTTGATGACCAGACCAAGTTTGAGACCGGTCAACCGCAAATAGGTCAGCATCTGCGCTTCAAAGATGGGATTCCATTGGTGAACTGCCTTATTATCAATCAAGACCAGTCCGTTGATTTTTAAATCCAATCTCAAGGGACTGGCGAGGCGCTTGCCTTTGTAAATAATTGGAACTTGTAACTGACGCTCCACCTGAAGTCCGCGCTGGGTCATTTCTTCCGCGATGGCCTCCTCATAAACTCCCTCCAGCAACCCGGCACCACCCAACTCGCGATGCACTTCGACGGCGCTAACCACAATAATTTTGCTGATTTCGTTTTCGGTCATGGCGTTTGCTAACTTTTTTAACGCCAAGCCGCAAGGATTTTGATTTTTTTTCAATATGCGTTTTTTTCTTTGCGCCCTTGCGCCCTTGCGTTAAATTCTTAGTCTCCCGCCGCTGCGAAGGCTTGGAATTCCTCGCATGGCTCGGCTTGGAACACTTTCTCTTCCCCGTGCCAGGCGAACCGCATGGATTCCGCGTGGAGCGCGTGGTTGGTCAGGATGAGCGTCTGCCGTTGCGCCTCGGTCAGCCGGTTTTGCACCAAGGCCATATATAGATCCTCGTCCCCGCCATATAACTTGTCGCCGACAATCGGGTGGCCCAGGGCCGCGAGGTGGATGCGGATTTGGTGTTTCCGGCCGGTTTTAGGCCGAATCCGTAGCAGGGTGAATTCGCCGTTTGCACGGGAGAAGCGCCGCATGACTTGGAAACAGGTCAGGGCCGCCGCCCCGTCCGG
This sequence comes from uncultured Verrucomicrobiota bacterium, assembly GCA_964558455.1. Lineage (GTDB taxonomy): Bacteria > Verrucomicrobiota > Verrucomicrobiia > Limisphaerales > Palsa-1400 > DASRLE01. Next base: position 3,593 of record CAZLEE010000251.1, on the reverse strand, counting down.
CCGGACGCAGTCCTTGACCGCGACGATGCTGTGTTCGTCCTTGCCCAAGGGGAAATTGATTGTGCCGGCTTCTTCGCGCACCGTGCCGTGAACGATGGCAAGGTATTCCTTTTCGACCAGGCGTTTCTCCCAAAGTTTGCCCAGCAAGCCGGCGGCCTCCGGGTTCTTGGCCGCGAGAACGACACCGCTGGTTTCGCGGTCCAGCCGGTTAATCAGGTGGGCGGGCCGGTCCGGGCCGAGGTAGAGCCGGGTGCGCCCGATCAAGCTCGACCATTCATCCCCTTTCGTCGGATGACAGACCAGCCCGGCGGGTTTGTTGATGACGAGCAAGTCCGGGTCTTCAAAAATGATCTCGAAATAACGCAAGAGACAGTGAATCTAACGCAAAGACGGGGAAGGAGGGAGAAGAATTCAACGCAAAGTCGCAAAGGAAAAACTTATAATTTAAAAAACATCCTCTTTCGCGATTATGCGTTAAGTTTCCTGTCCCCCATGCCATCTTCAATCTTCCAGCTTCAATCTCCCGTTTTTCGCGTCTTTGCGTTGAATTCCCCTGGTTTGTCAAGAAAACATACTTGACAAAAACGGGTGCGAAACGCGTAACGTCTTGTAAACACGATGTATAACTAAGTGAAAAAATGGTTACGGTTAACTCCTCTTTTCCCCCCACTTGTGCCATAATCCCCTCCAGACAGAAAAAATGAGCAACAAGTCAAAGACATCCGCCGCCAGAACGGCGCAGCCGATCCGGGTCCCTGCCGGAGGCCCGCTGCCCTGCCAATTTCAGAATTTCAGTTTTTCAGCGTTTCAGCATTTTCCCTTGTCCCCCGTCCCATCCGATTTCAGCCTTTGCTTCCGTAACACTTACGAATCGTTACGGCATGTGTTGCGCCGCGCTTGGACTCATTTTTCGGAAAGCGCAATATCACAACATTTTGCAACCAATGGAAAAAAGGCCCGTAACGTTTGTAACGTTACCACAGCCCTATAATTTTTTTTCTCGCGCTGTAACATGAGGATCAATGACGGATTACCGCCCACCGTCCACCGATTACAGCGCCCAGCTTGGCTCGATTTCGGCGTCGAGGATGGTGGGTTGGAAGTTGGCGGCGGCGAATTTGCGCTCGGCCAGGATGCCGATCATGACGGCGTTGTCGGTGGAGTATTTGCGGTCCGCCAGACGCAGGGTGATCCCGGCCTCGGCGCAGGCGATGGCCAGTTGTTTGCGCAGGGCGCTGTTGCAGGAAACGCCGCCGGAGGCGGTGACGCAATTGACGCCGATCCGTTCCGCCGCCCGCACGGTTTTGACGGTGAGCACTTCGACGATGGCCGCCTGGACGCTGGCGCAAAAGTCGCGCAGACGCGGGGCGGAATCGAGCAGGCCGGGATTTTTTTCGAGGAAATAGCGCACGGAAGTTTTTAACCCGGCGAAACTGAAATCGTCGTTGTGTTCGTGCAGCATGGGGCGGGGAAAATTGAAGGCTTTGGGGTTGCCTTGGACGGCGAGGCGGTCGATTACCGGTCCGCCGGGGTAGGGCAGCCCGATTAATTTGCCGGTTTTATCGAAACATTCGCCGGCGGCGTCATCGAGGGTTTTGCCCAACACGCGGTGTTTGAATTCGGCGCGGACGTGAACGATCAGGGTGTGTCCGCCGCTGACGATGAGCGAGACGGACGGTTCGAAATGGGCGAAATCGGCCCGCGGCGGGTCGCCGGTGATCCACGGGGAATAGAGGTGGCCTTCGTGATGGTGAATGCCTAAAAAAGGTTTGCGCGAACTGAAGGCGAAGGCTTGGGCGGCTTTTAATCCGACCATGAGCGCGCTGGGCAGACCGGGGCCTTGGGTGGCGGCGACGGCGTCGAGGTCTTTGACGGAAACATGCGCGTCGCGGATGGCTTGGAGGGCGACGGGCATGAGATGGCGCAAATGTTCGCGGGTGGCCAATTCGGGGACGACCCCGCCGTATTCAGCGTGGAGGGCGATTTGGGAGGCAACGACGTTGCTTAACGGACATCCGTCGCGCACCACGGCCACGCTGGTTTCGTCGCACGAAGTTTCAAAGGCGATGAGGGTCAAGGTTTGGGGCGGTTGTTTGAGGCAGCCGCGACCTTGGCCGTGGCGTCGGCGTGTTGGGAGTAGAGCAGGACGCCCTTCAACAGGTCAACCGCGCGTTCCATTTGTTTGTCGTGGACTTTTTCAATCCGCTCGCGGTCCGGCGCATCGAGGGATTCCAAGGCGCCGGGCATGTGTTTGTACTGCAAATCAGATTCGTCCTGTTCGGACATCGGGACATAGATGTCCGGGGTGACGCCGTGTTCGTGGATAACCTTGTGGCTTGGGGTGTAGTATTTGGCGGTGGTCAGGCGCAAGGCCGAGCCGTCGCCGAGGGGCAGAATGCTTTGCACGGAACCTTTGCCAAAGGTCTGTTCGCCGACGACGATGGCGTGGGTGATGGGTTGATAATCCTGCAAACAACCGGCGACAATTTCGGAGGCGCTGGCGCTGTAACCATTGACCAGAACGACCATGGGCAGGTCAATCCGTTTGCCGTGGCCTTCGGCGTCAATCTCGGAACGGGGGTTGGGGCCGCGGCCCTCGGTGGAGACGATCAATTTGCCGCGCGGCAGGAATTTTTCGCAGACGTGGCCGGCCTGTTCAAGGAGGCCGCCGGGGTTGTCGCGCAAATCCAAGACGAGGGCTTTCATGTTTTGGGAGGTCAATTTCTTGAGCGCCGTTCCCAGGTCGTCGGAGGTTTTTTCGCCGAATTGGAGGATGCGGACGTAGCCGATGCCGTCCTCGCCGATGGAAAATTCGCGTTTGTCATTGATGTCCTTGACGCTGTCCACCCTGATATTGGCGCGGACGAGGGTGTAGTCCTTGATCTGGCCGGAGGACGGGCGGCGGATGGTGATGGTGATGGAGGTTCCGGGCGCGCCGCGCAGACGTTTGACGGCGTCTTCGAGGTCGATTTTGCCGGTGGGGCGTCCGCCAATCTTGATGATTTGGTCATGGGGCATAATGCCGGCGCGATAGCTGGGCGAGTCTTCCATGGGCGAGATGACGGTCAGAGTCTTGTCCTTGCCCACTTCGACCACGATGCCCAAGCCGCCGAATTCGCCTTCGGTGTCCTTCTTCAATTCGTCAAATTTTTCCGCATCCATGAATTCGCTGTGGGGATCGAGGTTGCCGAGCATGCCTTTGAGGGCGCCGTGGATGAGGTCCTGATAGGTCAATTTGTCGCCGTCCACATATTCCTGCCGGACTTTTTCGAGGACATCGGCCAGGAGCCGGTAATTCTCGTAAGGGTCGTCTTTTTGGGATGAGGCGTGGGCGGAGGCGATATAAAGCTGCGCTCCGAAGAACAGATTGATCCCCAGTATGGCGATTAAGATACCAAACAAAATGCGGCGTTTCATAAAAGCGGCAACGAACAGCATTTACGATAGTTCGGGCCTGCCCGGTTGGCAAGCGCCGGCGCGAATGTTGAAACGCCGAAATGGGTTGACGGCTCCTAATGCAGTGTCGCATTAATGTCTTATTTAATACCCAATAAATCCTCCAGCTCTGCTGGAGAGACTCCCAGAGTTTGACG
>CAZLEE010000250.1:0-5567 GCA_964558455.1 uncultured Verrucomicrobiota bacterium | reverse complement strand
GCGGAATGAAGCGGGTGCTGCCGCTCATCGACTCGGCAATCGGCACGCTGATTGTTATGGGATCTGTATTAACGTCGAACCCTTGCTGCGTGCCGGCTGGCAGGATGATCGTGCCGGAGCCATTGATCGTCAGGGTGCATGCCCCTGTTTCGGAACCCGCAAAAATGCCGGCCACCGTATGCGAGGCATTCATGGTCACGGTGAACGCCGGAGTGCCGGTTCCGACGCGCGCCGCGAAAGCCGCCGCATTGCCCTCCGTCCAACTCGTGGGAGTGGTCTGCCCGTTGAAGGACGTGCTCCAATCGCTGCTTTCCCAAGTGCCGGACATGGAACTCGTGTAGGGGTTGGGACTGGATCTTCCTTGGGGATCCCAAGTTGAAAAGCCGGCCGTGGCGATGCTGGCGCAAAAAATTGCGGCCAGACAACTGGTGGCCAATGTCAGGTTACGACGCGCAAATAAAAAGAAGGGGAGACTGGGGGTGTTCACAGGATTTATTTTTCCTTGATCTTCAAGTGTCGCATAATTTAAGCATATTCCGGCCAAAAGGCCAGAATTTTTTTTAATGAACCGGGCCAGACCTTCTTAACAAACCCCGCCCATCCATCCGACGGCTGAAACCCATTGGGCGGCAATATTTTAAAGTTCAAACGCCTGCCGGAATTGGACAAAAAAAGATGGCATCGGATTAGCTACATTCTCATTTCGGAGAGAGGTTTAAATGAGTGACGGTATTATTTTGACAAGAAAGCCGAGGTTCGATTTTACAGCGGAAACACTGCCGGAACACCCGATATTCAACGGTTTGACCCTCCAATCCCGGCACATCCTGGCCAAATGCGGGATGCGGACGGATTTTAACGTGGGAGACAAAGTGGTGGCGGCGGGCGAACCGGCCAGCGGGTTTTATCTGATCATTCAAGGGGCCATTAACTTGGAGACGGCGGGCGAGCGGCAGACTTTGCGGGTGCAGACGATAGAGGAGGGGGACATTTTGGGATGGTCATGGCTTTTCCCGCCATATTATTGGCACTTCGACGCCCTGGCGCGGGAGCCGGTGCGGACAATCTTTTTCTACGGTTCGCGTTTGCGCTGGCAGTGCGACCAAAATCACGACTTCGGTTACGAATTGATCAAAGGAATGTCGCAAATACTGCTGGAGCACCTCAAGCCAGACCGGGAACGATGGATCGAGACGGCGCAAATTGCGTCCCAAGGTCCCAACCCCCACTCAAATTACCTGGTGATTTAAGGGGCCTGTGCGAAGAAATCCGCCTTGACGAGGCCGTCTTCGCGCAGGCTCCAACGCTTTTTTGACGGATCCATTCCCATTCCTAATCCTAATCTAACCTTCCTCTCTTCCATCTTGCCCTTCCTCGAACAGGTGTCGGAAAACCGACGCTTTGTGATTGAATGAATGGATCATCCTGGTTAAGAATGGCTCAAGAGTCAGGCGCGGTTGAAACTTGCAGGAATCAGCCTGTGAAAAACGCTGCCATTATAGCATCAGTCGCCGCCATCTTCGGCGGCGGGGTTGGGTTGTGGACCTTGTTTCGCAAACGGCCTTCGATTGCCGGATGGGCGTTCCTGGCGGGGATGCTGCTGCTGGCTTTGGAAGCGGCTTTTTCGGGGCTGGCGGTGGATGCGAATGAGGTCTGGGCGGCGCGGTCCTGGCAACTTTGGCGTCTGGCCGTGATGTCTATTCTGCCGGGAACGTGGTTGGTGTTCAGTTTAAGCTACGCGCGCGGAAACGCCGGGGAGTTCCTGTTCCGATGGCGCTTTATCTTGATGGCGGCGTTTACCTTTCCTCTGGCGATGGCCTTTGTCTTCTTCCGCCAACTGGCCACCGTGGAAATACCAAGCGCGACGCCGGATTCCCGCCTTTTGCAACTGGGCCTTCCGGGCTGGATTTTATACGGGATGTTTTTGGCGGGGGTTTTGCTGGTTCTGATGAACCTGGAACAAACCTTCCGGGCGGCGGTGGGAACGATGAGATGGCGGATCAAGTTCATGATTCTTGGTCTGGGAATTTTGTTCGCCGTGCGGGCTTACACCAGTTCGGAAATATTGCTGATGCGGGGACGGGGAGGCGAGGCATCGCTTTTGGAAGTGGATTCGGCCGGTTTGCTCATCGGGTGCGGGTTGATGGTGCGGTCGCTTTTGCGGGGGCCGATGGAGGTGGCGGTTTATCCCTCGTTCACGGTGCTGCAAAATTCGTTGGTCCTATTGCTGGCGGGAATCTATCTGCTGGCGGTGGGGGTCCTGGCCAAAATCATGCAGTGGCTGGGCGGAAACGCGAGTTTTCATGCGAAGGTATTCGCCGTCCTGCTCTTGCTGGTGGGGGCGGTGGTGACCGGTTTTTCGGAACGGGCGCGTTTGATCGGAGGGCGGTTTTTGAGCCGTTATTTGCAACGGCCCCTTTATGATTACCGGACGGTCTGGCGCAGTTTCACGGAAGCCATCGCGTCGCGGGTCAAACAGGAGGAACTTTGCGAGGCGGCGGTCAGACAGGTGGCGGAAATATTCAAGGCGCTCTCGGTCTCAATCTGGTTGGTGGATGAAAAACGGGAAAATCTGGTGTTTGCGAATTCAACCCTCTTGTCGCCCGCCAAAGGCAATGAATTGGCGCCCGCCACGGAAACCGCCAGGGAAATCATCCGAATCATGGAAGAACGCCCCGAGCCGGAGGATATTGAAACTTCGCGGGAAGAATGGGCGGCGGCGTTGCGCCGGTGTCATCCCGCCCAGTTCCGGACCGGCGGCCGGCGGATTTGTGTGCCGATGCACGCGGGAGCGCAGTTGATGGGCGTGATGCTGCTCGGGGACCGGGTGGGCGGTATTTCCTTCTCGTTGCAGGATTTTGACCTGCTCAAATGCGCCGGGAACCAGGTGGCGGCGGGGTTGCTGAACGCGCAGTTGTCGCAAAAACTTTTGCAGACGAAGGAACTGGAGGCGTTTCAAACCATGTCGGCTTTTTTTGTGCATGACTTGAAAAACACGGCCTCGACCTTGAACTTGATGTTGAAAAATTTGCCGGTTCATTTTGATAATCCCGAATTCCGGGCGGACGCTTTGCGCGGGGTGGGAAAGACGTGCGAGCATATTAACAATCTCATCAGCCGCCTGAGCCTGCTGCGGCACGATTTGCAAATCCACCCGGCGGCGGCGGATTTGAATGAGGTGGTGGAGCGGGCGCTGGCCAGTTGGAACGGCGCGGCCGGGGTCACGCTGGTCAAACATATGCAGCCGGGGCTGAAAACCTTTTTGGACCAGGACCAAATATTCAAGGTGGTGACAAATCTGATGCTCAATGCGACCGAGGCGGCCCCGAAAGGCGGCCAGATTGTGGTGGAAACCAGCCAGAATAATGGTTGGATGGCACTGACCGTGTCGGACAACGGCTGCGGCATGGAACCGGAGTTTATGCGCAACGCGCTCTTCCGCCCGTTCCAAACCACCAAGAAAAACGGGTTTGGCATCGGCATGTTCCAAAGCAAAATGATTGTGGAAGCGCACGGGGGACGAATCGAGGTCGAAAGCGAATTGAAAAAAGGCACGACCTTTCGTGTCCTGCTGCCTGTCCGAAAAGAATTAAAATGAATCCTAAATTGTTGATTGTTGACGACGACGAGGAAATTCGCACCCAGATGAAGTGGGCGCTCTCGGCCGATTATGAAATCCTCCTGGCGGAGGACCGGGCCAGCGCAATCGGCGCATTCCAGACGGCGAAGCCGCTGGTGGTGCTGCTGGATTTGGGCCTGCCGCCCAATCCAAGCAATCCGGATGAAGGGCTGGACGCGTTGGCGGAGTTGCTCTCGCTGGAAAGGCTGGTGAAGGTGGTGATCATCACGGGCCAGGGCGAGAAAGGGATCGCGTTGCGCGCCATCGGGGCGGGCGCTTACGATTTTTTGGTCAAGCCGGTCGATACGGAGGATCTTAAACTGGTGTTGCGCCGCAGTTTCCATGTGGCCAGCCTGGAGTTCGAGTTCCGTGACATGCAGCAGATGCTGGCCGGAAACGCCTTTGAAGGAATGTTGGGGATCAGCCCCGCGATCCGAAGTGTTTTTGAGTCGATCCGCAAGGTGGCGACAACCTATGCGCCGGTGCTGCTGCTGGGGGAAAGCGGCACGGGCAAGGAAATGGCGGCGCGCGCGATCCATCAATGCAGCGCGCGCAAAAACGGGCCGTTCATCGCCATCAATTGCAGCGCCATCCCCGAAACGCTCCTCGAGAGCGAATTGTTCGGGCACGAAAAAGGTTCCTTCACCGGCGCTCACGCCCAGCGCAAAGGCCGCCTCGAAATGGCCAATGGCGGCACGTTGTTCCTGGACGAAATCGGCGAAATCCCCCTCCCGCTGCAAGTCAAATTGCTGCGTTTTTTGCAGGAACAATGCATCGAACGCGTCGGCGGCCGGGCGCCGATCCCCATTGATGCGCGCGTCATTACCGCCACCAACGCGGACCTGAAAAAGGGCATGACCGCCGGGACGTTTCGCGAGGATTTGTTTTACAGGCTGGCGGTGGTGCAGATCACTTTGCCGCCCCTGCGCGAGCGGGAGGGGGACGTCCGCCTGCTGGGGCAGTTTTTCCTGCAACGATTCGAGGCCCAGGCCAACAAGACCGGGCTGGCGTTTGACCAGGAAGCGTTGCGCGCCATGGATCGGAATGAGTGGCCGGGAAATGTCCGGCAATTGGAAAACTGCGTGCGGCGGGCGGTGATCATGTGCGAAGGGAAACGTTTGACGGTAAAAGACCTGGAATTGGCCCCGGCGAGCCAGGGCGCGGCGGTGAGTTTGAAGGAGGCGCGGGAAAATCTGGAGCGTGAAATGATCCAAAACGCCTTGCGCAAACATTCCGGCAAAATCGCGCCGGCGGCGGCCGAATTGGGCGTGAGCCGTCCGACGCTCTACGACCTGATGGAAAAACTCGGCATCGCCAAGGAATAAAACAGGCAGGCGCCCATCCCGCCGATGATCGGTCCGCGCGGCTGCGGAGGGGCCTTCCTGTGGCGTTTGGTTAATTCTCATTATACCCCCCCCACCCACCCCCCCATAAAATTTTATGGATAATCCATAAAATTTTCCAGCCTGTTTTATATGCAACATGTTGATTGTAATATAGTTGCAACCAAAAAGTGGCAAAAACCCATTTTATGGATTTTATGGGGGTCTTTATAGGGGGGAGTGGGCTGCATTTTATGGGGGGGCAAAAGTTGAAATTGCAAGGCCGGAGGGCAGTAATCCGGTTGACGGTAATCCGGTGGGCGGTGACCGAAAACGCTGAGAAACTGAAAAACTGAAATTGGCAAGGCAGCGGCCGGCGGACTGGAGCAAAGGGAAAGCATCCGCCGCCAAAGGCTATGGCGGACAAGGAGGCGGTCTGGCGGTTTTGGCTAAGGTTCATGGTTTTAAATATTCGTTAGACTACATATACAACTAATATATTCAATCGTCAATGGATTTTTTAAAAAAAATAGAAGATGGAAGCCGGAAGATTGGAGATGGGAGGCTCGGAGATTAGATTCTTAATTTCAAAATCTCGTTAAATTGTCTCTCAGATGTTTGCCTCA
>CAZLEE010000249.1:0-5593 GCA_964558455.1 uncultured Verrucomicrobiota bacterium | reverse complement strand
ATCGCTCACCAAGCACTACCCATTGAGTCAGGTTGCGTCAATAGGATAGCCAGATAGCGCGGATTTGGCGAGACGATTTATGTTAGTCGGAGTTGGTTTCATACTCGCTCCCCAAAAACATCTATTAGGTGGAACATGGGAGCAAGCATTATGGGTTGCGGGCTTGGAGGCAAGCGAGAAAACAACATAGACTGACGGGGCGCGACATCAGCGCGGTGGAGACGCTTGCGCCACGATTTAGGACGCTAAGAGGCGCGAGTTGACGGCAAAAACATTTTTTCTTAAACCTTCAATTTCACAATCAATCCGAGGACAAGGTGTCCAGCAGGTCTTGGGCGGGTTTGAAACCGGGTTGGAGCTTGAGGGCTTGGCGGGCGGCGACGCGGGCTTCGGGATAACGGCGGGCGCGAAGCAGGGTCCGGGCTTTTTCGTAGGGAACCTGGGGATCGGACGGGGCCAGGGCGGCGGCGCGATCCAGGGCGGCCAGCGATTCTTCGACTTGACCCATCGCGCTGGCGGTGAGGCCAAGGTTGTACCAGGCGAGGAGATTTTTCGGGTCAAGCTTGACGGTCTGTCTGAAGGCGGCCATGGCGGGTTCGATTTGTTGGGCGTCGGCCAGGGCGAGGCCGAGCTTGAATTGTGCTTCGTCGGATTCCGGCAGCAGGCGGCAGAGTTCGGCCAACTGGTGGATGGCTTCGTTGGTCTGTCCCAAGCCGGCCAGGACATCGGCGATTTCGTAGCGGAAGGGCGGAGAGTAGGGGTCCCAGGCAATGGCTTCGCGCAAATGGGAAAGGCTTTCGGCGGGATCGTGCCGGGCGAGGGCGAACATGGCTTTGCGGTAACGGCCAATGGGTTGGTCGCCGTTGTAGTCCAGCATGGTTTGCAGTTCCAGGCCGGCGCCGATTCCGATTGGGACGGTGGCGCGCAAGGCCCAGGCGGCGGCAACCCGCACACTGCGAACGGGGTCTTTCAAGAGGGGTTGCATGGCGGCGGCAATGTCGGAATCGCCGGCATCAATCATGGGTTCGATGGAACCGATGGCGCGCTCGCGCACCAGCGAATGTTCGTCGTGGAGCGCGGCGAGGAGGGCGGTTTTGACGGCGGCATCCTGCGGCCAGTGCCAGAGCAATCCGGCGGCGGCGGCGCGCCAGTAAAAACTTTCACGCGCCGGCGCGAGCATTTCGATCAGATGCGGTTTTGCGCTGTCTTCGCCCTTTTGCGCCGACGCCAGCCAGCGGGCGCGTTCGCGAGTGTGGCGTTCCATTTTTTGGCCGTACCACTTTTTTGCATACGTTTCCGACCAATCGGCGGTTTTGTCGGCGTGACAACGATTGCAGGCGTTGGGGATGGCCCATTCCCTGGTCAGCAACGGGTCGGGAATGGTGAAACCGTGGTCGTGCCGCTCGTGGCGCTGCATATAGACCGTCACCGGCATGTGGCAGCCGATGCATTGATTGCCGATTCCGGCGGGGTCGTGATGCGAATGGGCGGCGGGGTCGATAACCGGCGCATTGGTAAAGCTTCCGTTGTGGCAGCGCAGACAGAGATTGTTGCCGGGCAACAGGGTTTTGGCCGAGTGCGGGTTGTGACAGTCAATACAAATGATGCCGCGCTGGCTCATCTTGCTGCCAAGGAAGGCCTCGAATTCGTAGTCCTCGCCGTGAACCTGGCCGTCGGCGAACCAGGTGTCGGTTTCATCCAGGATTTGCAATTGATACTCGTTAAAGAACGATTTGTCCGGGGTGAAATTGCCGGTTAAATCTTCACGGCGCGAATGGCAGGAGCCGCAGACGCCGAGCGTCTGGGCTGCGACCGGTTTGGCCAGGGTCGGGTCTTTTTTCCTGCCCGGATGTTTCTTCTGCCAGACGGCATGTTGCGGCATCCCGGCGTGACAAGCGCCGCAGCCGACGCCCATTTCGTCCATGGTGGTGTGGTAGGAATCGGTGGCGTCGTCGTAATTTTTTTGCAGGCGGGTGTTGTGACATTCGGCACAGGTGGAATTCCAATTCATGCCCCGGCCCGTCCATTGCCCCCATTCGCCCGGTTGACGGTCCTCGTTGCCGAAAACATCGAACCACTGGTTGGAGCGGGGATCGTATGAGTCTTCCTGCACCTGCCAGCGGCCCCGCCCCATGTCAGTCAAATATTGCCGCAGCGGTTCGACGCCGAGGACGCGTTGGACGGAAAAAGGTTCGATGTTGGTGGTGGAACCCATGGTGAGGATTTGCAACCGGCCGTCGGAAAATCTGGTTTGGTTTGTTTTTGAGCCGGCCTTGAAAACGTGGAACGGCTCGAAGGCGGTTCGATCAAGGGCGAGGTTGATCGGGCGTTCGGCCTGGCCGTGGTGCGAGGCGCGCCACGTATCATATTCGGCCGGGTGACAGGCGCGGCAGGATTCGGAGGTCAAGGCAGACGCCGCGAACCCCGGCGCGGACGGCGGTCGGTGGAAGAAATGCCAGCCGCCCCAACCCAGCAGAACCAATCCAATCACGCCGGGGATGAGCCAGTTTCGGAGATGGAGCGGAGGAGGGTTCACGAGAATCCAACTCCTAATCTTAATCTTAATCCTGCTCCTAATCCGTAAGGGAGGGGTCGGGGCGATGGAAGATTAGGATTAGGAAAACGAAGGCGTATTCTGATTGAATTTCGGTTTTGGTTTGCTACGGTCAGGGCGTGGACCGCCCATTTCCTTATCGCAATTTGAAACCGGCGGCAAAGCCGTTGTCGGCGCGGCATCGGGCGCTGGCGCAGTGGCGGCGCTGGGATTGGAGCAGCGAAGAAAAAGCGCGGCAACCATCGGCGCAGCCTGCGGCTGATGTCATGCCGCGCGTCCTGGCGGGTTTGCACATCGACACCCGGCAGTCGGAAACGGAAATCCTCAAGGTCTGGAGCAATCAAATCGACCCGAACGTTACGGCCCACGCGCAGCCGACGGGGATTCGCCGCGGCACTTTGTTTGTGACCGTGGACAGCAGCGTGTGGCTGAGTGAAATTGTGCGTTACCGCCGTCATGAAATTCTGGAGCGGTTGCAAAACAGTTTCGGGCGCGATTTAATCACCAAAATTTCGTTCCGCGTCGGCTAGGTCGCGGGAGCGGGGGCCGGGGCGGCGGGAGCCGGTTTGGGCTGTTCCGCCGGCAGATTCAGTTTGGATTTGAGAATGGCGCGGGCGCGCGGCGATAACCCCCCGTTCGGATTCATCAGCCTGTCCAACACATACTGTCGCAATTGGGCAATCGATTTCAACTCCAGCCGCTCCTTGGAAGCGCCCACCGTTTGGTCGTTGTAATGTTTCCAAATCTTCTTCGCCATGTTGTCGTAGTTGATGGCCTGGTCGTCATTGTCCGTGATCAGGCACAAAAATTCATTGTCAAACATGCCAAGAATGCTGGCCTCAACCTTGTCCTGGTCGGTTTCGTTGTTGTCGGTGATGATCTGGCTGACGGCGAAATTTTCCAGGCTGATATTGGCCTCCTTGCCGACGAAGGCGTTGGTGTAAATTGTTTTCAGGTGGGTGAACCAATGCTGGGCGTCCTTTTCGCGTCCGTCTTCATAGAGCAGGTAAATGGCCTGTTTCAGGAAATTCTTGTGGGCCGTCTCCATATTCTGCTGCAAGCCCTGGGGATTGTTCGTTTCCTCGGCGATCATTCTTTCGTAGGAGGCGCTGATGGTGGGGATTTGGTCGAGATTGGGGCGGAGCACGAAATTTTCACGCGTCCAATTGGTGATGTAGGGGGAGAGCGACCCGCCGCGGAAACCCATCTGCTGCATGGTCTGGTAAACGGAGCGCCGCAACGTTTCCTGACTTTCGGCCCGGCCGTAGATGCGGCCCAATTCCGCCCAATAGACGGCGTGCGCATCCGGCAAACGCCAGTCGAAGGGACCATAGGCTTTGTCCACCTGCTCGACAATTTTCGGGTCCATTTTATAGACTTCCCGCAATTGGCGCGCCCGTTCCTTCCATTCCGGCGTGGTGGGGTTTTCCAGTTCCTTGAAATCAGGCCGGCCTCCCAGCACCTCTTGCATCATCTGCGCCCAATGGAGCTTGTAAGTCATGTGGGCGTCATCAAGATTTGCGCCCATCTTATGCTGGAACAGCCAGGAAAGATCCCGGTAAATCCTTGTTTCGTTGGGATTATACTTCAAGCCGTCGTCGCGCAACAATTGAATGCCGCGCAGCACCCATTGCCAGCGGTCTTCGTGGCTTTTGAACTTGACCGAAATATTGTAGGCCATGTTCCAAGCCTGATATTGCCAGACCGCCACCATGTGCGGTTGCAGCTTGGTGATCCAGTCGGCCAGTTGCACCATTTCAAAATACTTGTCGTCGTTCTGCAAATCGGAGAGGCGCATCCAGAGGGCGTTGGCAATCAAACCGCGAAAACCTCCGAGAGCGACGGTGGTGAAAGCGAGCACGGGGGGGGCGTTCTGCAGCGGGTCGAGTTTGGTCAACCCCATGGACTTCCGGTCCACGTTGAGCCGCGACTGCATCTGCCCGGCAAGGCAAAAGAACGCGGCGGCCAGGATCAGCAGAACCGGCTTATAAATACGTGTCCAAAAATTCATCTGCAAGACGCTATGTTCGTCCGAAACGGGCAATCTGACAAGCCTTTCGGTGGGGGAAAATGGGAGATGCGGCAAACGCTGAAAAACTGAAACGCTGAAATTCTGAAATCGGAGACAAAAGCAGATGGCGGTGGGCGGCAGGCGGTGACCTCATTATTTTGTCTGGCGGTCGCCTTTGGGCTTCGTTTCCCGCCTCCTGCCTTGTCAACTTATTTTTATGCTTGATTCAACTGCGGGGTTGTCACAAGCTCCGCTTATGAAAAAAGCCGCCTCCATCCTGACAGGTTTGCTGTTCCTGGCCGCCTCCGCGCTCTACGCTCAATCAGGATCTGCCAACGGCTTCTCCTACGCCGTAAATCCCGATAACACGAACACCATCACCATTACCGGTTACACCGGGTCTGCGAGTGTCGTGACTATTCCGTCCGCCATCAACAATCTGCTCGTGACCGGCATTGGCGACAACGCTTTCGGCAACCTCGGCAACCTGGCTGGCGTCACGATCCCGGCGGGCGTCACCAGCATCGGGGATTTTGCCTTCAATTATTGCAACGGCCTGACCAACATCGTGATTCCTGACGGCGTCGCCAGCATCGGCGGCGGCGCATTCCTGCAATGTTCCGCGCTGCCCAATGTCGTGATCCCAGGCAGCGTCACCAATATCGGCGAGGACGCGTTCGACGGGTGCGGCGGGCTGACCAACGTCACCCTGTCCAACGGCCTGGCCAGCATCGGGGACGATGCGTTTTATGACTGCAACAACCTGGTCACGGCAGCCCTTCCCGAAAGCGTGGAGAGCATTGGGAGCGACGCGTTCTATGGTTGCAATGATCTGCTGAGCATGACCATTCCAAGCAGTGTCACCAGCCTGGAAAATAATACTTTCGCTTTCTGCGCGGCGCTGACCAACGTCTCGCTTCCCGGCGGGCTGACCAGCATCGGGGAGGACGCTTTTTATGACTGCAGCGGCCTCAGAGCCTGTTTGAAAACTCAAAATAGTACCAATAAAATCAGCATTTTTGTATGTA
>CAZLEE010000248.1:0-5616 GCA_964558455.1 uncultured Verrucomicrobiota bacterium | reverse complement strand
CCTGCCGATATTTTTGGCCTACCCCTCCAGGGATGCGCTGGTAAAAATCGGCACTCTCTCAATTCCGCCGGTAATCCGAAATATAGCGGAATGCGATGACACCCATGTTCGGGAGTTGTCTCTCGATGTCATGAATCGTGTTTACGGGGATAAAGACTTTGTGCAATTGCGTTTGCAAAAAGCACTGAGAGCGGAAAAAGATTCGCACAAGCGGGCGCGACTTCAAGCGGCTTTAACGGCGCTTGGAAATTGAGCATCAAATGAATCGTCCCGGAACTTTGTCCACTGGTTCCCATTCATTTGTCTAGTTCAAAGCCGTTCGGGCGCAGTTGACCACGAATGGTTTGATAACATTTCCGATCTGATGTTGTGGCGGGAAACGGGAGGGGATAGGATTCCTGGTGACAAGCATGAATATCTTCGTAAGAAATCTTTTTTTTGGCGTGGTGATGGCGGGGAGTTTGTTGCCGGGCGCTCAGAGGGCGGAATCCCGGAGCATGGCGGGTGGCCGCTGGACGTTGTCCACCGATGACACCCGCCTCGAAATATCGGTGTCGAACAATAAAATCCGCATTGACCGGCTCATAAATCCCGCGCAGGGCTGGAATTGGACGCCGTCGCCTTCCGAAGTTCCGCTTCCCGGCCGGAATAGCATCCGAATCGCGGGCGTTGGAACGAATGTCGGCCAGACTCCGAATTGGACCTATGCCGGGGCGCGCAAAGATAGAAAGGACGGGAAAAGGGTCGTGTTGTGCTTTGTCAGCACCGCGCCGACGCTGGAATTGCAGTCCATTTGGAGCGCCCATCCGGGGCCGGGGCCGGTGGAAAATCAGGTGACGATCCAGAATAAGACGGGCGGGGCGGTGATTTACAGCGCCGACATCGCGGCCGGCGTGGCGCGGCTTGATGCGGACCGGTTTGTCCGCCTGCTCAGTTTTGAGAAAACGAGCGCGGGCCAAGGCCGCATGGACAATGATTTGATCGGTCCCAACTTCCACGACGCGAAGGACAGCCGTTACGTGCCGTTCGTCATGTTTGATGCCGGTTCCAGCCACGGAGCCTATATCGGGTACGAATGGGAACTGGGCGCCCTCCAAATCGCCTCCGGTTCGGAGGGGGTTGACCTGACCGTCTCCGTCCTGCCTTTTACCGGGACGGTGACCCAGGAGGCGGACGGGCTGTTCACCATTCCGAGCGTTTATTACGGAACCTACAAAGGCGACCCTGACGACGGGAGCAATCATTTTAAGAAATGGTTCTGGAACCACAAAATCACCCGCAGCCTGCACGACAACGCGGGCGAACCCTGGACAGAAGTTTGCATGCAGGGGCTGGGCGGGAACGGCAGCGCCAGCGTGATCGGCAGCACTCCGCAAAGCGCCTACGACGCCCTGGCCGCGACCGGGGTGGAATGTGTTAAATTTGATTTCTGGGACGGCACCGGCCAGTGCTGGTATGGCAATCGCGACTGGACGTTCCACCACGATGTCTGGCCGGATGGTTTTAATTACGCCGCCAAGGCGCACCGGGCAGGTTTGAAGGCTTCCTTGTATATGGGCGGCACTTACAACGATTGCGATCTGACCACTTTGGCCGGGAGGGATGCCGAATTGGCGGCGGTCCGGGAAAGATATGACAAAGGCTGGTTCGATATGTGGAGAACCGATCTTTACACCGCTCCCAGAGAACCCATCCCCCAAACCTACGAAGGCGTGTCGAATTTTTTGTTTATCATGGATCATCTCATCCACGACCGGCCGGGCTTCCGCTACGAGAACTGCTGCAATGGCGGAAAATACAAAGGATTCGCCATCTGCCGGCGCATGACGTTTTGCACCATGAACGACAGCGACCAGGATGCCTGTCTGACCCGGACGACCTACTATTGCAATTCCTACCCGATCAACCCGGTTCAGTTGAAATCCGATCTCGGTCCGGCCGACAGCGCGTATAACTTGAGGACGGATATGATGGGATCGATACTGACCTGGGCGGCGGATAATCCCATCTATCGGCAACACATTGCGTTATACAAGACCCGGCAAAGACCGATTCTGAGAGGCGCGGACGTTTACCACATACTGCCCATGGCGGACGGCGTCAATTGGGACGGCTTGGAATACTTCAACACGAAGATCAACCGGGGTTCGGTCTTTATTTTCAAACCCTCGGTCAAGGCGGCGGATGGCGATGCAAAAATGATCAAACTCAAGGGCCTGAACCGGAACAAGCGCTACACCCTGACCTTCCAAGACCGGACGGCGTTGAACTGCGTCAAGACCGGGCGGGAACTGATGGACACTGGCATTCCAGTGACCGCCATGACCGGAGACAAAGCCTCGGAGATCATCTGGATCAACTGATTTTTGGGGTCTTCCAACTGGACAAGGCTGCAAAAAACCCCCACTTTCCGTTCATGAAAACTCGTTCCCAATCCTGTTTGCTTTCTTTGGCCGTAATCTTTCTCGCCTTGGGGACAGGAAGTTTATTGTCCGGGCAGCCGGTAAAATTGCCCCGGGCGCAGAGCGAGGTGGTCTTGTTCGGGTTTGAAGGGCCGGGAGGGACAAACGGCTGGCACGGCTTGGATTGTGCGCTTACAAACCAGCCGGTTTCCGAAGGGATGCAGGCCATGCGGTTCGTCATCCCGAAATACGAGGTCGGCGGGAACCAATGGCCGTCGGCCGCCATCGATTGGGACCAGGGCCGGGGTTACGCCGTCAAGGATTGGTCGCACTACGCCAAACTCGTGTTCGATGTCTGGATTGATAGCGACCAACAATCCGAGTTGGCCATTGAGCTGCGCGACGCCCCCGGCAAAAATGGAGCTTCCATCAAACGCATGCTCCAGCCGGGAAGAAAAAGCACCGTCGAATTGATCCTTTCCGATTTGGCCGGGGTTGACCTGGGTAATATTCAGGAAATTCTGCTCTGGGCCTCGGTTCCCGACCACTCGTTCGGCGTCACGGTGGACAATTTCCGCCTGGTACCCGGTGAAAAAGCGCCCCTGGCCAATTTCGACCTGATCCGCCCAAATTACCGGGAATTGATCCTGCCCGACGCGAAGACCCTCCAGGTTGGCGCGTTGCTGCATGCGGAGGAAAACGGGGTGAATCCGGCGGAGTTGCGTTTGCGCCTGACGGCGGTGGCCGGGAAGACGCATGTTTCCAGCACATCCATTTTGGATGCCAACACGACGACCGCATCGCTGTCCGCGGCAAAGTTGCCGGCGGGGCCGGTGCAATTCACCGCCGCCATCATCCAAGCCTCCACCGGCCAGTCGTTGCTGGCCAAAACCTGGACGCTGCACAAACTCACCCCGGCTGAATTGGGGGCCTTGAAAGTCTATATTGATGCCGACAACAACACGATAGTCGATGGCCAGCCGTTCTTCCCTCTCGGCTGGTTCAACAGCACCAACGACTCCTATCTGGACGAGATCGCCGACAGCCCCTTCAACTGCCTGCTGAACTACGGCGTCAATCATGTGCCGAAAGACCGGATGCTCGCTTACCTCGACCGGGCGCGGCAGAAGGGCCTCAAAGTCATTTATTGTCTTAACGACGTCTATCCCACCGCAACCTACATCAATTCCTGGGAAGGACTGTCCGGCAACCAGGCCATCGCCGACGCCGTGGTTGGCGCCTACAAGAATCATCCCGCCGTGCTGGCCTGGTACTTGAACGACGAACTGTCGCCCGAGCTTGAACCCAAGTTGGAGGATTACTACCACCGCATCGCGAACGGCGACCCCAACCATCCCTGCTACATCGTGCTTTGCAACATGCCGGAAGTAAAACTCTTCCCTGCCACCACCGACATCATGGGCGTTGATCGCTATCCCGTTCCGAAAGTTCCCGTGACCGAAGTCAGCGAGGAGTCTGAAGTTGCAAAAACGGCGGTGGCCTTGCACAAGCCCATCTGGCTGGTGCCGCAGGCGTTTGGCTGGTACCAATACACTTCCGAAAACAAGGACCGGGGTCATGCCCCGTCGGAAGCGGAACTAAAGGAAGGGCGCGCCCCCACCTACGAGGAGAGCCGGTGCATGACCTATCTGGCGCTGACACACGGAGCCAAGGGCCTGATTTACTACTGCTACTACGACCTGCGGGTCCTGCCCCAATACCAGGAAATGTGGGGTTGGCTGAAGAGCATTGCCGCCGAGGTCAAGACACTCTCCCCTGTGCTGCTTTCCCCGGATGACCGGGGCGTGGCAACCTGCCTTCCGCCCAACGGAAAAATCGACACCCGGCTCAAGCAACAAGGCGGGCGGCTTTATTTGATCGCCGTCAATACCACGACCGAACCCAGTCAAGTCACATTCAAGCTGGGCAAGTTGCGCTCCAAGCAAGCCGGCGTGCTCTTTGAAGGACGTTCCGTGAAGCTGGCCAAATCCCAAATGACCGACGACTTCAAGCCCCTGGCCGTCCACGTCTACGACCTGGGCCGCGCCCCGGCCCGTTGAATCCGGGGCGGGCGGCTTATTGTCAACTAAATTGCCGGGCAAAGGTCCACCTTGCCGATGGGCAACGGTTCCCTGTCTTCATCGGGAACCGTAAACGACATTTTCTCCAGCGCGGCCACGACCTCCCCGTTTTCCGCCAGCTTCCCTTCCAGGGTGTACTGGCCAGGAGCGACCAATTCGGCGATGAACGAGCCGTTCGCTTGAATTTCAAGCGGTCTCACTTTATCCCGCGCGTCAAGATATTCACGGCCGTCATTGGTCTGGTAATATTCATATCTCCATTTTTCCCTTTTGGAAGGAGTGTTCAATTCCTTGGGCGGGGCGGGTATCTTCCTCTCTTTCCACCATTCAACGTCGGGACGCAGCCAGCCGTCACAGTCGGCAAAGTCCACTTTCAGCGCGCTGACGGGCGATAATTGTCCGATCACCGTCCTGCCGCGCGTGGCGATTTCGACAAAATCCCGACTTCCCGGCGCAGGCGTCAGGCGTTTCAGGGTATGCCATACCCCTGCCGGGTGAGTGAGACGATCCTCAAGCAGGACGGCGGTCGGGGGGGCGTTCTTAAACACGAAGCGGCCGTCCAAATTACTCACGGATTCGGCTCGTATCTGGAAAAGCTCGCGAAACTCCCGGTTCCGACAAACAAGGCGGATCAGCCGGCCTGACTGCGGGCGGCCCTGGTTTTTCCAAACACCCTCCACGTCCGCCCATGGCTGCATTACCATCTTTTGCCCGCCAACAAGGTCCTGGCCAAAGGCCATGCTGAAATCCTTATCGGTGGCAATGACCAACATAAGCCCGGTAAACGGAGGCGAAAGCAGAAACCGGCCTTTGGAATCCGTGTGCTGTCTTTCATCGCCGCCTTTGATGGTTCTGTCAGCCAGAACCGCAGGATAGAAGGGACGGATGCATACGACCTCCACGCCGGGCGCAGGCTCGCCGCTCGCTCTTAAAACCTCAATTTTGAAGGGGGTATCGTCCGTAATTGGCAAAGAGTTACATCCCGGGAACGTCGTCCAAAGTGTCTGCTATTGCAAACTTACCCGCCAACCGCTCTTCTTTTCAGTCATTTTTTGCGGTGGCGCCCGTTATCCATTATAAACGGCGATTCCGAATTACTGATTCTTCGGGGTGCTGAGAGGGGGTTTTTTGCC